>JAYTDO010000411.1:0-3942 GCA_043735935.1 Chthoniobacteraceae bacterium
GTGGAAGCCACGGCGGGCGGACAGGCGCTGCCGGTGAAATACGAGCCGTTTGGCAGCGAGGGCCACTCCGATACCTGCGCGCTCCTTTTCCTCATCGACAAAAGCGACCCGAAGCGCGCGAAGACCATCGAAGCGGCCAAGGCGCTGACCGTGCAGCTCATTGAGCGCTCGGCGACGCACACCGACTGCGCGGTGTACGCCTTCGATGCTAACCTCGATCTCGTGGCTGATTTCGGCACGCCGTGGGGCGAGGTGGCCGCGCGGCTCAAGTCGGTGAAGGCCGTCGGCATGGCCACGGAACTGTATCGCAACGCCATCGAGGCCATCGCCATTTTGGAAAAGAAACCGGTCGAGCGCCGCGCTCTCGTGCTGCTCTCCGACGGCAAGGCCGAGGACACGACTTACACGCTCGAAAAAGTGGTCGAGGCCGCGAAGAAGGCGAGCGTGGTCATCACCACCGTCGGCTACGCGGAGAACCACCCGTCTCGTGTGGACGAAGTATTTCCTTTGATGTGGTCAATCCGAACCGGCCTCGCACATACCGGCTTTCTGTCGCAGATAGCGCCTCAGTCGCTCCACCTCCGTCTGGCGGTTGCGATACCAGTCTGTGGACCAAATGCGGAATATTTCCCAGCCCCGCGCGCGAAGGATTTCTTCGCGTAGGCGGTCGCGGTCACGGGCCGTGGGGTGCGAGTGATACGGTGCGCCGTCGCACTCAATGCCGCAGAGGTAACGCGCAGGAGAAGCGGGATCGGGAATGGCGAGGTCGATGAAGAAGCCCATCGTGCCGACTTGGAAATGCACCTCGAAGCCGAGGCCCTGAACGATGCGGCCAACGGAGCGTTCAAACTCGGAATCAGGCTCACGTCGGGGGCCGTCGGGCGAGTCAGGCAAGCGACCTGTCTCGGCGAACTTGAGATAATTCCGCAGATGAACCACTCCGTCTTCCGTGCGCTCCGCGCGCGGGAGAACTTGCTCAGACTTCATGCTGCTCACCACAATGGTTCGCAGGCGGGCACGACTGAAAAGCACGTTGAGCCGCCGCCAACCGCCGGCACGATTGATGAGCGCGAATCGCTGCGCGACTTTGCCGGTCGCGACATCCGGGCCGTAGGTGAACGAGATAATCACGACATCTCTCTCGTCGCCTTGGATGTTTTCCAGGTTGCGGATGATGATGGGAGCGGAAGGCTTAAAGGATTCGAGTGCCGAGGCCAGATCAGGCCACTCTCTGGTTTTCCGGTCGAACAGTTCTTCGATCAATTCCTGTTGTGTGCGGCTCATCGTGACCACGGCGACCGACTCCTGACGCTCAACCGGGTGTCGCGCATTTAGGATGATGTGTTGGCTGAGTTGCCGAACGACTTCTTCGGCTTCCACCGGATTTCGACGATTCGTGAAGTTCGCATTGGCGCAGTATTGCCATTTCACGCCGAGCGGCCCGTCCCCGATTTGCGTGGATGGCGGTATCAGAAGGCTGCGGTCGTAGAAGAATTCGTTGGAGTAGAGAATGAGGCTGTGATGCTGGCTGCGGTAGTGCCAGCCGAGCGCCGGGGCCGAGAGGAAGTTGGTGAATACATCAAGGATACTCTCCAGTTCTTCCGCAGGCGAGGCTTCGTCTTCGTCGTCTTCATCGCGCTCTGCATGGACGGAAAACACGTCGGACGGCGGCATCTGTTTCGAGTCGCCTACGATCACGATTTGCTTCGCCCGAGCGAGCGATCCCAACGAATCTTCCGGCCGGACTTGCGATGCCTCATCGACAACGAGCAAATCGAACTCGATTCGTCCGGGCGGGAGGAATTGCGCCACCGCTCCTGGCCCCATCATCCAACACGGTATCAATTGCTGGAGCGCGTGCCCGGATCGCCGCACAAGTTCTCGCGCGGGAACGTGCTTCTGCCCCTTCTTAATTTCACGCTCGATCAATGCGAGGTTTGTGAGGTCGGTTGCGCGCGGTCCGGGACACCCTGATGCAATTTCTCCGCGCGGGCGATAGACCTCGCGGGCCACAAAGGCGCGATTGAGGTGCGGCAAATTGCGATCACTGAATTGAAAGCTCTGCCGCGCAGTTTCCTTTTCGTGCCGTGCCATCTCAAACGCTTCCGGTCGCATCGTCTCCGCAACGCGAAGCCACGCATCCCAAAATGCGGCACGAGCAAGCGGAGCAAGAGTTTGAACCGGCAAGCTGTGTTGTGTGAGAAACGACAGAAGCTCGTCGTGGCGGTGATCGAAGAACCACTTTCGCACCCGGAGATAATCGGCCCACTGCGGCAGCATCGTGACGGAGCCAATCGCTTCCTCAAAAGCCGTGACGACATCGGGCGCGATGCGTTCCTGGTTCGCAGCGGCGACGGCGGAAGACGAATCAATCTGCGCGAACGAGGCGAGTCCGTCAGCCGTTGTCCGCCACGCCTCAATCACCTCAGCAAGTTTGCCGGTGGCGTCTCGGAGTTGACTCAATCGCGGTGCGCTTTCGATTTCGAGCATCCATGCCGTGCAGGGCGCTGGCAGATCGCGAAGGGCGATGAATTCGCGCACCCATTGAAACGTGCTCCGCAACGGATCGAGTGGCGTGTGATGGATTCCGCGATGTGCCACGCCGAGAAACGTGGGTTTGGCGACCAACTCCTCGATATGGGCGCGAAGTGCGCGGAGGTTCAGTGCCGCGCCCACGGTTTCACGGATCGCGTCGAGCGTATCGTCGTCATTTGGGTGAACGCGCTCGATTTTCGTGAGCGGTTCGTTGAGCGATGCGCGTATCCGCGCAAGCAACTCACGCGCGGTGTCGCGCGATTGCACCGACAGACTTCCGCATGACCCGGCTGCGCCCTGAGAGAGCAAATCCCCGAATTCGCGGCTGCACTCGTCGAGTTGATCCGCGGAATCTTCCGTTGCACTGACAGCCTCCGCGATAGGCACAGCCTGACCGAGCAGCGTTCGTGCAGAGGTGGAGCCAAGCCATTCAACAACCGTCCACGCGAGCGCAGCCGCGCCACGCAGCCGCTCCCAGTTCGTCTCGATTCCACGAAAACCGGGACCGAGTGCGCGACGATGCGCAGCGTGAGTGGCGAATGCTTCAAGTCGCGCCGGCCACACTTCCAATTCGTTGAGGCGATCACACAACGCCGCATCTTTGAGGGCTTGTTTCGAGCGGAGAAACACCCGCGTTGCTTTGCGCGCGCGGGCGGCTTCACCAAAGGGCCACCATGTTCGCCATGTTCCTTGCGCCGCATTCAACGTCTGACGAATCGCCGCGATCCGGTCGGGTGGCGGCGCATCACGAAGGCGGAACCACGATTCGAGTTGCTGTTCGTCGTGCTTGAGAGATTGCGCCTCCGCTTGCGCTGCATCGAGCTTTTCGGAGGTCGTTGCCGACGCGAGGCAATCAGCCAGACAGCAAGCGTCGCCGCGTCCAAGCTCGGCCCACAGTCGGCTGATTTTCGTCAGGCGAGCATCCTCCGCCATCGTGGACGGAGCGCCTGACAGGCCGAGTGCCATCGCAATCTTTTCCGCAAGTTGTGCCCGGCGCTCGGCGAGTTCGCAAAGCTCCCGGAGTTGTTCCGCTGCCCGACGTAGCCCCGCGTAGTTTAGCGTCGCGAGCCAAGGCAATTTCTCAGCGATCTCACCGCAAGCAGCTACGGCGTCGGTCAGTTCCGCGTCTGCGAGTTCCGGCTTCTCGGCTAAAAGCTCTGCACGCGTTTGCGTGTGCGCGTGCCACGTCTCCATCGCCGACAAATACTCCGCGTAGTCCGGCAACGTATGTCCGGCGGCGACGCCAGAGGCGAGCGGTTGCTGCCATGACTCGGGAAGACTCTCCGGCAAGGCACTCGCGAGGCGCAGCGAACGGGCGGCAGTCATCCGCGATAAAGCCGCGGGGAATACTGCCGCGTCGCATTCATTCCATTGCTTCGCCGCTGCGAGCGATGTTTCCAAAATTCT
>JAYTDO010000412.1:0-2242 GCA_043735935.1 Chthoniobacteraceae bacterium
AAGTTCCTCAGGTTCTTGCCGTAGTTAGGCCTGAACTCCTTGCTGAACATGTCGTTCTCCCCCTGATGCCACATGAAGCCTTCGATCCGGTAGGCCACTTTCTTCCGGTCCAGCTCTGCGAGCGATGATTGGATCAATTGCAACGCCAGCGGGTAAAGCTTGAAGCCACTGGGTTCATCGGGATTCCAGTCTTCACCCAAGGTCGTGCCACCCGCCGCACACTTGATGATGGCGATGGGCGCTTCGATGTTTTGCGACACTCGTCTGGCAAAACTGAGTTCGGGTCCGACGACGTTGTCCACAGGCTGCAAGGCAACCCAGCCATTCGAAGTGAGCTTGTTCTCCCGTCCGATGCTGTAGGAGAACAAGACCTTGTCCTGCGGCAGGTCCAATCCGGCGAATGGTGGAAAACGTTTGATGTCTTTCACCTTCGAATCCGAGCCGACCATATTGGATTGCCCTGCGAAGATATAGACGCGCAGGGTTTTGGTATCAGTATCTGCACAGTGGGCTGCCAGTGGAGCCAGTAGCAGGGCGGTGAGGAAGATGTGTTTCATGGGCCTATTGTTTGAGCGGTTTGAGTTCCGCCATCGCCTCCGCGAGACCCTTGCCGACGCCGCCGAGGATTTTCGCCGATCCGAGGTAGTGGTATTCGAGATTGGAAATGCCCTTCTCCATCACCTGCCGCTCGCGCTTCGTCAGTCCCTCCGCGCGCAGTTTTTCCAGCGCCGCTTTTTCGTCGGCGGGTGTTAGTTTGCCTTCGGCTGCGAGCTTCTTGGCCTGTTGTTTGATGGCGTTTTCCTTCGCCTTCGCGGCGGTCAGCTCTTGATCCCAATACTTCTCCGCCAAGACCGTTGCGACGTTGCCTTTGAACTCCGGCAGCAACGCCGGGGCCGCCATCGCGTCGCGGAAGTTTTGGTGCGTCGCTTTGTATCGCTGCTGATCGGGGCCGTAGTCCGCAACCGGCCCGCCCACGCCGAGCACGCCGATGACGAACGGCAGCTTCGGCGCTTTCAAATCCCGCCGCACGTCGCGGATGAAATGCGCCATCGCCACGCTATAGGCATCGTAGCCGCCGGGCTTTTCGCGCTGCGGATACGTGTCGCCGTCCACCATGTCGTTCCAGCCCTGGAACCACGCAAAGCCCGCCAGTTCGACGCCCTCCGCTGCATCGTAGTTCGGCACCACGCGCTTGATGTCGCCGAGCACCATTCTCACATGCTCGACCATCAGCCGATAGTTCACGCCCGTCGCCGCCGCCTTCTCCGCCTGCATCGCCGCCACGTCCTTGCCCTTCTTTTGAAAAGCAGCGAGCTGCGTCTCGCTAAACACATACGGCCCGGCGCTCGGCGGACGAAAATCCGTGTTCAGACTTTTCCCGCCCCACGAGGTCTTGATGAGCAAAATGGGCGCGTCCGTAAACTTCTGCATGTAGAGGCCAAACGTGAACTCCGGCCCGATTTTCCCGGGCGTCGCACCGAATCCCGCCGTCAGCTTCCCCGTCTGCTCCGCATCCGCGCAGCCTATGGACGAAATCCACACCCGCTCGCAGACCTTCGGCTTTCCATCCGCGCCCAGCATCTCCGCGAGCATCGGCTTCGTCGCCGGGTCCATGCCGATGTGCTCGAACGTGCTAACCTTGGCGTGTCCCTGCATATTCGACTGCCCGGCGAGGATGAAGACTTGCAACGGTTTCTTTTCCGCCGCGAATGAATGGCTGCAAAAGAGCGCAGTGAGCGCGAAGAGTGAGCGTAGATATTTTAGCGATAGTTTCATGGTGATGGTGAGTTATTCGACGACGACGACAGGCGCACCGAGCACGTTCATTTTTGGCGTGATGCCGAGGCCGGGCGCGGTGCTCGCGGACATGAAACCATTCACGCGCTGCGGTGCGCCGTCGGCGGTCGAGACGGTGACGTAGCTATTAAAGTCCGTGCTCGTGAAACGGAATTCCTCGGGCGTGCTGTGGGCGAGATGCGCGATGGCGGCGGTGGTGATGTCGCCGCCCCACGAATCCTCCAGCGTCATCGCGATGCCCATGCTCACGCAGAGGTCGCGGGCCTGTTTGATTTTCGTCAGCCCGCCGAGCTTGCTGATTTTCAAATTCACCACATCCATCGCGAGGTCGGCTTTGGCGCGCAGGAGCATGTCGAGGCCGTCCACATTTTCATCGAGCACGAAGGGATGCGCGCACTGCCGCCGCACCGCGAGGCACTCCTCATACGTGAGGCACGGCTGCTCG
>JAYTDO010000413.1:0-15987 GCA_043735935.1 Chthoniobacteraceae bacterium
TCACCGAACCCTTTACCTTCAAGTGGCATCGCCAGAGCTGGAAGCCGTGGGACTGGGTTTTGGTCGAAGCAGATCAGCCGCAACTCGTCCTAGGCAGGCTTCCCGCTTTCTGAGGTTGACGCCAGATGGACCTGCGAGTGTGAGGATCGCTTCAGATCAGGCCGAGTTTCATCTTGCCGGCCTCGCTGATCATGTCCTGGTTCCATGGCGGATCCCAGACGAGATCCACATCGGCATCACCGACACCGGGGACACTGAGCACTTTTTGCCGTGCCTCCGCGGCGATCGTGGGGCCCATGCCGCAACCCGGCGCCGTGAGGGTCATCTTCACCGAGACCTTGGCGCCACGCCCCGCGGGCTGATCGATCAGGCAGTCGTAGACGAGTCCGAGATCGACGATGTTCACGGGGATCTCCGGGTCGTAGCAGGTGCGGAGTTGATCCCATACGGCCTTTTCGTCCACCGCGATTCCGCCTTGATCCGCGGGCTGCGCCTCGGTTTGCTGGGCGGTGGATTCGAGCCCGAGTGCGTCGGCGTTCGCATCGGTGATGCGGGAGAGCCCTTGGTCGGTCGCGATGGTGTAGCTGCCGCCGAGCGCCTGCGTGATGAGGACCCGCGTGCCGGCTGGGAGGATGACGGATTCGCCGCTGGGGATGCGGATGATTTCGCAGTCGCGTCGGAGAGTTGTTTCAGTGTTTTCGTGCATGGAAATCAGATGGTGGCGTTCGGCTTCTTAAAGACGACTTTTACCGTCTTGCCGGCGGTCTGGCCGGAGTTGAGTTGATCGAAAAGCGTGGTTGCAGGTTTCGGGGATTCGAGTGGCGGCGGGGCGACGGTGCCGGGTGCGAGCGCGCTGCGGAGGGCGCCTTCGACGAGTTGCGCGCAGTGGATCTTCATCGGCGGCAAGGCGCCGAGCGGCGCGGAGAGATCGCTGCCGGACATCGAGAGCGCCTCTTCGACGGTCTTCCCTGCGATGAGTTCGGTGGCCACACTCGCGACCGCGATGGCCGTCTCGCAGCCAAAAGTTTGAAACGTCGCGCGGTCGATCACCCGCCGGCCGCTCTCGTCCTTGAACTTCACCCACATTCGCAGCATGTCGCCGCAATCGGCGCTGCCGACGGTGCCGACGGAATCGGCGTTTTCCATTTCACCGACGTTTTTCGGATTCGCGATGGCCTGCTGGATGCGCTGCTGGAGATCGTCACTCATGGCCTTATTCCAGTTCGTAGCGCGGCAGGTTCGGGTCCACTTCGCCGCTCCACGCATCGATGCCGCCGCGCAGCGCCATCACGTTGGAAAAGCCGTGCCCCGAAAAATACGCGGCGGCATCCATGGCCCTCGCACCCTGGTGATCGACGATGACGAGCAGCGCCTCCCGGTCCCACGAGCCGAGCACTTCCTGCATCAGCTCCTGTGTAAAGAAAATCGCGCCGTCGATGTGCACCGCGTCGAATTCCTCGCGCGTTCGGATGTCCACGAGCTTCGCCTTCCGATCGTTGGCGAGCGCCTCCGAGAGTTCCGTCGGGGCGATCAGGATTTTAGCGTCCTCATCCTGGCTCATCTGCAAATGGTCGATCACTTCCTGCACGGGCAGGTTCTCATTTCGCGCGCAGACTTGAGCCAGCGTTTCATCGGGCTGAAAGCCGCAACTGGAGCAACCGCCGATGTGGTATTTGCGAAAAAGCGCCCGTTGCGCGCCGGGATAAACGGCGAGCACGTCGCGCATCGTCAGGTTCGGTTGGAGCGTCGCGGTGGAAGACATGTGGTGACCCTAAGCCGACTTGCTCGTGCTGACAACGCTTGACGCCCCGCCCGTCGGGCGGACTATAGCCGCCCGATGCGTTTTCAGACCCTTTACGAAGGCCGCTACATCTTCGCCATTCTCTTTGCCTTGCTCGCGGCTTCCGCTTTCTTGCGCTGGTGGTGGCCCGCTGGCATTGCCGGATTGCTCGTCCTTTTCTGCATCAATTTCTTCCGCGACCCCGATCGCGCCGTGCCCGCCGGGGATGACGTGGTGGTGGCGGCGGCCGACGGCCATATCGCGGTGATCTCCGAGGTCGAGGAGGATGAGGTTTTGAAAACCAAATGCCTGCGCGTCGGCATTTTTTTGTCGGTCTTCGACGTCCACGTGAACAAGGCGCCCATCGCCGGCAAGGTCATTTACGAGAAGCACTTTCCCGGCACCTATCCCGGCCCGTATCTCGATGCGCGCAGCCCCGATTGCCCGAAGTTCAACGAGGCGCTCACGTGGGCCTTCGAGGGCGCGAAGGCCACGGTCGTCGTGCGGCAGATCACCGGGAAGATCGCCCGCCGCATCGTGCCTTGGTCGAAGGTCGGCGATGTCGTGGAAAAGGGTCACCGTTTTGGCATGATCCGCTTCGGCTCCTACACCGAGGTGTATCTCCCCGTCGGCACGGAGGTCACGGTGAAGCTCGGCGAGAAGGTCCTCGGCGGGCAGACGGTCATCGCCCGTTTGAAATGACGACATGAGCGACGAGGGCAATCCGAAGATTTATCTGCTGCCGAATCTGATGACGGCGGGCAATCTGTTTTGCGGATTCGCCGCAGTGCTGAAGATTTTGGAAGGTGCGCTCCTTCAGGCCACGGCCACCCCCGCGACGATGGAGGCCGTCGAGGCGGCGGCGTCCGACAAGTTTCACATCGCCATCTGGTGCATCCTGGCGTCGTGCATCTTCGATGCGCTCGATGGCCGTCTCGCGCGGTTCGGCGGCAGTGAAAGCCCATTCGGACGCGAGTTCGATTCGCTCGCGGACGTCGTCTCCTTCGGCGTCGCCCCGGCGCTCATGGTTTACCGCATCGTGCTGCACGAATTTCCCCGGACCGGCTGGATCATCGCATCGCTATACCTCGTCTGCGGTGCGCTGCGGCTCGCGCGGTTCAACTGCCTCGCCGCCGCCAACTCCGTCGCGGCCAACAAGGAGTTCAAAGGCTTCCCCATCCCCGCCGCCGCTGGCGTCATCGCCTCCATCACCCTCGCCCTGCTTTGGTTCGACGAGCGCGGGCGCGACATCGGGAACGGCAAATGGGTGCTGCCGCCGCTCATGGTTTTCCTCTCGTGGATGATGTTTAGCGGCTTCAAATATCCGAGCTTTAAGTCGCTCAACTGGCGCACCACGCGCTCGCTGCCGAAGTTCATCGCCATCGTCGGCGTGCTCATCGTGACCGCGATGTATTACCAGACGATGCCCGCCGTCATTTTCATCACCTACCTGCTCTACGGATTCCTTCGCCCCTTCCTCTCGCGGAAGATGAAGGAGGAGATCGAGGAGGAGATCGAAGACGACGAACCGCTGGAAAGCCCCTAGCGCGCCGCGCGATGAGCGACTTCGCGCAGACCGGGCTGATCTGCACGCTCCAGCGCCTGAATACTTCGCATCTCGCGAAGATCGAGCTGGAGCTGACCGAGCTCGCCCGCTCCCGCCCAATCGCGCTCGTCCTCCCGTGCCACGGGCCCGATCTCGACCGACCGGCCCTGCGCCACATCGTCGCCGAACTGCACGGCGCCGAGTTCCTCTCCGAGATCGTCGTCTCGATGAACGGCGTCGACGACGCGGACGTCGCCATGGCCGGGTCCATCTTCGGCGGTCTCCCGATGCGACGCACCTTCCTGCGAAACGACGGGGCCTCCGGGAAAGGCGAGAATGTGGCGGCGGCGCTGCGGCACCTGTTTGCCGGGGGAACGTGTGAAATCATCGCCACGCTGGATTGCGACGTCGCCTCGTTCCGGCGGGCCGATCTCGCGCGGCTGTGTTTCGCGGTGGCGCATCCGCGCCTCGGCTACCGTTTCGCGAAGATGTACTATAGCCGCGTCACCGACCGCCTTTACGGGCGCGTCTCGCGTCTCTTCCTCGCACCGCTCCTCCAGGCCTTTCTCCGCGTCGCTGGACACCAGCCGTTGCTCGATTTCCTGCTCAGCTTCCGTTACCCGCTCTCGGGCGAATGCGCCTTCACTCGCGAGACCGCCGCGGCGCTGCATCCCGCGCCGGGCTGGGGGCTGGAGATCGGGCAGCTTTGCGAAATCTTTCGTCTGCTCGATCCGCGCGAGGTTTGCCAGGTGGATGGCGGCACCGGCTACGACCACAAGCACCAGCCGGCCGCGACCGCGCTGGCCGACATGGCGGAGGAAATCGCCGCCGAGCTTTTCCGCCAATGTGGGCTCGAAGGGATGCCCTCCGACGTCACGTTTCGACGCGCGATCGCCACGGCCTACCGCCGCGAGGCGGATCTCGCGCTAGCTCGCTCGGCGAGTCTTGCCGTCATCAACCAGATTCCGTTCGACGACGAGGCCGAGCGCGCCATCGCCGGGGCGTTTGCCGCCCGGCTTGAGGGATAAACCGCCTTCGTTCGAGTGGATTTGTGCGTGTGCGTGCGGATCGAAAAGCCGATAGAGAACGCATGTTTTCCCTTCGCCAAAGTCGCCGCCGTGTCGCGGGCACCGTGCTCCTTTTTCTCCTCCTCGCAGCGATCGCGCGAAGCGAGTCGGCACCGTCGCTCAGCCGAGAGTCGGTGACGAATGCCATCCGCGCGGGCATCGCGCGGCTCACTGAGGTCTATTGGTCGCCGATCCTGGGCATTTGGCTGGACCGGCCCGGCGACGATTTGCGCGGGGTCTATGAACGCCGGCGGAATCCGCCGTGGTGGCCGTCGGCAAATGCCGTGGAGATGCTCATCGATTTTATGGCCGCGACGGGTTCGAGCGAATATGACGCGACGATCGCGACGCTTTATGAACTTCAAAAAGATCATGCGAAGCGCCGAGGCCGGCTGGTGGCGGAGTTGAAAAAGCGAGGCCAGTGGAATGACGCCGACGAGGCAACGTGGCAGGGCGCGCTGCAAAAATCCGCCGCCGAGCCGCCGCCGCCGGGTGGTTATTACAGCGATTTTCAAAATGAGTACCTCGACGATTCCGGCTGGTGGGCCATCACGTGGCTGAAGATGTACGACCGCACTCACGCGGCGAAATATCTCGTCACCGCAAAAACAATCCACGCGCACATGGCGAAGAACTGGAAGCCCGAGCGCGGTGGCGGGATCGTCTGGAGCGAGGACGCCGACAAGCAGCGCCCGAACGCGATTGCGAATGAACTTTTCCTGATCCTTTCGGCGCGGCTGTACGAGAGGACGCATGAGGCGGCTTTTCTCGAAAGTGCCGAAAAGACGCTGCAATGGTTTCACGATAACGGTCTTTTCGATGGCACCGCCGTGGTCGATGCGCCGCAGCATCGGGGGGATTACTGGAGTTACAACCAAGGGGCATTCATCGGCGCGCTGACGGCGCTGTATCGGGCGACGGAGAAGGCGGAGTATCTCGATGAGGCGGTGAAGGTGACCGATGGCGTCCTGCATCGGTCGGGGCTCGTGCGGCCGGACGGGGTGCTTTTCGAGAAGATCGGCACCGGCGGCGACGCGACGCTATTTAAGGGCATTTGCGTGCGATACCTCGCGCAGTTCCGCGGGTTGTTGCGCGAGCGGAGCCTGCATCCCGAGGTGAGCCGCGCCATCGACGACTGTATCCGGAGCAGCGCGGAAGCCTTGCTGCAACACGGCCTTGGCGACGATGGGCTCTTTGTGGCTGAATGGCACGAGAACGCCGGAAACCGCAGGACGAACTTCAACACGCAGGTGTCCGCGCTCGCGGCGCTGATCGGTTTCCTGCCGCAGACGGACGCAGCGTTGGGGGCGGCGCCCCGGCGCGGGGTGAGCGTCGGGCAGTGACGCCAAAAGGCGGGTTGCCGGGCTGAGTTCGTCGGGCGAGGGATGTAACCAAGATGCGCTCCTCCCTCGCTCCCATCTCCTTCATTGCTGCTGCGGTTGCATTCGCGACCGTCAGCGCGCGCGCTCAGACGATCCCGGCCTTTCCCGGCGCGGAGGGCGCGGGCGCTTACGCGAAAGGCGGACGCGGCGGCGACGTCTATCACGTTACGAATCTGAACAACTCGGGTGCGGGCTCTTTCGCGGACGCGATCGGGACGGTGCCGGGCGCGGGCCGGACGATCGTGTTCGACGTGAGCGGTTGGATTCATGTGAACAAAACGCGGTTGACCGCCTCGAAGGTGACGATCGCCGGACAGACCGCGCCGGGGGACGGGGTGGGGTTGAAGGACGGGACGTTTCTCGTGAGCGGCGATGACGTGGTGATGCGCCACATGCGGCTGCGCTACCGGAAGCAGACTGCGGGCGGAGACGCGCTCGACCTGGACAGCGGTTCGCTCAATTCGATCTTCGACCACATCGCGGTCGAGTTTTCCACGGACGAAAACATGTCGAGCTTCGGCAGTCCGCCGGAAAACATGACCTTCCAGTGGAGCGTCAACGCCTGGGGCCTGGAGTCGCACTCGTGCGGCGGGTTGTGGGATCAGAATCACGCCACCTCGCACCACTCGTTGTGGGCGCACAATCACACGCGCAACCCGAAGGCCCGGCCTACGCTGCTCGACTGGCGGAACAACGTGACCTTCGACTGGGACATCGGATTTATCCTCGCGGACTCCGACACTCCGGCGAACTGGAACGCGAATGTCGTGGGTAATTATTTCCTCAGCGGCACCTCGAAGACGAAGGCGTTGGAGAAGGGCGGGCGCGACCGGAACGGGAACTGGAACTTCCACGTTTACCTCAACAACAACCTGCTCGACGGGAATGTGAACGGTGTGCTCGACGGCACGGACACGGGTTGGGGAATGGTGAGCGGCGACGTGGAGCATCTCGCGGCGGCGGTGGTGAACACGGGCGTGGCCGTGACGACCGACAGCCCGCTCGTGGCTTACAAAAAGGTGGTCTCATCCGCCGGACCGCTGCGGTTGGACATCGCCTACGCGGGCCCACTGCGCGATGAGGTGGACACGGTTCTGATCAACAACGTCGTGACGCAGCGTCGGCAGCACATCACGAATGAAAGCGCGACCGGCGCGAGCAACGGCGGCATCGGCACGCTGAACTCGACTGCGGCTTCCGTGGATACGGACAAGGATGGGATGCCGGACTTTTACGAGGAGGCGCTCGGCTGGAACAAGGTGACGCAGGATCACAATACGGCCCTGCCGAACAGCGGAGGGGTCATCACGGGTACGACATTTCTCCCGACCGGCACCGTCGCGGGTTACACCCGACTGGAGGAGTATCTCCACTTCCTCGCCATCCCGCATGGCGTCACCGCGAAGAATGTGAGCGTGGCGGTGGATCTGCGGCGGTTCACGAGCGGGTTTTCGGCGTCGCCGACATTCACGATTTCCAATGTGAGCGGCGGTTCCGTGGCCCAGAGTGGCACGGGCAACGCGATCGCGACGTTCACGCCGACGCTGGATTCTTCCGGGCGCGCGCGGTTCGATTTCACGGTGACCGACAGCGCGGGCAGCACGTGGACGCAAACGTGTGCGATGGTCGTCACCTCGAACGCGCTGCCGCGTGATCTGCTGTGGAAAGGCGCGGGGAACGGGTGGGACGCCCCCGCTCTGAACTGGCTGCGCCCCGCGACGGGGGCGACCGTGGCCTTTGCCAGCGGCGATCGCGTGGCCTTCGACCAGACCGGGCTCGGCCAGGCGAATGTGACCGTGACCGGCGCGAACGTCGTCGGCAGCGTGGATGTGGATGCGGCGGGCAGCTACACGTTCAGCGGCGCCGGCTCGCTTTCGACTGTCGGCGAATTGACCAAGCGTGGTGCGGGCACGCTGACGATCTCGAACACGGGAGCGAACGGTTTTTCCGCGGCGACGCTCGACGGAGGCTCGCTTGCGTTGACCGTTTACGATGCGATCGGCGGCGCGCCGCTCGCGCTGAACGCCGGCGCACTGAACTTGAGCCAGAGCACCCCGAGTCCGCTCGCCGTGAACGCCCCTGTCGCGATCAACGTGAGCGGTGCGAATCGCGAATCGACCGGCGCGTGGACCGGCTCCGGCACAGCGGCGCTCAGCATCGGCAACAACACGTTTTCCCTGCGCGGCAACACGTCCGCTTTCGCTGGCACGATCTCGCTCGGAGGCAGCACGGGATATCTCCGGCTCTACGGCAGCCTCGGCAGCCCGCTCGCGACCTTCGATCTCGGGACGAGCACCGCGGACCTTTTGAATCGCGACGGCAACGCGACCATCGAACTTGGCGCGCTGATTGGCGGCAGCGGCACCACGCTGACGGGGGCGAGTTCGACCGCAAATCTCACGACTTACAATATTGGCGCCACCGGCAACGACATGACGTTCGCCGGCGCGATCACCAACAACATGGGCGCGACCGGCATCGCAAAGGTCGGCGCGGGCACGCTCACGTTGACCGGCGCCAGCAACTACACCGGCGCGACGGCGGTGAATGTCGGCGCGCTCCTCGTGAGCGGCAGCCTCGGAAACACCGCGCTCACCGTGGCGAGCGGCGCGCTGCTCGGCGGTGGCGGGACATTCAGCGGAAGCGTCACCGCGTCGGCGGGGTCGTTCCTTTCACCGGGCACGGTGCCATTCACCGGCGCAACGATGACGGTGGTGAACGGGCTCACGCTGAACGCTGCGACGATGTACTGCGACATGTCCGGCACGCCGGGCGGAGCGAACGACAAGATCGTGATCACCGGAGCGCCGCTGACCTACAGCGGCACGCCGACTTTTCAGTTTGTGCTCCTCGATGGAACCCTCGCGGCGGGCGACTACGACCTCATCACCGCGCCGAGCAGTGTCGTGCCCGGCGGCACGCCCAGCACCTTTTCCCACAACCTTCCGCTCGGCACCCGCCAGACCTTCACCGTGAAACGCACCGGCTCCAGCACCACGCCCGCGCGCCTGTGGCTCGAGGTTCTCGGCAACCCCGCCACACTCACTTGGACTGGCGCGACGAGTGCGAACTGGGACACCGCGACGGTGAATAATTGGACCGGCGCGACTCCCAGCACGTTTGGCAGCAATGATGCCGTGGTCTTCGATGACACGAGCCCGACTCGGGTCGTGACACTCGTCGGAAGCCTCGCCCCGCGCCTCGTCACGGTGAACACGGCGCTCGGCTACACGCTGGGCGGCGCGGGCACGCTCGATGGGAATGCGGCGCTCGTGAAGAACGGCACAAGCACACTCACCCTTTCCGGTGCGCATACGCTTGCGGGCGGAGTGACGCTGAATGCGGGCACCATCGTCCTTTCCACGGACGCGGCGAACGCGGGCGGGCTCGGCAACGGTCCCGTCACGCTCAATGGCGGAGTCATTTCGATGCGGGACGATTCGGCGAGCTACAACTCTTTCACCGCGAAACTCGTCGTCCCTACCGGCGCGACCGCGAGGATCAATGCGGACGCGCGTGTGGATGTGTACGGCTCGCTCAAGGGTGGCGGAACGCTCGACTTTTACATCCCATACGTGCGCACGGACCTCTACGCCGACTGGTCGGCATTCACCGGCACGATCAATGTCCTGACCGACGCTGACGGCGGCGACTTTCGCATCGCCACGAGCTACGGCCCGGCGGGCTACGCGAACGCCACCATCAATCTTACCGCGAAGAGCTCGTTGTATTTTGACGGAATCAGCAGCAGCGGCGCGGGCACCACCGTGGCGATCGGCGAACTCGGCGGCCCTTCCAATTCCTATCTCCTCGGCGGCGTCACGGGCGGGCGAAATTTCGCCTACCGCATCGGCGGGAAAACCGCGCCCGGCGTGGAGGTCACATTTGCCGGGAATATTTCCGAACGAAACACCGGCACCACCACCAGCTACGTGAAGACCGGCGCTGGCACTTGGACGCTGGGCGGCACGGGGGCATGGAACGGCGGCACGACGGTCGAGGCGGGTGTGTTGAAGATCACAGGCTCGGTGACGTGCAACGCGGCGACGAATGTGGCGAGCCTCGCTTCGCTCAACCTCGTCGGCGGCTCGATCGCGTGCGACGCGGTGAACATCGCCGTCGGCGCGACGCTGATCGGCAGCGGCGCGGCGAAGGTTGCCGGCGATTTAAATAACGATGGGGTGGCGACCTTCAGCGGAGGATCTTTCACCGTGACCGGCGAGGTGGTGAACAACGGCACGATGCGGATTCAGTCCGGTGCGGCGTTGAGCGCGACGGGCACATTTACGAACAACGGCATCCTCGATCTGCTCACTTCGCCGAGCGCGCTGCCGGTCGATTTGATCAACGCCGGCGCGGTGATCGCGAACCATGAGCGCCGGATCATTTCGGCGACCAAAAGCGGTTCCACATTTTCCTGCAAGGTGAACGGATACACCGGGCACGCGTATCAGTTCCAACGCGCAACAGCATTGCTCGGGCCGTGGACGAATGTGGGCGGAGCGCAGGCGGGCGCCGGAGGCGAACTGATTTTTACCGATGCCGGAGGGGCCACCGGACTCTCGGGTTATTACCGCGTCGAAGTCACGCCCTGAGAGGGGCGTTTGAGAATGCCACGAACGGCGCGCGGAGCAGGGCGGCGCGCACGGTGGAGCGGGGGACCTTGATTTTTTCCGAGGTATCGAGCGGCGGGCGTTCTTGAAGAAGGCGGAGCGTTTCGTGGCCGAGATACCACGGGAGAAAACAGCCGACGCGGAGCCGCGCCGGGCGCAGCGCGAGCAGGTAGCGCCGTCCGTCTTCGAGGTATTCGGTGGCGCGCCGATGCCAGCGTGCAAAGACCTCGGGCTCGGGCTCGGCGCGAAGTTCTTCGTCCGGCAGATAACAGCGTCCGGCGCGGCGGTCGGCGGGAATGTCGCGCAGAATATTCACGAGCTGCAGCCCTTTGCCGTAGTTGCGCCCGAGTCGGCGGAGCTCTTCTTCACCTGTCGTGGCGTAGCGTGGCAGGTGGTGCCAGCAAACGCGGGTCCAGAATTCGCCGACGCAGCCGGCGACGAGATACGTGTATTCATCAAGGTCTGCGGCGGTGGCGATGGCGGTGACGGTGTCGCGGACGGGGAAACGCTGAAGATCCAGTGTCTGTCCGCGAATGATCTTCTCCATGACCTCGGCGATCGCGGCCCGGTCGAACTCGCCGAGCGTCGCGAGCCACGCGAGGCAGCGATCGAGTTCGCCGATGAGTTCGCGCTCGCCGTGATCGGGCGGGGAGATTTCTCGTTGAAGTTCCGCCAGCCCGCGAGCGTGTCCGTGGGCGATCATTTCGCCGAAGGCGGCGAGGTGCTGCAGACGGACCGTGGCGGCAGCCTCGGCGGTGTCGGCGATGGTGTCGCTGGCGCGGGCGAGCAGGTAGGCGAGGCCGATGGGCGCTTGGATGCGCGCGGGCAGGATGCGGATGGTGAGGTAGAAGGAACGAGAGACGGACTTGAGGAGCGGACCGGCGAGATCGGAGTTGCTCATCGGCCGGCGGGAAGCAGGATGATGCGTTCCTGGGCGCTGTTTCCGATGCCGAGCTGTCCGGCGGTTTCGAGCCATTCGGCGCGTTTGCCGATGGGCGCGAGCTTGGCGGGTTTGCGCCACTCTTCGAGTTTGCGAAGGCCGATGGCGTCGACGGCGACCGGGTCGCGGCTGGCGTAAAGCGTCTGGTGCTCGAAGGCGTAGTTTGGCTGAAAGCCGGGGCCTCCGGCGTACTGTGCGATGAGGGCGTCCATGAGTGTGAGCACGACTTTCGACGCGATGTGGTCGTCCGCGTAAAGCGATGCGATGGACTCGGTGGTGGAGGCGTCGAGTTGGAGGAATCGGCGCCAGTTATCCACGTTCGGCACGGTGAGATTGTACAGGGCGCCGGCGATGCCGCAGCCGGCTTCCTCGGTGAGCACGGGGACGTTGATGATCTTGGTGACGTCGCGGCTGAGGATGCTGGCGAAGTGACTCGTGGAACTGAGCTGATCGGCTTCGGAAGGACGCCGCCCGTCGACGCGGCTGACCTTTTCCCGAAAGAGCAAATCGCCCCAGATGAGTTTTCCGAGGACGGGCGCGGTGAAGGTGGCGCTGCGGTCGTAGCCGCGGGGCGGGTCGATCGCGCGGACGCTGTAGCGCGAGTTGGGAGCGAACCCCGCGGAGCGCAGAGTGTCGGTGTCGCGATCCCAGACGATGATCTGTTTGCGGGGCACGCCCGCGGAGGCGATGCCCTCGACGATCGCCTCGACAACGCCGAGGTGCGCGACGCAATAGGGCGCTCCGGCGGTGGCGACCTTGATGCCGACGCGATCTTTCGGCGAGACGAGCGTGCGCCACGCGGCGGTCACCGTAGGCTGGCCGGTGACGGCGATGACGAGTTGATCGACCATGCGCCGAGTGATCGCGGCGTTTTCCTGAAACTGGTAAACCGCGTCCGCGTTTTGGGCGTAGAAGACGGTGCTGGTCGCCGACGGCTTGGGTGCGGGCGGTGCCGGGACTTCCTCCGCGCCGTGGGTGGGCGCGAGAAAAAAAAGGGCGGTCAGTGCCGTGAGCGTGGGCCGGAACACAAGGCGGGGACTATCCCGGCGGGCGCACGGCGTGTCAACGCGCGCGCTTTAGTTGATGCCGAGCGAGCGCAGGAGGGTGGAATCGATGCGGCCGGTGGCTGAGAGACCGCGGTCGTGCTGATAGGAGCGGATGGCGGCGCGGCTGCCGTAACCGATATCGCCGTCGATTGGCCCGCGGTAGTAGCCGCGGCGGCGGAGTTCGCGCTGCACGTCGACGGAGAGGCCGTCCGCGTAATTCCTGCCGACGGGGACGGAGCGGTAGATCGTAGTCGGGCGGCTGTAAAAGCTGAATCCGACACTCGGCCGGGAGTAATAATAGGGATACGGGCGATACCCGGAGTAGCCGCCGTGGTAATAGCTCGAGTGCGAACCCTGGCTGATGTGAACGTCTTGATGGTGGCGGTCCTTTGCCTGAGCTGCGACGGGTGCTGCCAGGCTCGCGGCGACCGCGATGGTGGAGATGATTCGTTGGATTTTCATGTCGTTAATGATTCGAAGGTCAGACGTTGAATGCGTGGATGAATTCAAACTTTCGATGCCTGCGCGGATGTGCCAGCGGAATCATTTCGCCAAATCGTCGAGCGAGAACGCAGGGCAATAGAGGCCGCGGCGCTCGCGGTGCCACCATCCGGGTTCGTCGTCGCGGGTGAAGCGGTAGTCGTAGAGCACGGCGCGGATGCGTTTGGGCGGCTGTTTTGGAAAGGGATTCCAGTCGTAGAATGCGAGGACTTCCGGTGAACCTTGGAGGGTGCGGATGAGCAGATTCACGAACCACGGGTTGTGCCGCACGTCGCCGAGCGCGGCGAACCACATTTGCCAGTCCACGCGTGGCTGATGTGGCGCGGCGAGGCGCGGGCGGCGGCGAAGATCGCCGGGTTTCCACGGGAGTTCGTATTCGGTCCAGACCACGCCGTCGTTGCTGCCTTCGATGACGACTTCGGGTCGCTCGGTGGTCATCACGCGAAAGAGGCCGTAGCCGTTGAAACTGCGGAATTGGGCAAGCGGTTCAGGGACGGCGATCCGAAAGGATTGAATGAAGCCGGGCAGACCGAGCAGCGAGGCGATGCTGGCAAAGGTGATGGCGATCCGAGATGGGCGCAGCGGCGGCGCAGCATCGGCGGCGCGCCAGCGAGCGGGGAAACAGGCGTCGTCGAAAAGCGGGAGGCAGAGCGCGATGGTGAGGAGGTTAAAAAAAGTGTAGTTGCCTGTGAGCAGGATGCCGATCTGGAGCGCGATGAGGGCGATGCCGCCTGCGTGGCGCCAGCGGCGTGGGGCGGCGATGGTGAATGGGGCGCCGATCTCGATGATGAACATGCCTGCGGTGATCGCGCGTAACAGCCACCGCGGCGCGTGGTGGAGATACCATGCGGTCCAGAGCGGCAGCGGCTGTGTTTCAAAATGGAAATCGAGGGCGCTGAGATTCCACCACGTGGCGTCGCCCCAGGTGAGTTTCACGATGCCGGATTCAAACGTGAACCGGAAGAGCAGCCACCAGAGCAGCCAGCGCGCGATCCATTTGCCATCGGCCTCGGCCGTCCATGCTGGGCGCAGGCGCCACGGGAGCCACCACGCGGCGAGGAGCGCGGTTTCGAGCAGGAGCGCGTCCCATTGGAAATTCAGGAACGGTGAGCCGACGGAGCACAGCGAGAGGTAGATCGCCCAGCATGCGAGCGAACACGCGCCGGGCGCGAAGCCCGCGGCCATGACGAGCGCGAGCACGGCGCCGAGAACGCTAAGGCCGAGGAGCGTCGCGTCGCTGGAGCCGAGCCAGCAGAGCGAAGGTGCTTCCCAGAAGCTGCGCGCGCCGAGTTGCCGCTGCACGGCGTGAAGGAACTCGCTTGCGGGCATGATTCCCGCCGCACCGAACAAGCCGCGCACCTGGACGGCGAGCGAGATGAAGGCGCTGAAAAACACGATGCCGAGAAGGAGCGCGAAGCAGCGCCTACTGGCGGCGAATCCTCGGGGAGGCGCGTTCACTGTCGGGAACGGTCAACTCGCGGCGATCCCGTGCCGGGGCGTCATCTCACGTACGGCTGATTATCGAGCGGGTTCTTGCGAGTGCGGTCCCACAGCCAGCTTGGGGTCGACGGAGTCGGCGTTGGTTTTGGCGTGGGGAAGGGTGTCGAGCCCGGGGGGAGTGGGAGTGGTTCGCTCGGATGTTCCATTGCCCAGATTTCAGCGGTGCTCATGAAGCGATACCGCAGCGGCTGTTTCCACCCGATGAAAAGAATCGTCCCGAGGATCGCCAGATAGATGACCCAAAATCGGACTGGGCTGTCGGTGGGTTCATTTTCCACCGCGCGCTCCTTTTCCCCCGGTCGGTTCATCCATGCGGGTCTTGTCGAAAATCCAGTTGCGATCGGCGGGCGGTTGAGGCGGGCGCGGCGGGGTGGCGCTCGCACGCGGAGCCGGGGCCGGAGCGCCGGGGGCGGGCGGGATAGGCAGATTCATCGAAGGAGGAGGTTCATCCTCGATGCCGGCGAGTTGGTGGTAGTGATGCCGGTAGGGCTGTTTCCAGCCGAACAGGATCACGAAAAAAAGGAGGAGGAAACAGAGGGCCTCGCGCACGGGGTGATTAGGGAATCGACGATGCGGCTTGTCAAGGCCGGCGGTGATTTGGCGACGCTAAACCGCCCGTTTTCGCGAGCCGCAGGATTTCCGCATACTCCTCCGCGCGAACGGGCATGACGGAGAGGCGCGATTGACGCAGGAGCGCGAGTTCGGCGAGGGCCGGCGTGGCTTTGACGATTTCGAGCGGGACGGGGTGCGGGAGCGATTTGACCGGCGCAAGATCGACGCAGTCCCAGTCGCCTTCCGTGGCGGTGGGGTCGCGATAAGCGGTGGTGATGACCTTCCCGATGCCGACGATTTCCTTGCCCACGACGCTGTGATAGAAAAACACGAGGTCGCCTTTGGCCATGGCGCGGAGGTTGTTGCGGGCTTGAAAGTTCCGGACGCCCGTCCATGCGGCGCGTCCCTCCTTCACGAACTGGGCCCACGAGTAGGCCGTGGGTTCCTGTTTCACCATCCAGTATTTTGCGGCTTTCGGCATTAGCGTGAGTGAGGGTGAAAGCGCGCGCCCGGACAAGCCCATTTACGGAGAGACCGACGGCGGGCGATCAGACGTTGACCGTTGCGGTGGACTGCTAAATGGTTCCATTAGTTTCGTGAATCCCACCCGTTTCTCCCCCATACGACGGCTTCTCGCGCCCATCCTTGCCCTCGCTGTGCTGCTTTCGCAGTCCGGCGCGGCCGTCGTGATCAACGAATTCATGGCCGCCGGGTCCGATCGGTTGCTCCAATTTCCCGCGACCGGACCGGCGCGCATCGGGACTGGCACCCCCTGGTATCAGGCGTCTTTTGATGATGCGAGTTGGTCGAGTGCGGTCGGTCCGTTCGGGTATGGGACCGTCACCGGCGTTTCCACGGCGATCGCGACAAATCTGGAGACGGCGATGCGTTACCTCACGCCGACGCTTTACCTGCGAAAAGCGTTTACCGTTTCCGGGACCAATCAGGCGCGGCCGGATGCCGTGCAGTTGGCCATCGAGTACAACGACGGCTTCGTCGCGTATCTGAACGGCGTGGAAATCGTCCGCCGAAATGGCGGCCCGGCCAGCAAGTTCATCTA
>JAYTDO010000414.1:0-3335 GCA_043735935.1 Chthoniobacteraceae bacterium
GACTGCGTAAGACGCCAAGCCGCCGACCGCGATCGGTATTCGGGAGGGGAAGGAAGACAGGGCGTTATGATTTAACAATGAGGACGGGGCAGGGTGCGCTGGCGAGGAGGGTCTCGACGCTTTGGCCGAAATGCAGGTGCTCGCCGGACCACGCTTTCGTGCCGAGCACGATGAGCTGATGGCCGCCGAGTTGCGCCTGCCGGAGAATGGCGCTCTCCTTCGCCGGGCCGACCAGCGCCTTTGTCGAGACGCGCACGCCTTCGCGCTGGCCGAGGGCTGCGATGTCGGCGAGGAGCGCACGTCCGGTGCGTAGGAGTTTTTTGGCATGTCGGAGCAGTTCGTTGTCCGACGGTGGCGCGGAGACGTGTAGCGCGGTGATGGTCGCGCCGCAGCCTTTCGCAATCGCCACGGCGACTTCCGCGCCGAAGCGCGAGTAGTCCGCGCCGGTCGTGGGAACGAGGATTTTTTCCAGCTTTGCGTCCGGTCCCGGCGACGCGCGGAGCAGGATGGCGATGGGGCCGGTGAATTCCCGGACGATCTTTTCCAGCGCGGGTGGAAAGCCTTGCGCAGGTTGCTTTGAGGCGCTGCCGAGACCGAGAAAAAGCAGACCATAGCCGTTCTTCGCTTCGGCGAGGATCGCTTCGACGGGTGTGGCAGTCGGCTCTTTCGGAGTCACGGCGGAGATGAGTTCGGCGACGGGAGATCTCTTTGGTGCGGGCTCGGCAGGCGTGTCTCGGTCTTGGGCTTTCTGCGCGCTACGTTCCGCTTCGCTGGCATTCACGGAACGCGCGGCGGCCTCCGCAGCTTCCAGGACATCGCGCGAGACGTCGCCTCCATTTCCACTGATCACGGTTGCGGTGAGATGACGCCCGCCGACCAGCCAGCCGGCAAGGCGCGCGGCGAGTCGCGCATCGTCGCTGGCGTCCAGGCCGACGAGCACGCGCTCGATTTTCGGCATCAAGTCCTTCTCCTCCGCCGCTTCCGCATCCATGCGCTCCTTTTCCTCCGGGCGCGTCGGCACGCGGGCGAGCGCCCAGCGCAGGAGCGGCGGCATGATGAGTGTCGTCACCACGGCCATGAGGACGATGATCGTGAAGAGACGTTGATTCAGCACGCCCATCGCAAGGCCGATCGTGGCGAGGATGACTTCAGTGGAACCGCGCGCATTCATCCCGAGACCGACAGCGAGAGACTCCGGATGATTCATCCGCGCGAGGCGGCTGCCGACGTAACACCCGCCCAGTTTCCCGATGCTCGCGATGCCGATGACGACGAGCGCCAGGCCGAGCAGATGCGGATCGGCGAGCACTTTTAGGTCGATGGAAAGCCCCGCGACGCCGAAGAAGACGGGCATGAACAGCGCGACGATCAGCCCTCGCAGTTGCTCCTCGATGTGTTTCGTCAGGATCGGCGACTGCCCGACCATGATGCCCGCGACGAACGCGCCGAGGACGGTGTGCACGCCGATGAAATCGGTGACGATCGAGAGCGCGATCATGATCACGAGAATGGCGCTGATGACGGGCACCTCGCTGATGAAGCGATCGTTCGCCCAGCGGATGCCGCGCGCCACCCAGCGATGACCGATAGTGAAGCAGAAGACGAGGAAGGCGATCGTGCCGCAAACACTGATGAGCACGGGAGCCAGCATCACTTTCCCATGCGCCGCCAGGCCGCCGATAAAGGCAAGAATCGTCCAGCCGATGGTGTCGTCGAGGATGGCGGCGGCGAGGATGACCTGGCCGAGATTGCGTCGGAGAAAATCCACCTCGCGCAGCACCGCGGCGACGATTTTCACCGAGGAAATCGAAAGCGCCGTGGCGAGGAAGAGCGAGGTGAAAAGGCGGCGGCTCGGATCGGGCAGGACGCTCTCCGGCAGCATTTCGCCGAGCGCGTAGCCGCAGGCGAACGGGATCAGAATTCCGGCGGCGGAAACGATAGCGGCGGTGCGGCGGACGCGCTTCACCAGCGCGAGATCGGTCTCCATGCCGGTAAGCAGAAGCAGCATGAGCACGCCGAGTTCGGAGACTGCGGCGAGCATCTGCCGGTCGCCGGATGCGGCGGGGAAAATCATCTGCTGCACGCCGGGCCAGAGCGCGCCGAAGACGCTCGGTCCCAAAATAATCCCCGCGAGCAACTGCCCCATGACGGCGGGCTGGCCGATGCGCTGCATCCATTCACCCAGCAGCCGTCCGACGATGATGAGGAGCGCGATCTGGGTGAAGAAGATCATCACTCGGTGATCGCCCTGGCCAGTCGCGGCGGCGATGACCACTGGATGCGAAATTGCGACGCTCAGCGCTGGTGAGAACACGGCAGATCCGCGAGGTTTCCGTCGATGTAATGGTGATGCCAGAGCTGCGTCGCCACGACGGCGGCGAGGCCCATTTCGATGGAAAGGCGCGGCAGCGATCCGGCGCGCATTTGGCGAAAGGCGCGCCGCCAGTGCTGCACTTCGGCGACGTCGAAATAGCCGGTGCGCCGCAGCGATTCCTCGCTCATCAGCTCCGCCACGTAGGCCGGCTCCGGGTCCATGTGGAAGCTGTCGAGCGGCGCGCGAAAGATCGCTTTGCGCTTTTTGTAAACCGACTCTGGCAGCCAGCGCTCCGCGAGCAGCCGCAGGATGTGTTTGTCGCGAAAGCCGCGCAGTTTCCACCGCGGATCGAGCCGCGCGGTGAAGTCGAACACGGCCTCGTCGAGAAATGGATAACGCACTTCGACCGAGGAGTGCATGGCCACGCGATCGCCCTTCGCCTGGAGAAGATGCCCGGCCAGCGTCACGCGCGCGGCGATCCAGATGCCGCGGTTCAGCGGGTGCCAGCGCTTCGCGCGTTCCAGCGGAAAACCGAGCTCCTCCCACGGACGATTTTGCGCGAGCACTTCGCGCATCGGCTCGGCGTAAAAGCGCAGCTTCGAGAGACCGAGCAGGCCGTAGGAATCAATCCACGCATTCGGCCCGCCGACCGCCGCCTCCACTCCCGCACGAAACTCGGCGGGGTATTGCGGGACGTTGTTCAGCCGGAGAAAAGCGCGCCGCGCGCGGTCGCTCAGTTTGAGGCCGGGGATGAAGTCGAGAAACTGGATCGCCTTCGCCGCCTTATACCAGGGATAGCCGACCAGCCACTCGTCCGCGCCCTCGCCGGTGAGCACGACTTTTTGCCCGCACTCATGAACCCGCCGTGCCAACTGCAGCAGCGCAGCGCTAGACGTGTCGATGACCGGCGCCTCCGCGGCGGCGATCAGTTCGGGGTAAGTGTTCACCGCATCGGCCGCGGTGAATTCCTGCACGATCGGCGGCTTCGTGCCGATGTGCTTCGCCACGAGATTCGCGCCGC
>JAYTDO010000415.1:0-4549 GCA_043735935.1 Chthoniobacteraceae bacterium
TCAACGTCGGCTGCGTGGAAAGCGCCGCGCTCTCCGGCGTGCAGGCCAGCCGCGCGATCAGCGGCTACCCGGCGGACATTCCCGGCGAACGGGACTGACCATTGGCATTTGGGGAAATCGGAGGGTGGCGGATTTTATACGGGGGTCGCAGGGTTGGGAGGTTACAGAGGAGGTGGGGATCGGTGATTCTCCCGGAAGCTCCGCCGACACCGGTTTTGCCTCTAGTAGGCTGCCGGAGACTCCTTCGCCGCTGCGATAAGAATACTTGTCGGCGACGACTCGATCGCCATACACGGTTGCGGATGCCCCCCGTACGTATCTCCGCGCTGTTGCGCCACCTTGCCGTGGCGCTGTTCACCTTCTCTCCAGTTCTAGCCCAGGCTGCGGGCGACAATATCCACAATCTGCTGCTGCCGGAGAAGGAGCAGAATGCGGCGTACCGGTGGCTGAACATCGCGCAGGAGACGAGTGCGAAGGACATCGACAAGGTGGGGGCGAGGCCGACGATCATCTCGCGGCAGCATGCGATCTGGGCAACGAGCATGTACGACGCGTGGGCGGCGTACGATCAGAAGGCGGTGGGGTCGCGACTGGGGGGAAAGCTAAGGCGTCCGGCGGAGGAGCGAACGGCGGAGAATAAGCGTAAGGCGGTGAGCTATGCGGCGTATCGGGCGCTGCTGGATGCGTATCCGGCGGAGAAGGGGTTTCTGGATGGGGAGATGAAGAAGCTGGGGTATGAGCCGGGGGACGAATCGACGGACCCGAAGACGGCGCAGGGGATCGGCAATATCGCGGCGCAGGCGGTGATCGATTACCGGCATCACGACGGGGCGAATCAGCTCGGCGATGAGATCGGGGGGAATGGGAAGCCGTATGCGGATTACACGTTTTACAGTTGCCGGAATAGGGCGGAGCGGTGTGTGGACGCGGATTACTGGCAGCCGATCACTTTCACGCGGCCGGATGGGAGCAAGGTGACGCCGGGGTTTCTGACGCCGCATTGGTATCGGGTGAAGCCGTTCGTGCTGGAGAAGTCGAGCCAGTTTCGCCCTGGGCCGCCGCCGATGATCAAGAAGGATGGGGAGGTTTTGAAGAAGGAGGTGGATGAGGTGCTGGCCTACAATGCGACGCTGACGAATGCGCAGAAGGCGGTGGTGGAGTTCATGCGGGACGGGCCGCGCTCGACGGCGCAGAGCGGGCATTGGCTGCGGTTTGCGCAGGATGTTTCGAAGCGCGACAGGCACGACCTCGACGATGACGTGAAGCTTTACTTCGCCATCGCGAACACGGCGTTCGATGCGTTCATCTCGTGCTGGGAGACCAAGCGGGTGTACGACTCATCGCGTCCGTGGACGCTGATCCGGCACTACTATGCCGGCAAGAGAATCACCGGCTGGGCTGGCCCCGAAGGCGGGACGAAAGAGATGCCGGCCGAGGAGTGGCATCCGTATTCGCCGGACGTTTTCATCACGCCGCCTTTCCCCGGCTACACCTCGGGCCACGCGACGGTGAGCGGGGCGTGCGCGAAGATTTTGGAGCTGTTCACGGGAAGCGACAAGTTTGGCTTTGTGGCTCATCGGAAATGCTGCGAGCTGACGGAGAAGAACGCGGGCCCCGAGATCGTGCTCGATCTGCCGACTTTCACCGCGACCGCCGACATGGCCGCGCTGAGCCGCGCGATGGGGGGCTATCATATCCCGATCGACAACAATGTGGGCCTGAAGGTCGGGAGGGAGCTTGCCACATGGAGCTGGCCGAAATACCAAGCCTACTTTGACGGCACGGCTCCGGCAGCAGCCCGCTGATTCCACCCAACCCCAACCCCCACCCACCCCCCATGAAAACTCCCACCCCGCTCCTCGCCGCATTCTGCGTTGCCGGTGTCTCCTTCGCCGGTCCCGCCCCGGCCCCGCTGGCCATTCAGCCGGCACCGCCCGCCAATCCGCTCAGCTTCCTCGATGGCAAAGTCACCCTCGATGTGCAGGACCGTGTGCGCTGGGAGGTGCGGGAAAACAACTTCGACTTCAATGACAACGTCCGCTCGCTGACCGATGACAACTGGCTGCTGAACCGCTTCCGGCTCGGTGTCATGCTGAAGCCGGCCGCGTGGTTGAAAGTGTACGCGCAGACGCAGGACTCGCGCGAATACCTCTCGGATCGTCCCGACTTCCCCGGCCAGCTCGGCGCGGAGGGCGACGACGCCTTTGACCTCCGCCAGGGCTACGTGGAAATCTCGCAATACGACAAGTGCCCGTGGGGGCTGAAGATCGGACGGCAGGTCATGGAGTACGGGGATGGCCGTCTGGTGGGGCCGAGTGAATGGAACAATACGGGACGCAGTTTCGATGCGGCCAAGCTGCGCTACCAGCAGAAGGATTGGTGGATCGAGGGCTTTGCCGCCACCGTGGCCGTGATCACCCGCGGCAAATACAATCAGTCCGATTTCCTCAACGGCACCGAGACGCATCGCGAGCAGGTCTTCAGCGGCCTCTACTTCAGCACCGCCGCGCTGAGCGTCCAGACCACGGATCTCTACGCCTTTCACCTCCACGAAAGCACCGGCCCGCTCTACCAGCCCGCGGCCATCGGCGACACGAACTTCTTCACCTTCGGCCTCCGCATGAAATCGAAGCCCGGCGTCTTTCACCAGGAGCCCTTTGTGTGTGGAAAGGGAGCGACCGACGGAAAATCCACTCCGCCCGCACCGGCCCCGGCCCCCACCAACCTCGGCCCCGATTACACCGCCGAACTCGCCTTTCAGACCGGCGAAGTCCGCGGTCTCGACCTCACGTCATTCGCCGCCCACGGCTCTCTCGGCTACACCTTTGACGTGCTGTGGACGCCCCGCCTCGGCGTCGAATACAACTACGCCTCCGGCGACGGCAACTCCGCCGACGGCGACATCGGAACCTTCCAGAATCTCTTCCCGTCGAACCATCCGCGCTACGGATTCATGGATCTCTTTTCCTGGCAGAACATGCACAACCCCGCGATCAGCCTGAAAGCCGCGCCGTGCAAAAAGGTGGTCGTGCAGGCCGACTACCACCTCTTCTGGCTCGCGAACAATCACGACGCCTGGTACCGCTCCAACGCCACGAGCGCCGTCCGCCCCCTGAATGCCCTCGCCCGCAACGCCGACACGTTCGCCGGATCCGAGCTGGATTTCACCGTCACCTGGAAGCCGCTCAAACAGCTCGCGATCCAAGGCGGCTACAGCCACTTCTTCGCCGGCAACTATCTCAAGGATACCGGTGCCAACGACGACGCCGATTTCGGCTACGTGCAGGCGACGATCGAGTTTTAAGAGGCCGTGAAATAGGTTTGCGCGCTGCGGCTGGGGGGCCGCGCGCAGGAGCGCTTCGCTCCGCAGCTCCGGATGGGGCAAGGGGTCAGCTTTGGAATTTCGCTCTCGTCCGGCAATTGCCCGGCTTTTTCTTCAACCATTGACTTTGTATTTCACTATCCAAAACGACTGCCAAATTTGAGCCACATTCTGACCCCGCGTTCCGCTCGCGGCTACCGTGGACGACTGGCGCCATCGCCCACCGGCTACCTGCATCTCGGGCACGCGCGGACTTTCTGGATCGCCCGGCAGCGCGCCGAGGCGGCGGGCGGCACGCTCATCCTGCGCAGCGATGACCTCGACAGCGCGCGCTGCCGTCCGGAGTTCAGCGCGGCGATGCTGGAAGATCTCCGCTGGTTCGGCCTGCGCTGGAGCGAGGGGCCGGACGTGGGTGGGCCGCACGCGCCGTATGTGCAGAGCGAACGCATGGCGCAGTATGTCGCGGCGTTTGAAAAGCTGCGCGCGCTCGGCGCGATCTACCCCTGCACCTGCTCGCGACAGGATGTGCTCCGCGCGCTGAGTGCGCCGCATCGCGGCGAGGACGAGCCGCTTTACCCAGGCACCTGCCGGGCCGAATCGGCCGCCCGCCTGCGCGAGGGCGTGAGCTGGCGCTTCCGGGTGCCCGATGGGGAGACGGTCGCCTTCACGGACGGCAGGCTCGGCGTGCAGCCTGCGGTGTGCGGGCGCGACTTCGGCGACTTCCTCGTGTGGCGGCGGGACGACCTGCCGAGCTACCAGCTCGCCTGCACGGTGGATGACGCGGCGATGGAGATCACGGAGGTCGTGCGCGGCGAAGACCTGATCGCGAGCACATCCCGCCAGCTCCTGCTCTACCGGTCTCTCAGCCTCGCGACGCCCGCATTTTTCCACTGTCCGCTCGTGACCGATGCGAGAGGCGAGCGCCTCGCGAAACGGCACGACGCGCTCTCGCTTCGTATGCTGCGCGAGCAGGGTCGGAGCGCGGAAACGCTGCGCTCCGACTGGTGATCAGTGCGCGGCTGCCGCAGCCTCGCCGGCGGCGGCGATGTTCTTCGGCGGCTTGAAGAACAGCCCCAGCAGGATCGCCGCGCCGAGCGCCATGCCGGTCGGCACGAGGAAGAGCGTGCTGAAATCCGTGACGCCGCCCTCCGGCGTGAGATTGGCCTGGAGCGGGATGAAGATCCACTTCGCCGCGAGGTCGCCGAGGCCGAGGATCAGCAGGTTAAA
>JAYTDO010000416.1:0-1810 GCA_043735935.1 Chthoniobacteraceae bacterium
AGCGCGGGGTTGAAGGCGGTGGTGGTCGTGGCGTTCAAAATGCGGGGCCGGTGTTTCCGCGAACGCCGCCGCGGTACCGGCGAATTACTTCGCAGGTTCTGCCGGAGCCGCCGCCGGTGCGGCCTGCGGATGCTGCAGATCGTTCTGCTCCTTCATCCACGCATCGAATTCCGCCTTCGTCTCCACCTTCATAATCGAGCGCATGGCGTAATGCCCCGCGCCGCACAACTGCGCGCAGACGATTTCATACTCGCCCGCGCGGATGGGCCGGAACCACATCGGAATCCGCGAGCCCGGAATCGCGTCCTGGCACATCCGCATGTACTGGAGCGAAAAGCTGTGGATCACATCCTTCGAGCTGATGTCGATGACCGTCGGGTGGTTGTTGATGAGGTGCATTTCGTTTTTGGAAACGATGTCGTCCTTGCCCGCGGGATCGTTCGGATCAATGCCGAGCGGATTGGCGCTCGTGAGAAAATCAACGTGCTGTTTTCCAAAGACGCCGTCCGGGCCGGGGTAATGGAAATTCCACGCGAACTGCTCGCCGATCGCGTGGACGCGCACGGCGTCGGCATTGTCGGGAAACTGGTCGCCGGTCACGCGCTTGCCCCACAGCGGCAGGCCGAAGCCGAGCAGCAGCACGGCCTCGATGAGCACCACGCTGAACTCCAGATGCGCGGACGCTTTGCTCTGCACGCCGTGGTAGTCGGCCTTCGGGTGGCGCGATTTGTGGAAGCGGAAAATCGTGTAGAGGAAATAGCACGACCAGCCGACGAAAAGGATCGCCATGAACCAGTGGCAGGCTTCGAGCAAATGATCGACGGCGCGGCCATGCTCGGAGGCGTTGGGCAGGATGCCCAGGGCTTTGTTGATGCTGAACATAGAGTTTAGGAATGGGCTCCGGGATCGGAGTCGTGTTGCGAAAATTCCGCGTGCGGCGGGAGCGGGGCGTTGGCGCGTTTCATCAGCACAAAGCCGAACGCCACGAGCAGCGCAAGCACGCCGCCGATGCAGCCGAGCAGGAGGAAGATCGCGCCATTGATCGCACCCGCGGCCTTGGAATTCGGATCGCCCATGCACGCGGCGCATGCGGAGGCGGTCGCAGGCATCTGCGCGAGCGCCACGCCGAGCGCGAGCGCGAAAAAGCGGGTGATGGCGGGACGCGTCATAGGATCAGCTTCCGCGATTTTTTCAGAAAATAGATCCCGTAGATCGCCAGCACCCCCGCGAGTCCGGCGCAGGTGAACGAAAACGCCGCGGCCATGCCGTTCGCAAATCCCCACGCGGCGCACCCCGCGGCGAGCAGGGTCGCCACGGTGATGAAGAAGATATGGAACGCCTTGAGTGACATTTTAGTGAGTGTTGTGGCTCGTGCCGAAAATCGGGTCGGCGTAATGTAGCAGCGTGAGCATGAAAAGCCCGGTGACGAAGAAGGCGGTGAACAGCAGGAATTTCCAGATCGTCCACTTCTCACCCTTCAAGTGCATGAAGATCGCGCCAACAGCCGTGACTTTGAACGTGGCGACAATCATCGCGACGATGATATTCGCATGGCGGCTGCCGAAATCCAAATACGACAGCCAAACCGTAAGGGCCGTGGCGGCCAGAAGACCAAGGCCAACGCCCACGTAAAGCTTCAAGTGCATGTCGTGATGCGTGCCGTGCCCGTGCTCAGCGGGCGCGGCGGCTTCGTGCGGCGCGGCGGATTTTCCGTGATCGTGGGATTCGCTCATGTGCAGGATTAGAGAAGGTAGAACATCGGGAAAACGAAGATCCAAACGAGATCGACGAAGTGCCAGAACAGGCCGAC
>JAYTDO010000417.1:0-5126 GCA_043735935.1 Chthoniobacteraceae bacterium
CTCTGCGTCCTCTGCGCCTCTGCGGTGAAAAGAATGGTGGGTCGTCATGCCAGAGCGATGCGGCGGTCGAGGAAAGTGTAGGCCACATCCACGGCGAGATTCAGCGCCACGAGGAGCGCGCAATAGACGATGACGACGCCTTCGAGGAGGAAGACGTCCTTGTTCAAAATGGCGTTGATGAAGAAGGGGCCGGCGCCGGGGAGATTGAAGATCGTCTCGATGACGAGCGAGCCGGTGAGGAGATTCGCCGCGAGCGGACCGAGGTAGCTGACCACGGGGAGGAGCGCGATTTTCAGCGCGTGTTTGTAGATGACGCGGCTCTCGCTCAGCCCCTTCGCGCGGGCGGTGCGGACGAAGTCCTGCCCGAGCACCTCGAGCATGCTCGTGCGCATGAGCCGCGCGATGTAGGCGACGTACGGCCCGGCGAGGGTGATGGCCGGAAGAATAAGGCTGGTCCAGCTTCCCCAGCCGCCGACGGGCAGCCATTGGAGCCAGATGGCGAAGCCCAGCACGAGCACCGGGCCGATGACAAAATTCGGGATGCTGATGAGGAAAAGCGCGGCGAGCATCGCGCCCGTGTCGGTGGGTGTGCGGTGCCGCACGGCAGCGAGCGAGCCGAGCCAGACGCCGCCGGTGGTGGCGAGAAAAAATGCCGCAATACCGAGCATCGCGGAGATGGGCAGGGTATTGCCGAGCAGCTCGCCGACGGAGCGGTCGAGGTACTTTAAGGAAGGCTGGAGGTCGCCCTGGAGCAGGCCGCTGAAGTGCCCCGAGGAGTTGCGCCGGACGCCGAGATATTTGGTGTATTGCTCCCAGAGCGTGCCATCGAGATTGAACCGGGCCTCCAACTGCTGGCGAATCGAGTCCGGGATTTTCCGCTCCCGTGTGAAGGGGCCGCCGGGCATGGACTGCGTGAGGAAAAAGGTGATCGTGACGACGCAGAACAGCACCACGAGCATGGCGGCGAAGCGGCGGAGGATGAAGGGAAGCATGCGACGCCAAGACGAATGAACAATGCCGGTGCAATGACCAAGCTCGAATTATCAGCGCCTCGTTTCGCCCGCGGTGATGAGCCGCGGGAGAGCGGATTTTCTACGGCGAATCCGGCCCGTTTTCTTTTTGCATTTTTTGCTTGCTCTGCGCCTCAAATTGTAAGGAATCTTGTTTTTATGAACCCTCCAAAGCAGCCTCGCTCACGCTCGTCGGCTTTCCGCCGCGCGAGAATCTCCCGCCAAGCCGCCGTCACCGCATTGACTGCGGCGCTTTTATTGGGCGCTGTGCCGCTCACCCGCGCGCAAACCATCGCGCCGGCCTTTGTGTCGGATTATTCGTACCTCGACTTGGGTTCGCCTGCGGGTGTGCCCGCAAATTACGGCGGGCTCACGCTCCTGGCCGGAAATTCGAATACGCTGTTGCTCGGGGGCAGCGCGAACAACGCTGGCGGGAACATTTATTCCATCGGTGTGACCCGCGACGTTAACGGCCATATTGACGGTTTCTCGGGGACGGCTTCCCTTTTTTCCACAGCCGCGAATATCGATGGCGGCCTGGCCTACGGGCCGGGAGGCGTCCTGTTTGCCACGACGTATTCCAACAATCAGTTGCTGCAAATCAAGCCGGGAAGCTCCAGCCCGGATAAGGTGATCGACCTCACCGCGGCGGGAGTCACCGCCTCGACGGGCAACGTCAGCTTCGTCTCCGCAGGCTTCCCAGACGCTGGGGCGATTCGCATCCTGTCCTACAGTGGCGGCGGATTTTATACGGGAACGCTGACGCCGGATGGGTTGGGCACGTATGATCTCACGGGCGTCACCCTTCAAACGACACTTGGCGGCGGGCCCGAGGGGCTTATTTACGTTCCGTTTGGATCGCCGGTATTCACCGGGTCAAATGCCCTGATCTCCGAGTACTCAATCGGTCGGGTTTCCGCTTATTCTTTGGACGTCAACGGCTTTCCGGTTGTGGGCTCGCGTCAGGATTTTATTACGGGTTTGAGCGGAGCCGAAGGAGCCTTCACCGATCCGCTAACCGGCGATTTTCTATTCTCTACTTACGGCGGCAACAACCGGGTAATCGCTGTCCGAGGATTCGCGGTAGCCGCTCCAGAACCCGCTTCCGCCACGCTGATGGTTTGCGGCGGGCTGGCTCTCCTCGCGCGTCGTCGGCGGAGTTGAGGGCAGCGGAGCTTCAGCCGGTTCCCGTCATTCCTTTTCCTGCGGGCTGGCGGTTCGCTTGCGAGCTTCCTGCAAGTAGCCCTCGTCAATTTCAAAGCCGATGAATTTTTCCACCCCGCACCCCGCCGCCGCCGTGGCGCTGTGGCCGAGGCCGAGGAAGGGATCGAGCATCACGAGGCCGGGCCGTGCGCCGTGGAGCCGGATGCACCACTCGGCGAGCTGCGTGGGGAAGGTCGCGGGATGCGGGCGGTCGTCGGCGCGGCTCTTGATCGTCTCGTAGGGGATGAACCAGTTGTTCCCGCGGCAGCGCCGGTCGCGCACCTCGCCGCGGGTGTGCGCCCAGCGGGCGATGTTCGTTTTGTCCGCGTACTCCACGCCGACGGCGAGCCGGTCGAGCGGCACGTCGCCGGTCTTGGTGAGGTGAAAGACGTATTCGTGGCAGTCGGTGAGGAAGCGTTTCGAGTTGATGGGTTTGAAATGCCCCACGCTCAGCTCCGGCGTGCGGCGCGGCTGTACGGTGATGGATTTGATCCAGTGGATCGTGTTTTGCAGCCGAAAAAGCGGCTGCAGTTTCAGCACGATCTCGTGCGGCAGCAGCGGGTTCGCGGGCGCGGCGCCGACATTGAGAAAAAACGAGCCGCCGGGTTTCAACACGCGCTTTACCTCCGCGGCCCACGCGTAGCACCAATCGAGATACTGCTCCCGCGGCGTGTCGTCGCGATACGAGGCGTAGGCGATGTCGAGATTGTAGGGCGGCGAGGTGACCACGAGATCCACGGAATCCGCCGCGAGCGCGCCCATCCCCGCGAGACAATCGCCCGCGCGCAGGTCAAAGGTGGTCGTGCAGGGCTCGGCAAAAAGGTCGCTCATGGAATTCGCGCGCATCATTTCCAGAACCGCGCGGCTTTTGCATTGCGAAAATGCGTCCCGCGTTTAGACGTGCGCCCTCCCCGATGAACCGCCCCGCTTTTCCCCGCGCATGACCCAGACGACGCTTCTCGTCTGGTCCCTCCTCGCTGCCTCCGCGTGCGCCGCCACCGAGCACCCGCCGCAGACCGGCCCGACCGTACCGGGTAACAAAGCCGCGGTGAGCTGGGGCAAATGCGCCGCGCCCGAAAACGCGCCGCTCGCCGTGAAAAGGGCCATCTGGGCCAGCAACTATCTCGTCGGACGGCCCTACGTCTGGGGCGGGGGACACGGCACCTTTTACGACCGCGGCTACGATTGCTCGGGCTCGATCTCCTTTCTCCTCCACCATGCCAGTTGCCTCGACCAGCCCACGACCTCCGCTGCCCTGAAAAACTTCGGCGAACCCGGCCTGGGCCGCTGGATCACCATCTACGCCCGCGACGGCCACACCTTCGCCATCGTCTGCGGAGTCCGGCTCGACACCACTGGCCCCCACGGCGACGAAGGCCCCCGCTGGCGCCGCAACGACCGCGGCCCCGCCGGCTTCGTCGCCCGGCATCCCCCCGGCCTGTAGGCCGTGCTTTCGGAAAAAGTGCCTTTTCCGAAAAACAATCGTTTGACACCTCCTACACTGCGCCTGTAATCACAATGCATGCACAGCAATCCGCCTCCCCGGAACCCTTCCCTCGCACCGAAGCCGCAGGATTCGCGAGGGTTCAGCCTCGTGGAAGTCGCCCTCGCCCTCGGCATCGTCGCCTTTGCCTTTGTTTCGCTTTTCGGCCTGTTGCCCAGCGGGTTGAGCGTATTCCGCAACTCCATCGACGTGGGCAACGAAACGTGGATCATGCAGGGTCTGAACTCCATGATTCAGGTAACCGAGTGGAATAAGATCAAAAGTCTTGAACAGGAGACCTTTTACTACAATGAGGAGGGTCGTCTGACGGATACAAAGTCAATTCCCAGTTCTGATCCCAAAGTCGTTGCGTCGCGTTTGTATGCGGTCAAAGTTCTCATCGACGATTTTGCCCGGCCTAACGAATCCTCTCCCTTACCTAATTCGGTGCGAGTGATCGCGTTGTTTGCCGGGGTGTCCAATCCCACAGCTATGGCGGACTTTAATGGGGTCACAACGGTGACTGCAGCCGGCAATTTGAAAAGCAGCTCTCAAGTTCGATCCCGTGCCTTCATCGTGGCGCGCATGGACAGTACGAATCAAAAATAAGTAATGTTTTTTGCGTCCGCCCATTCTCAACATTATGAATTTTAATATAGCACCCTCCCGGACTGACAGGGCTGGTTTCACATTAGTCGAGTTGCTCCTTTCGACGGCTGTAATCGCTGGATTGATGTATTTCCTAATCGCAACCATCGACCAGACCCAGAAAGTGTGGGTGCGAACCTCTGAAAAAGTCACGGAGTTTCAGTCGGCTCGAGGTGCATTCGAGTCGATGACGCGCCGTTTGAGCCAGGCGACACTCAATGCTTATTGGCGCGCACACGACACCACGGCTGGCGGCAGTTCCACTACGGCACCGCCTTTCAAATTTCGCCGCCAGTCAGAGTTGCAGTTCATTTCTGGCCCGACGCAACGGTTTTTTGGCGCGTCACCGCAGGTGACAAATCTCTCGACGCCATTGGCGGACGCCTATCCTACGCACGCGGTCTTTTTTCAGGCACCGATTGGATATACTGAGGAACTTCCGACGACCGGGGCAACGACATTGCCCTACTATCGGACTCTTGACAGCTTGCTGGCTACTTGCGGTTACTTCATCGAATATGGCGGAGAACCTGATCGGCCACCCTTTATCGACAAAGCAACTCCGGCCCCGCCGGATCGATTCCGATTCAGGTTGATGGAGATGACAATTCCATCGGAGCATCTGACGACTTTTGCTCGCCCCAAGGACGACCTTGGATTCAGTGACCCGAGGACTTTCGATGAGAACAATAATTATTACAGCGGAATGGTGGATACAAATCGCAATTCGAATGGAGGTTGGACTCGCCCATTGTGGATGAAGGAAGCGTTCTTCCGTACCA
>JAYTDO010000418.1:0-6622 GCA_043735935.1 Chthoniobacteraceae bacterium
GTGTGAATTGATGCGGGAAAAGATGCGAGTCCTGCACACCGAAGCCGGTGAGGATGATGTCCTTTTTGTCCGCGCGCCCGTCGCCGTCGGTGTCGTGCAGCAGCTCGATGTTGGGGCCGTGCTGGACGTAGCAGCCGTCCTTGTAAGGCAGGATGCCCTCCGGGATCGCGAGACCTTCGGCGAACACGCGCGCCTTCTGCACGCCGGGTGCGAAGGGCGTGTCGAAGACGATCACCTTGTCCTTGCCCGCATTCTCGTAAAGCGCCTTCGCCTGCGCGGCATTTTCGTTTCCATCGACGGGATATTCGAGGGCGGTCATGGACCACATCCGCCCGCGCTGATCCCAGTCGACCGTGATGAACTTTCCGATTCCCGGCTCCTCCTGCGCGACCAATTCGATTTCAAATCCCGGCGGCACCGTGAACGTCGCCTTTTCCTCCTCGCCCGTGAGCGGCGACGCCTTCGCCGCTTTGGGCGGTGCCGGTGCGGGCACGAATTTCGGACGCGCTGCCAGCTCCTCGATCGTGATGTCTTTCACCTGCGCGAGCGCCTTGCCACCACCGTGGACCTGGATGCCGAATTTCCCGAAATCGGGAATCGCTGCGTCGGCCTCGGTGTAGTCGGTGCCCTGCACGCCATTGATCCACGTCGTAATGCGCGCCCCGTCGGCGCGGATGACGTATTCGTTCCAGTCCTGCCGCTTGATGACCGGGTCGAGCGCCTTCATGTCCGACGCAGCCATTACCTTGTTGCGCCGCGATTCGTCATATACCGCGCCATACCAATTCGGCTCGCCGTAATCGCACTGGTAGCCTGCCATCTCGGGATTGTTCGGCACGCGTTGCGAGCGGATTTGGAAGCCTGAGTTGATGAAGCCTTCCGCGCCCGTGAGTTTGATTTTGAAACGCACGATGAAGTTCGAGAAATCCTTCGTACTCGCGAGGAAATCGTTGTGCGTGATCGTCTCCTTAAGAGAGCCGCCCGTGAGGCAGCCATCTTCCACGCGCCACAGCTTCGGATCGCCTTCCCATTGGTCGAGCGTCTTGCCGTCGAACAGCGGCACCGTCTTCCCGACGGGTGGCGGCGGTTCGGCGTGGAGGGTGAGTGTGGCGAGCGCGAGGAGGGCGAGGAGGCGTTTCATGACGTGACGAGTGTGCGACGGAAACCCGCGCGCTGGCAATTGCTTGGCGAAAAACGCCGTGGACTTACGCCAGCGTCCAGCCCTTGCGATACTCGCGCCTGAGGAAACGCTCGGCGTCCGGTGCATTCGGAATGCGCATCGCCTTCGCGTCCCACTCGATCTTTTTCCCGGCGCGATAGGCGACGTTACCGAGGTGGTTCGCCTCGGTGAGCGGACCGCTGTAGGCGAAATTGCAGGTGGTCGGCGCGCCGGTTTTGCACGCGTGCAGCCATTCCTTGTGATGCCCGATCGAGTCGGGGATCGTCTGCGGCGGGCGCTGGAAATCCGCGAACTGCTTTTCGGGCAGCAGCACATGCTTGTCGTAGTCCGAAAGGAGCATTCCCTTGTCGCCGACGAAGAGGACGCCGCTGCCCCACTGCGGGATGACTTTCTCCGTCCACTGCGGCGGACGCATCGTGCCTTGATACCACGTCAGCTTCACTGCGGGCATCTCGCCGCGCGGGCCGTATTGATACGTCGCGCTCATCGTCGCCGGGGCGATCTCCGCATGCGGCGGCGGGCCGGCTGCTTCGATGGTGAGTGGCGCGTCGAGTTTCAGCGCCCAGAAAGGCAGGTCGTTCCAATGCGAGCCAAGGTCGCTCATCGTGCCGTTGCCGAAGTCCCACCAGCGATACCATTTCGGTCCGGGGAAATAGATGCTGTTGTAAGGCCGCATCGGCGCCGGGCCGACCCACAAATCCCAGTCGAGCTCCGCCGGCACCGGCTCTTCCACAGTCGGCCTCTCGAGCACGGTGACGATGTCGCCGTTTGCCTGCGCTTCCTCAGCGGTTTGGCGTCCCCACACGCGCCCGACCCAGACGTGGCACTCGCGCACCGGCCCGATCGCGCCGCTTTGCACGAGTTCGACGACGCGTCGGTAGTTGTTGCCCGCGTGAATCTGCGTGCCCATCTGCGTCGCCACGCCCGCAGCCTTCGCGACCTCGGTGACGATGCGCGCCTCATGCACATCGCGCGTCAGCGGCTTTTCGCAAAAGACATGCTTCTTCCGGCGCAGCGCGGGCAGCGTCGCGAAGGCGTGTGTGTGCTCGGGCGTCGCGACGACCACGCCGTCGAATTCGGAGTCCTTGAGCGTGTCGTAGAGCACGCGGAAATCGCGAAAGGTCTTCGCCTCCGGCGCGCGCTTCGCCGCCGCGAGCAGGTTTTTCTCATTCACATCGCAGAGCGCCACGATGTTCTCGCTCATCACCTCCGCCATGTCGCCCGCGCCGCGTCCGCCGCAGCCGATGATGACGAGGTTCAGTTTCGAGCCGGCATTCTGTGCGCGCAGAATCGCAGGAAAAGCGAGCGCGCTGCCGGCGGTCGTGCGGAGGAATTGTCGGCGTGTGAATGGGAGGCGTGGGGAGTTCATGCGTTGGATCGTTTCTCGCGCGAAGTTGCGCCGCGTTTACGCCAGCTCCGGGAGCGGGCGAAAGGCTTCGTCCACGAGATACCGCGGACGTCCGGCGAGATCGTTCACGGTCGTCGTGCGCGGATCGAAGCCGAGATGTTGATAGAGCGTGGCGAAGACTTCCTGAAAATCCACGGGCCGCGCCGATGGTTCGCCGCCGAGCCGATCCGTCGCACCGATGACCTGCCCGTGATTCAGCCCCCCGCACGCCAGCGCGGCGCACGAGACGCGCGGCCAGTGATCGCGCCCGGCGTCTTTGTTCACCGAGGGCGTGCGCCCAAATTCGCCCCAAACCACGACGGCCACATCCTTGTCGAGTCCGCGATCGTGCAGGTCGGACACGAGCGCCGTCAGCCCCGAGTCGAGCTGCGGGAAAACCACGCGCCCCTGCGCGAATCCCGCTCCGTGCCAGTCCCAGCGGTTAAAGCCGACGGTCACGCAGCGCACGCCCGCCTCGACGAGTCGGCGGGCGAGGAGAAATTGCTCGGGGCATTCGGGGCCGCCGTCATCGCGGCATTTCATCGTGCCGCGGCCGTAACGATCGCGCGTCGCGGCGTCTTCCTTTTCAATGTTCAACGCGTCCGCTAGTCGGCTCGACGTGAGAACCCCGAAGGCCTTTTGAGTGAATGAATCGACGGCGTCCATCGCGCCCGACGCATCGCAGTCCCGGCGGAACCGGTCGAAGGAGGCAAGCAGGGCGCGTCGATCGTTCAGCCGCTCGAGCGAGATGTCTTTGAGCACCATGTCCTCGGCGCCGCCGCCGTTCGGATTAAAACATCCGTTCGACTGCCCGAGGAAGCCGGGGTGCCCCGGATCGGCCCACGGCATGTGGCCCATCTTCGGCGACAGGCCCACAAATGCGGGCACGCCGCTGGCCGCGGGTCCCTGAAGTTTTGAAACGACCGCGCCCATGCTCGGCCAGCCGCCCTGCGGTGAGTTTGGCCGCGGATGCCCGGTGAAACATTGATACGCCGCGTGCTGCCCGTCGCTGCCGACGATCGAGCGGATGATCGTGAAGCGTTTCATCATCGCCGCCATCTTCGGGAAAAGCTCGCAGACCTGGATGCCGGGCACGCTGGTGGCGATCGGCGAGAATTCGCCCCGTACCTCCGCAGGCGCGTCCATCTTCAAGTCCCACATGTCCTGATGCGGCGGGCCGCCGGGCAGGAAGATATTGATCACGCTTTTCTGCAATCGCCCGGTCGTCGTTGCTTCTTCCGCGCGCAAAAGTTGAGGCAGGCCGAAGCCGCCCATGGCGCCGAGCGCCAGCGATCCGATCCGCAGGAAACCGCGGCGTGAAAAGCCGTCGCAAAATCGGGAGGGTGTGGAGCCGTGGATGGTGAGCATGGCGGGGAGCCTTGGAGCGTTGTGAGGTCAATCCTCGAGTGGCGGCTTTCTTAAAGCGAAAGCAGTCTCGCCCCCTACGGATCGCGGGTGTAAGTCGAGTCGTGAACTTTGCTCGGCAAATCCTGTCTGCGTTCGTCGCCATGCTGGCGGCTGGAGGCGTGGCGAGGGCGTATACGGTCGGTCCGCCGCTCGATTTGGAAAAGTTGACCGAGGAGGCGGACGTGATTTTCAAAGGAACCGCCATTGGTGGCGCGCAGGTGGAAGACGGATGGTTCACGCCGTACCCCGGCTTCGTCCCGATCGAGACCCGATTAAAAGTCGTTAGCACGATCAAGGGCGCGGGCGTCGGCGAGTTTGTCCGCTTCAGGCATTACGATCGCGGCCCGGCACCGCAGGGATTCATGTACGCGCCGCAGTCGTATCATTTCGAGGAAGGGCGAACGTACATCGTCTTTGCCAAAAAGACCGACGATGCCGCGATCTTGCGCCAGCGATCGGCGAGCCACACGGCGAGGGCGGATCTCGGGGTGCTTTCGTGCCGGGATACTGCGTCCGTCGAGGGCCGGACGGTGAAGGAGATTTTTTGGAATGAACTTATGGCGATGCTCCAGAGCCCGGATGCCGGCGACGTGACGTACGCGATCGGCCAGGCGGACGCCATGAGTGGGCGTGCGGGGTCCTTTCCGGGGACGAACGACTTCGAGCGCGCCGACGTCCTGAGCGCGATTCACGGCTTGATGCGGAACGCCGATGCGAAGGTCGCGCAAGCGGCCATCGCCGTCGTCGGCTCGGGCAATCCCTACCTCACGGACGAGCGTGCGGAATACTGGCTGGCGACGGTCGGTGGCGCCGAGATCCCCGGCATCGGCAAGATGGACCCGAAGATGATAAATCGTGGCGCGGAGCTTTACTGGAAAGACCTCGCCGCCGTCGCGGAGGAAAAAATCGCGCCCGAGACGCGGGCGCTGGCGATCCGCGCGCTCGGGCTGCTGCGCGAGCCTGCGCTGCGTGAATTCATCGTCCATTGGCTGGCCGACTCCGAGCCTTCGTTGCGCGTGGCGGCGACGCTGCTGCTCGCGGATTTTCCAGGGTCGGACGCGGATCGGCGATTGACCGGACTTGCCGGTGATCCCGCCCCCGAGGTGCGTATCGCGGTCGCGCATTCGATCGGCTTTGCGCAGCGGCTCACGTTGTCCGGCTCCCTGGGAAAACTGTTGCTCGACCCAGAACCGAAGGTCCGCCGCGCTGCGGCGATGTGCCTGCTCTCATTTTCCCCGAAAGAAAATCCGATCGCGAAGATTTTCCGGTCGAATCTCGACAACGCGGAGTTCAAGCCGCTTTTCCTCAACGCCCTCGCCGTCGATGACCCAAAGCCGTACCTCGCGGCGCTGACGCGCGCCGTCGTGGAACGACCCGAGCCCCGCAACGGGTGGGGCGGTCAGGTGCCCGCGTATACGTCCTGGCTCATTCTTTACCGCCATCTCCGCGCGCAGCCGGTCGCCGACGTGCGGTCGGGGAAACTCGACCGATACCTCGACGCCCTGGAGCACGGCTACACGACCGGGTCCGCGGAGCCGATGTTCATCTACGCGTTTTACCTCCAGTGCGGGTTGACGGAGCGCGCGCGGCGTTATCGTGAAACGGCAACGAAAGCCGTTTCGTACGACATGTGGGAGTTGTTCGATAACGTGGAGAAGAACCCCGCAAACTATTACCGATAGCGAAACGGATCGCCGCGCCGCTCAATGACCCTCCGGCGGTGTTGGACGCACAGGTGAAGCCGGATTGTTTGAACTATGCCGCGGATGGCAGGGCCAAGGGGCTGGTCGGCGCGAGCGCGAGCGCGAGGGTCCGCGGGGGCTTTGCCGGGACTGCGTGCGCCCCCGAAAGAGCGTTGCGTGGATCGCGAACGCTCATCACCATTCCGAAGCCGCACCACGATGCTGCTCGAATCTCAACACGTCAGACAAAACCCCGGAGAACCCTTACGGCGTTGGTTCGCTTCGTCGTATTTCGACCTGATCGTCTGGTACAATGCCGAGCAAGTGCCGGTGGGTTTTCAGCTTTGCTATGACAAGGGACGCTCGGAGCGGGCGATGACTTGGAGGAGGCCGGACACTTACTCCCACATGAGCGTGGATGATGGCGAGGCACGCCCGTTTCGATACAAAGCGGCGCCAAGCATGATGGAGGACGAACATTTTGAGCCGACGGAAGTGGCCGCCCTCTTTGAAAAGGAAAGCGGGCAACTGCCTCCCGATCTGGCAGTGCTCGTCCTCGAAGGGATTCGACGATTTCCAACTCGCTAGAACTCGTTTACGGCGCAGATTCGGCGAGGCGGATTCGGTAGGTCTCTCTTGCGTGGTCGTAGGCGGCGACGGCGTCGTCGTGCTCGGCGGCGGCGATGAGCTTTTCCTTTTGCGACCAGCACTGATCGACGCTCTTCAGGCACCACTCGAGGCTGCGGCGCACGCGGATCGGCTTTTCGTCGATGACGACAAAGATGGGGTTGGTATGCGAGGAGGCGAGGATGCGGAGCGCCAGCCATGCGCTCGCTTTCAAGGGCACATCGAAGGTCACGTCGCGGAGTTCGCCGTCTGCGACTATGTTCTGCCGGGCGACGGACTCGCCATTGACGATCACTTCGACGGGCACTTCCCGCGTATCTCCGATGCGCGCACGCTCGA
>JAYTDO010000419.1:0-16626 GCA_043735935.1 Chthoniobacteraceae bacterium
TGCGCCATAGGCTGGATCGTAGCCTTTCTCGATGAGGAGTTCCTTTGCCTTTTCATCGAGGACGAGGTCGATTTCCTTGATCTTGATCCTGGCGAGCACCTTCCGGATTTCGAGGTCCACGATTGTAAGGAGTTCGGGTTTGCCGAGGGTGTGGGAGACGATGAGATCGTCGAGACGATTGACGAACTCGGGCTTCAGCACCCGCTTGGCTTCGTCGAGGATCTTTTCCTTCATCACGTCGTAGGCCTGCTCGTCACGGGTGCTCACCCCAAATCCCATCACGCTCGATTTCTTGATCAACTCAGCACCGATATTCGACGTCATGATGATGATCGTATTCCGGAAATCGACCTTCCGGCCGAGCGAGTCGGTGACTTTGCCTTCCTCGAGAATCTGGAGAAGGAGGTGCATCACGTCAGGGTGGGCTTTTTCCACCTCGTCAAACAGCACGACTGAATAAGGACGCCGCCGCACGGCCTCGGAAAGCTGACCGCCCTCTTCGTATCCAACATAGCCAGGAGGCGAGCCGATCAGGCGAGATGCGGTGAATTTTTCCATGTACTCCGACATGTCGATCTGGATGAGGGCATCGCGATCCCCGAACATAAATTCGGCGAGGGTCTGCGCCAGGAACGTCTTACCGACGCCGGTCGGGCCGAGGAAGATAAACGATCCGATCGGGCGGCGCGGATCTTTCAAATCGGCTCGCGAACGACGCAGCGCTTTGGAAATGGCGATGACGGCTTCGTCCTGTCCGATGACTTTGCCTCGCATCTCTTCTTCCATCTTGAGGAGCTTCTGCGTTTCTGCCTGCTCCATCCGCTTGAGCGGGACGCCGGTCCACTTGGAGACGACGTGCATCATGTCGTCCTCGGTGACCATGACTTCCTTTTCTTCGCGCAACTGCCGCCATTCGGTGAGGATTCGCTCGAGCTTTTCCTTCGCCTTCTTTTCGTCGTCCCGGAGGCTCGCCGCCTTCTCGAAATCCTGCGCCTTGATCGCGGCTTCCTTTGCTCCACGGATGTCTTCGATGTCCTTTTCGATGTCCTTGACGTTCGGTGGCCGCGTCATGGACCCGATGCGCGCCCGCGCGCCGGCCTCGTCCATGACGTCGATCGCCTTATCGGGAAGGAATCGCCCGGTGAGGTAGCGGTCGCTGAGTTTCACTGCCTGCTCCAGTGCTTCATCGGTGTAACGAGCCTTGTGATGAGCTTCGTACTTCAGACGCAAACCTTTGAGAATCAGGATCGCTTCATCGACGCTCGGCGCCTCGACCTTTACCTGCTGAAAGCGGCGTTCGAGTGCGGCATCCTTCTCGATGTATTTCCGGTATTCATTCAGCGTCGTGGCGCCCACGCACTGCATCTCTCCGCGACTCAGGGCGGGTTTGATGATGTTGGAGGCGTCCATCGCGCCTTCGGCGGAACCCGCTCCGACGATCGTGTGAAGTTCGTCGATGAACAGAATCACATTTTTGGCTCGGCGAATTTCGTCCATGACCGCCTTGATGCGTTCTTCGAATTGGCCGCGATATTTTGTGCCTGCGACCATCAGTGCGAGGTCGAGGGTGATGACTTTTTTGTCCCGCAAAAGTTCGGGGACGTTGCCGCATGAAATCTCCTGCGCCAGGCCCTCGACGATTGCCGTTTTGCCAACACCGGCTTCGCCAATTAGCACCGGATTGTTTTTTGTGCGCCGGCAAAGGACTTGGATGACTCGCTCGATTTCGCTCGAACGGCCGATCACGGGGTCGATCTCGCCCTTTTTCGCCAACTCGGTGAGGTCGCGCCCAAATGCACGGAGCGCCGGGGTCTTGAGATCCTTCTTTCCGCCGCCGCTCGGCTGATCCTGCTGGGATTCCTGTTCGGATTCCGGCGGAGTGAAGTTCGGATCGAGTTCCTTGAGGATTTCGTTCCGGGTCCGCTCGATGTCGACCTCGAGATTCTTCAACACGCGCGCCGCGACGCCTTCACCCTCGCGCAGTAGGCCGAGCAGGATGTGCTCGGTGCCGACGTAGGAATGATTGAGGGACTTTGCTTCCTTGCCCGCAAGCGCGAGCACCTTCTTCACGCGGGGCGTGTAGGGAATGTTTCCCACCATCTTCGTCTCCGGACCGGAGCCGACTTGTTTCTCGACTTCCATACGGACGGTCTCGAGATCGAGCCCCATTTTTTGCAGGACGTTGACGGCGACGCCTTGCCCTAGCTTGATCAACCCGAGGAGGAGATGCTCGGTGCCGACGTAGTTATGGTTGAAGCGATCCGCTTCCTTGCGAGCGAGGGCGAGGACCTGTTGTGCGCGTGGAGTGAAGTTGTTCATCACAGGCGTAACGTGGCGCGGTTGCATTTCGCGCGCAAGGCTTCCTCTGCGTCATAGCGCACTTTCTTGCTACGACTTGAAATCGCGCGAACAGAATACGAGCGCCCCGAGGATGAGAAAACTCGCGTCCAGTCCGATGAGATAAGCGTAGTCTTCGACCATTTTCTGCCACGGCACGATTTGCCGGAAACAGTTTAGCCACGTGCTCATGTGCGTGGTCATCATGTAAGGATGGTAAGTCTCGAAATACGGCAGGAAGTGCAGAATCCAGTCGACGAAAAATAAACAGATGGCGGCGATGGTCGCGGCGGCGGGCTTCATGTTCCAACAAGAGAGATGAAACGAGAAGGTCGTGATGGTGAGCAGGCTCAGGCTAATGCACGGCAGGGCGGTGAGGTAGCGGCGGAGGCCGTTTGAAAAATCGTACAACACGACGAGCCCCTCTTCCGGCGCGGCAAAAAATAGGCCCCCATTTCCCCGGACGAGTGTGGCTGCACCGAGCGCGCTGAGGCCGATGAAGAAGACGAGCACGACGGTGTAGATGACGCACGCGCTGTATTTGAACGCCAGAACACGGACCCGCGAGACCGGCCGGCAAAGTGTCATCCGCATGGTGCCATCCTCGACTTCCTTTGCCACGATGTCGCCACCGACGAGGCAAAGAAAAAGCGCGCCGAGCAGGATGATGGTAAGCGGCACCATGATCATCGCCAGCGTCAGGCCGGAAAAATATTGATCGAATCCTCCGCCCAGACGCTCGATCGCCCTTCGCAATCCGCGTTGCCCGAGTGGGAGCTCGCAAAGAACCAGCACGAGAATCTCGACCGCGAGGAAAACGCCGAAGCCGAGGTAGGTGCGCTTTCGGGCGAAGAGCTTCCAAAGTTCTCCGCGGAGCTGAAGCAGGAAAAGGCTCATGAGTTTGGAGCGGCGCTCTCGTGGGTCATCGCGAGATAAATTTGCTCAAGACTGCGTCGGAGCGGCTCGACGGCGCTGACGCGGACGCCGCCTTGAACGAGCTTTGCGACAAGATCGGCGACGTGCACACCCTCCTCCAACGCGACCAACCCGGGCTCGATGGCACACGGACCGAGAAGCGCCGCGGCGCGTTCCCAATCGTCGACGTCGAAACGGACGCGCTCGCGATCCTGCGCGAGTTCGGCCCATCGACCGTCGAATATTTTCCGACCTTTGTTCAAGATCACCACGTGATCGCAAAGCTGCTCGACCTCGACGAGCAGGTGGGAACAAAAGACGACCGTGATTCCTCGTTCGCGATTGAGCCGCTTAATCAGCTCGCGCATTTCGTGAATGCCCTCCGGATCAAGCCCGTTGGTCGGCTCGTCGAGTAGGATGACTTCATTCGCCGGCAAAAGCGCTTGCGCCAATCCGAGCCGCTGGCGCATCCCCTGACTATAGGTGCCCACTCGATCGTGGATTCGTTGCGTGAGCCCGACGATCTCCACCACCTCCGCGATGTCCTTCTCCGGTACGCGCGCCGTATAGCTGGAGTAAATCAGCAGGTTCCGCCATCCCGTCAGGTAGTCGTAAAACCGTGGCGCCTCGAAGATGGCGCCTGTCCGAGCGAGTGCGCGTCCCCGCTCCTTCTGCACGGATACACCGTCCACGAATGCTTCTCCCGCATCCGGAAAAACCTGCCCGAGCAAAATTCCGAGCGTCGTGCTTTTACCCGCGCCGTTGTGCCCGAGCAGGCCGAAGATCTCGCCTTTGGCGACGCTCAATGAGAGCCCGTGCAACGCGGGCCGACCCTTGAATGACTTCGTAAGGTTTTGCAATTCGATCATGTGCAGACAACCCGGAGAGCGGCGTTGAACGGCGGGAGGTTTCCTGTAGCGTGCGCGCCCATGCAACTCCTTTTTCTCGCCGACCTCGGATCGGAAGCACAACAGATCGTCCAGGAACTCTCAAAAGTTCCCTCCATAACTTCCAGTTCGTCGTTCATCCTCGTGCTCGGTCTCACTCTGCTCATTGCCGTCGTCTCGTGCTGGATCGCTTCGCAACTGGTGACGAAAGAAAACAATGGCGTCGGCACGGCGATCGGCACGGCGATTCGATATTCCATCAGTGCCGCCGCCATTGCGCTGCTCGCGGGAGGCGGGATGTGGGTCGCCGCGCGACAAGGCTCGGGCGCCATGCTCAAGGCGAGCGCGGGAATCGGAGCCGTTCTTGCGCTATACGCTGGCGTGAGCATCCCGATCAAGAACTACAAAATCAATGCGGCAAAGGGATTCGCATTCATGTTCGTCGCCATCCTCGTTCAGGCTGCCGCGCATGTGGCGTCGGCGCGAATCATGAGCGATCCGCTGCAACTCGGAACGAGGATCACACTCGTGCGGCGGATGCTTGCGCTCGAACCTGCGGAGTTGGCCTCGGTCATGGAAAAGGTCCGCTCGGTTTCCACTCCATCCCCCGCCCTCGCGACTCCGAAGCCCGAGAAATCCATCGCCGAACGAGAGACGGAATTGAAGCGGACCTACGCGGACCTAATGGACCGGCGGCTCAAGCTGACGCAGGACGATCAGGCTGGACTCGAATCCTATACAAAGGACACCGAGCGTTACGTCGAAACATTGACCCGACTTCGCAGCGACGCAGCCGCAGCAGAGCGGGCGGGAAAATGATAGCCGTTTTCGCGGAACCCGAGTCGCAAAATACGTACTAAATAAAAATCTTGCATAAGATGCGGCATTCTTCATACTCGCTCTAATTTCCAGAACCTTTGCACCTGAGAAAACGGAGAATACTTTTCGCTTTAATTCCAAACCCAACCCGTTAAAAGCACCACACCGATGAAAACCAAGCCACTTGCCTCGCTTGCCTTGCTCACTTCCGCAACCGCGCTTCTCGCTGCTGGAGATGCCGATTCCGCGACCAAACAGTTGCAGGTCTTCCCAAAGAACCTTGCTCGTCAACACGTCGGAACGAATCTGTTTCTTTTCAATCCGACCAATCAGAATTACGCGCCCACCGAGGCGGCGGCCTCGTGGCTGGACGACGACGTCACCACTGGCTGGCCGGTCATGGCGGGCAAACAACACTACCTGCTCACGCTCGCAGAGCCGACGCTCGTCTCGAATTTCTCGCTCTCCACTCGCACGACGGCCGGCACGGTCACTCTCTACGCGAGCGATGAACCCGCTGCACCCGGTGCGAAATCCTGGTCCGTGCTCGCGAAAGACGTGCAGCTTGATTCCGTGAACCAAAAGAAACTCGCCAAGGGTTTCAGCCGCATCGCGAAATATGTGCTCATCGAAACGGACATCGCCGACCCGGGTCCGCTCTTCAGCCTTTACGTTTACGGCGACCGTGCCGCGGTCAATTACGACCTTCGCAAACGCGAAACGCCGATCAACATCCACGCGATTTTCGGCCCGTATGTGAATGATCGAGTCAGCTACAACGTCGCGGGACTTTACGCGCACAGCGCTGTGACCCAGGCGAGTTCGCCCGAGGGATTCCTCTCTTGGCAGAAGGCAATCGACGACAACCCCGAAAGCAGCCTGACGATCCTACCGACCACGTCCGAATCCGGCCTGACCATCCAACTCGGTACATCGCATCGCGTTAATCGCTTCGCCGTCCTGACCGATGCACCCGCAAAGGGCCAACTGGACTTCTTCGTTGTCCCGTCTGCCAAGTCGACCGAAGTCACCACCAGCGGTGGGGAAGTCGGCGATGCCATCGTCAAAGTCAGCAATCCTCGACCGACGGTCGGATCTGCACCGGTGAACCTTACCGGGCTCACTCCTTCGATCAGCATGGTGCTCGATGGCTCGACGACCCGCAGCGGAGTCGATCTTCCCGCGCCAGTCGAAGGTGCCGCGATCCTCGTTCGCTGGACACCCACGACCGCCGGAGAGTCGATCTCGCTGAAAGAGATCAACGCGTTTAACGACATCTCGCTCAGCGAATACGACCTCAGCCTCACTCCCGCCGCTGTGGCCGATCTCGGCACGAGCCGCGATTACTCCAAGGACGGAAAAGATTACAAAGATCCGAAGGCCGGCCCGCCGCCCGTCGGTGAATTCTTCCCGCAACGTTCGCCGTATCTGCCGGGTGGCCTTGGCTTCCCGCCGAACCTCGGCCGCCGGGGCGTGCAGCCTCCGACGCCGTTGAGTTTCTAAAACGGACTTCCATTCGCATTTCAAACAAGCGCGCGATTTCGGTCGCGCGCTTGTTTGCTTTTTAGACCGACCCGCCGCTAAACACTCCCGTGCTTCTTTGGTCTGTCTTCGTTCAAGTTCTCCTCCCGATCCTCGTCATGTTCGGCTGCGGCTGGTTGCTGGACCGCAAGTGCCGCCTGGACATCGACACCCTCGTCAAACTGAACATTCACCTTTTCGTTCCCGCGTTCATCTTCCACGAGATCGTCAACTCTCGGCTTGATGCCGCCACGGCGGGACGCGTGTTCGGTTTCACCTTCGCCATCATCCTCGCGATGCTCGTCATCGGCGCCCTCGTTGGCCAATTCCTCGGACTGCAACGCGACGAAACGCGCGCCCTCCAGCTCGGCGCGATGTTCTATAATTCAGGAAACTACGGCATCCCGCTGATGTCCCTCGCCTACCCCGCGACTGGCCCGGCGCTTCAGGTCTTCATCATCCTCGCCCAAAACATCGGCACCTTCACGATCGGTCTGCTACTTGCGTCCTCCTCCCGCACGCGCGGCTGGCGAGCCCTCGTTCCCATGCTGCGCCAGCTCTCGCTCTGGGCGGTCGCTTCCGCGCTCATTGTCCGCGCCTTCGGCTGGCCCGTTCAGCAAGTTCGCTGGCTTTGGGTTCCGTTGGAATATTTCACGCAAGCGCTCGTCGGGCTCGCCCTCGTCACGCTCGGCGCACAGATGTCCAAAGCCAGCGTGCGGCAGAATTTCACCCGGATCGGATGGGCGGTGGGGCTGCGCCTCATCGGCGGTCCGATCCTCGCGTGCGCGCTCATCGGCCTCTTCGGCTTTCGCGGCGAGACCGCACGCATCATGATCCTCAGCTCCGCATTCCCCACCGCCGTCAATACCGCACTCATTGCGCACGAATTCAAAGCCGACGCCCACTTCGCCGCAGCCACGGTTTTTTACTCCACGCTCGCCAGCATGTTCACCGTCACGCTCCTCGTCGCCGCGCTTCGCCTCCCGTGGGTCGCGACAATTTTCTAGCGCCCCAGCTTCGCCAATCTACCATTCACACACTCATATGGCCGACTCCTTTCTCATCGCCCAAGCCGACGAGCCCCTTTACTTCATCCCCAAGATGGCCAACCGCCACGGACTCATCGCCGGCGCGACGGGGACTGGAAAAACGATCACGCTCCAAGGCCTCGCCGAACACTTCAGCTCCGCCGGCGTACCCGTCTTTATGGCCGACGTGAAAGGAGACCTTAGCGGCCTGGCACGGCCCGGAGGCGCAAATCCGAAGGTGGCCGAACGCGTCAAGGAATTGGCCATGGACGGCTTCGCCTACACCGGCTTTCCCGTCACCTTTTGGGATGTCTTCGGCGCGAATGGGCACCCGATCCGCGCGACCATCAGTGAGATGGGGCCTCTCCTTCTCGGTCGCCTACTCAACCTCAACGACACACAGGAAGGCGTCCTTCACCTTGTATTCAAGATCGCAGACGACGCCGGGCTGCTCCTCCTCGACCTCAAGGATCTCCGCGCGATCCTCCGCTTCGTCGGCGAAAATGCGGCCCAGTTCACCACTCAATACGGCAATGTTTCCTCCGCCAGCATCGGTGCGATCCAGCGCAATCTCCTGACCCTCGAACAACAAGGCGGCGAAAAATTCTTCGGCGAGCCCGCCATGAATCTCGACGACTTCATGCAAACCGACGCTGACGGCCGCGGAATGGTCAACATCCTGGCCGCAGACCAGCTCATGGCGAATCCGCGCGCCTACGCGGCGCTTCTCCTCTGGCTCCTCAGCGAACTCTTCGAGCGCCTCCCCGAAGTCGGCGACATCGAAAAACCCAAGCTCGTTTTCTTCTTCGACGAAGCGCACCTGCTCTTCTCCGACATCCCGCAGGCATTGCAGGAAAAGGTCGAGCAAGTCGTTCGCCTCATCCGAAGCAAAGGCGTCGGCGTTTATTTCATCAGCCAAAACCCGCTCGACATTCCGGAGAAGATCCTGGGCCAGCTCGGCAACCGCGTGCAACACGCGCTGCGCGCCTTCACCCCGCGCGATCAGAAAGCGGTCAAATCCGCCGCCGAAACGTTTCGCCAAAATCCGAAGCTCGACGTCGAGGCCGTGATCACCCAACTCGGCGTCGGTGAAGCGCTCGTCTCGCTCCTGGACGAACAGGGCACTCCCGGCATCGTCGAGCGCGCCATCATCTGCCCACCCCGCAGCCAGGTCGGTCCCATCTCACCTGCCCAACGACAGGAGATCATCAAAAGCTCACTGATTTACGGCACGTACGAAAACTCCGTCGACCGTGAAAGCGCCTCGGAGATCCTTGCCGCCCGAGCCGTTCAATCCGCCCCAGCGCGAGGTGCCAACCCACTTCCAATACCCGGCCAGCCCGCGCCGCCAGCCAGCGCCGGTGCCAGCATGCTCGGGACGCTGCTCCTCGGCAGCACGGGTCCACGCGGCGGCCAGCATCCCGGCTTGGTGCAAATGATGGCCAGCAGCGCAGCTCGCTCGCTGGGCTCGAGCATCGTGCGCGGCGTGCTGGGTTCTTTCTTCGGCGGACGGCGGCGTTAAGCCGATTTGCTCTTTCGCTTCGCGCGCGACTTCGAGGGGGCAGCCACCGCCCGCTTCGGCTTCGCCGGCGCCAACTTTACGGTCTGCGCTGTTGGCGGTTCCGGGATCACGGCCGCCGCCACGACGGGCGCCGCAGGCTTCTCCGCCTCCTCCACGTGGCGGTCTCCGCCGGTAATCAACCGTGCACCCCTGCCATAGGTGCAGTAGGCGTAAGCCCAACTGAACAACACCGAGAGCTTGTTTCGGAAGCCCACCAGGAAAACGATGTGGATGAACAGCCAGGCGAGCCAAGCCGGAAATCCATGGAATCGCAGATACCCGGCGTCAGCCACCGCGCGGTGGCGCCCAATCGTCGCCATCGTCCCTTTGTCCCAATACTCGAACGCCGACGTCCATCCGCCCGCCATCAGCGCACGGATATTTCGCGCGACATGTTTCCCCTGCTGCATCGCCACCGGCGACAGGCCGGGCAATGGCGTCCCGCCGCCGGGAGCGAAGTGCGCCATATCGCCGATGACAAAAACTTCGGGATGCCCCGGAATGGAGCAATCGCTTTTGACGATCACCCGCCCCTGGCGGTCCAGCGGCACACCAAGGCTCGCCCCGAGCGGTGATGCCGCATTTCCCGCGGCCCAGATCACCGTCTTCGCCGCGATTTCTTCCCCGCCGGCGAGCGTCAATCCATCTTTCGACACATCCGACACCGACGCATTCAGACGGACTTCCACGCCGAGATCAAACAACTGCCGGCGCGCAAACTCCGACAATTCCTCCACGTACACCGGCAGCACCCGGGCCGCCGCATCCACGAGGATCACGCGCGCTTGCGCGGGATCGATGTGCCGAAAATCCTTTACCAGCGTCACTCGGGCGATCTCCGAAATCGCGCCCGCCATCTCCACTCCAGTCGGCCCGGCACCGACCACGACAAACGTCAGCGCCGCCGCCCGCACCACGTCATCATCTGTTTTTTCGGCCACTTCAAAGGCGAGCAGCATCCTCCGACGGATCTCCAGCGCGTCGTTCAAGTTCTTCAAACCCGGCGCGAACTGCTCCCACTCCCCGCGTCCAAAATACGAATGGCGCGCGCCAGCAGAGATCACCAGGTAGTCATACGAAATATCGCCGTCTTTGGTCGCCAGCAGCTTCTTCTCGACGTCGATCCGCAACGCCTCGCCGAGGATGACTTCGCAATTTTCCTGCGATTTCACGATCGAACGCAACGGCTCGGCGATGTCCGCGGGTGAGAGCGCGGCCGTCGCCACCTGATACAGCAGCGGCTGGAAAAGATGATGATTTTCGCGGTCGAGCAACGTCACCCTTACCGGAAGTTTTCGCATCGCCTTCGCTGCCGAGAGCCCTCCGAAACCGCCGCCGACGATTACGACACGAGGAAGATTGCGCTGATGAATTTGCATAGAGGAAAACCGGCTAGGGCTTTGGAGTAAATCACAAGTCCGACTGCTTGTGAATGTTTTCACAACCATCTGTTACAATCCCGCTGCATCCACCGCAGGAACTTGCCCCTGCCCCACGATGCCGCCATGCTCGGCCCCGCCGCATGAAAACAAAGCTCCTCTTCGTCTGCATTCACAATAGCGCCCGATCCCAGATGGCGGAGGCCTTCGTCAATCAGCGTTGCGGAGATCGTTTCGTGGCGAAAAGTGCGGGCATCGAACCCGGGAAACTCAACCCCATTGTCATCGACGCCATGCTCGAAGAAGGGATCGACATCTCACAGAATCCCACGAAATCCGTCGCCGACATCCTTCACAGCGGCGAAGTGTTCGATTACGTCGTCACCGTCTGCGACGAAACGAGCGCCGAGCGCTGCCCTCTCTTTCCCGGCGGCACCCGCCGCCTCCATTGGGGTTTCCCGGACCCTTCACAATTCCTAGGCTCTCAGGTCGAAAAGCTCGCTCAAACCCGTACCGTTCGCGATGCGATCGCCGCGAAGGTCTCCGATTGGTGCCGGTCGGAATCTGGCGCTAGCAGCGCCAACGCGTAACTCTCCATGAAATCCCTCCTCGCTGAATTCCTGGGCACTGCCGCCCTCATCTTTGCCGGGACCGGCGCCATCGTCGTCAATGACGTGAGCGGTGGCGCGATCGGGCACGCGGGCATCGCTCTCACATTCGGTCTCATCGTGCTCGCGATGATCTACACGCTCGGCGATGTGTCGGGCGCGCATCTCAATCCCGCCGTCACCATCGGATTCTGCGCCGCGCGACGATTTCCAGCCACACGCGTCGTTCCATACGTAGCAGCGCAAATATTGGGAGCCGTCGCAGCCAGCGCGCTCCTCCGCGTCTTATTCCCGCAGCATCCGACCATCGGCGCGACCATTCCGAGCGGCAGTGCGGCGCAGTCCTTTATCCTCGAAATCGTCCTCAGCTTTCTGCTCATGTTCGTCATCCTAAGTGTCTCCACCGGCGCAAAGGAAAAGGGAATCACAGCCGGCATCGCGATCGGCGCCATCATCGCACTCGAAGCGATGTTCGCCGGTCCCATCTGCGGCGCTTCCATGAACCCGGCACGCTCGCTCGGACCCGCTCTCATGAGTGCAGATTTCAGCGTACTCTGGATCTATCTCACCGCGCCCGTTCTCGGCACGCTCCTCGCCATTCCTGCCTGCATCGGCATCCGCGAACCGGGTTGCTGCGCCAACTCCCGCGCATAGGGCAGCGGGACCGTCATGGGGTGGGCGGATTGGTTTTCGCTAGGACGACGCGAAAACCGTTCGCTCCGTGACGCACGTCCGGGTCGTTGCTGCCGCCGCGGTAGGACGTGACGAGAAAGTTCCGCCCCTGATCGTTGTAGGAGGCGCCGCGCAAAACGCGATTCGGTTGATTGGCTTCGTACCGATCTTCGCACCACTCCCACAAATTCCCGCCCAGATCGTAGATCCCGAGGGGATTCGCGCCGAAACTGCCCACCGGCGCGGTGTCCGGGAAACCGTCGTTGTAGCCCGGCATGAGCGGCCACGCGGGGTGCGCCTTCTTCGCGCTCGTGTCAGCGTAATTACCGGCTCCTTTTGTCGGCGGCCAGTGGTTTCCCCATGGAAAGTGAGTGGTCACCTTTCCGTCCTTGGATTTTGGGGAATGCTCGGCGTTCTCGCTCTGCCCGACCCCGGCGGCGCAACTCCACTCGTGGTCGCTCGGCAGACGGTACTGATAGCCTTCGGGAATCTTTCCCTCGGCACGCTCTCGGGTGGTGAGCCATTGGCAGAACTGTTGGGCATCCGTCCAACTGACGCCACCCACGGGATGCGCCGGACTCTGGATGAAGCCCGGCTCTTTCCACGTCGCGCCGTATGCGCCCCATTTTTTCCCGGGATTCGAGATCATTCTTTCACCTTTGGCGTAATCGTAGCCGCTCTGCTCCACGAAGCGCGCGTAGTCGCCGACCCGCGTTTCCCAAATGCAAAAATAGACGTCCTGGCCGCCAGAAGGTCCGCCTTTGATCGGGACGGGGACGAAACGCATTCCGAGGGAGTTTTCCCACGGCGCCGCTTTGCTGGCCACGACGGTCGCCGGAGCAACGGGAAGCGGAGGCTGCGGATCGACGACCGGTGCCGGGACGGGTTCGGGAGGAGCCGGCGGAACCGGTTGGGTGGTCTCGTCCGCCTTGGCCTGCGCCAGCTTCATTTTCGCCTCAGCCGCTGCGAAATAGACACCGGCTGCCTCGCCCATCTCGAAGATGCGCTTCCACTGCTCTGCGGCTTTTTCAAACAGATTCATCCGCTCGAAGGTCAGCGCGATTTCGGCAATCGGGGCGGGATCCTGCTCGCGGAAGGCACTCGCTTCTCGAAAGCGTGTGAGCGACGTGGCCATGTCGCCCCGACTGCGAAGCTGTCTCCCCTGCTCCATCACCTCGGCAAAGCGCATCTCGGGTGTGAGCGCGGCAGGAGGCGGCGTGACGGGCTTCGGTGTGGGCACGACGACTACACCGTGCGGCCGTGGGGAGCGGAACTTCGCGATCACCCCCGATTGACCGACGACAAGAACGAGAAGCCCGACTGCGGCACCGACGGCGACCTTCCTGCGCCAGTGCCGGCGCGGTTTGGGGCGCACGGTTGCGTCGGCGTAAACGGGCGGCGGTGTGGTCGGTTCGTCCGGCGCGGGAGCGGGTGGGTGCGTCGCGCTTTGGCCGCTCGCGTCGATTTCGGGTTGCTCCTGATGATCAGGAATCCGGGGAATCTCGACCGCCGCCGACGGCGGCCCATCGGCGAGGAGAAGTGCAATGATCTCGCTACCACTGCGAGGACGATCAGGCGGATCTTTCGCCAGGCACGCCGCGATCGTTGCTTCCCAAGCGGGCGGGATCGGTACCCGGTCGACAATGCCGAATTCCGCTCGACGCTCGCTCATCGGCGGCGGCGCGACCTCGAAAACTTGGACGAGGATATTGCCGCGAAAGAATGGGGGTTTGGAGGTGAGCAGGTCGTAGATCGTTGCGCCGAGCGCGTAGATGTCATCGAGCGGGCTCGGCTTCTTTCCGCGCGCCTGCTGCGGGCTCATGTAACGCTCGGTGCCGCTGCGCGGGCCCTGGCCGGTGGCGCAACTGATGGAGTCGCTGAGGGTCGCCGCGATGCCAAAGTCGGCCACCTTCAGACGACCGTCGGAAGTAACCATGATGTTGCGCGGCTTGAGGTCGCGATGGGCGATGCGCGCATCGCCGTGGGCGTAGTCGAGCACCGCGCAAAGCCGCTCGATCCAGGGAAGGATTTGGATCGGATCAAAGCAGCCGTCGGGCTGGCCTGCGCGAAGTTCGCTCAACGTGGAGCCGTCGATGTACTCCATGACGATGCCGGCCCCGCTTTCATCGAGCTCGAACTGATGAGTCCGCACGATGCCGGGGTGCATCAAGGCCATGCCGCGGAGCACTTCCTTCCGAAGATCGTCGATCGCGGCGGTATCGGCGACGAGTTCGTCGGGGACGAGTTTTACCGCGACGCGAGCGTGTAGCTTGGTGTCGAAGGCGAGGACGACGCGGCCCATTCCACCGCGGCCCAACTCGCGCTCAAATCGGTAGCGCCCGAAAAGGACGGGAGCATTTGAACCAGGTGCAGGTGAGGACGAGTGAGGCATCCGAGGGAGGGCTCTTAGCGGAAGAGGCGGAGGATGACAACGTTGCCCGATCAGCGACCCGCGCGGGCGAGTTCAGCGCTGTGCCGGTATTGCGCGCGAAAGTGGTCGGAGAGTTCCTTGGCAAGCTGGACTTCCTTGATTTTATCGGGCCCCAGAGCGCCCTTGATACGGCCGCCGGCGGCGGCGTAGTCCACTTGCGTCACGTCACCAAACACGGCTGTCGCTTCGGGCGGAAAGCCTGCGGTGATGAGGGCGCTCCAAGCATCGGTAAGCTCGTCGTGCGTATCGATACACATGACTCGGAAGACGAAGGCGATGCTGCGAAAGAACGGAGCACTCCATTTTTCGTGATACGTAAAGGTGCGGGCGAGTTCGTAGGGGTTCACCTCGGGATCGCTGCGCAAGGGAGCGAACTCCGTGGCATAAAGCGAGGGCAGCACGGGAAGGCGCCGCAGGGCATAACGCGAGGGACCGCCGGGAGTCCCGACTTTCCAGTTCCATAATCGCTGTCCGTCCGGCGACATCACGAAGGCGATGAACTCGCGGGCGACATCGGCATTCGGCGCGCCGCGGAAAAGCCCGATGGGATCGACGCCGACGGACGTGCCGCCGAGGGCGTTGGTGTAACCGACGTGCGACGTGCCGTCGGGCCGTCGGACGGCCTCGCTCTGAAATCGCCCGTAGAAGTCGATGGTCATGCCCGCTGCCGCTTCGCCGGCCGCGACGTCGATGCTGATTTTGGTGGAGGCATCGGTGAAGTAGCGCGCGTTTGCGCCGATGCGCATGAGGAGTCGCATGGCGCGAGACCAGCCGTCCGCGATCGCCTCGGATTCCGCGCGGCCGTCGGGCCGGGCAGTTTCCTCAAGCATCTGCTGCTGGATGAGCATCTCGAAGGATTTGTTCACGGAGCTGCTTTGCGTGGGATTCGCGAGCGCGATCTCGTGGAGCAAGCGCGGATCGGCCAGGTCAGCCCATCCTTCGGGTGGCCGCTCGATGTGGAGCCGTTTGAGAGAGTCCGTGTTGTAAACGATGCCGAAGGAGGAAACGACATTGCCGATCCATCGCCCGTCTTTGTCGTAGAAGGGTTCCCCACTCAAGGTTTGCGGAATGTTGTCCGGATTAAACAGCTCTGGATGCGCCGACACAAATCCGCTGTCTACGATGTAACCGGAGGCGGCCTGCGACTGGAAATCGAACGCACCGCCGCCGAAGAAGAGGTCCATTTTGCACGAGACATCGGCCGCGAGGAACGCGGCGCGAGCGGCTTGAGCGACGGGATCATCAGCCGCCGCCTTCGGGTTGGCGAAATTGCGCTCGACGCTGGTGCTCCATGTCTTGCCGAGGGTGCGGGTCCAGTGATTTTGAAACGCGCCAAGGTATTCACCCGCGATATAGCGGCCGATTTCGCTCGTGCCGCCCGGGGTGCGGAAATCGAGCCGGACGCGCTGCCCTGTTTTGGCGAGGTAATGATCTTGAAAGGCGCGGCCAAACTCCGAGCGGATGGCTTCGTTGTGCGGCGTGATGAGGATGAGGGATCGTTCGCCGAGGCGCGGGGCGGCGTCGTGCTTCGGCCTGAGCAGGATCGGGCCGACGAGGACCCCGAGGAGGCCGAGAATGAGAGCCCAGGATTTCGTCACGGCTCAGGGCGGCAGGACGATGGCGTCTTCCGGTGCGACCGCGGCATTCAGGTCGCGATCGGGCGGAAGCCCGACAAAGCGGGGATTCAGCTCAAAAATCTTGATGCCATAAGCGCCCGTGGTGAAGCGGTACTGGGCCATCTCGCCAAGATAAACGCGGTCCGCGATGCGACCGGAAATCGCGTTCGTTGCGGTCGACTCGACGCCGAGGCGCCAGCATTCGGGACGAATCGAGAGCGTGGCCCGATCGCCGGCCTTCGGATGCCAGTCGTGGCCGCCGAGCGTCGCCTGGAAGGTGCGCAGCGGGGTATCGATGAGAAGGCGGCCGGGGGAGATCGCGGCGATGGTGCCATCGATGAAATTCGTCTCGCCCATGAAATCGGCAACGAAACGCGTATGCGGACCTCGGTAAACCTCCGCCGGCGTGCCGGACTGCCGAATGTGACCGCCCTCCATGATGGCCATCCGGTCGGCGATCGAAAGCGCTTCCTTCTGGTCGTGAGTGACGTAAATGGCCGTCAGGCCGGATTCCTTGCATACCCGCCGGATTTCGGTCCGCATCTCGATGCGAAGTTTCGTATCGAGATTCGACAAAGGCTCATCCAGCAACAGACAGCGCGGGCGGATCACGAGCGCACGAGCGAGGGCGACCCGCTGCTGTTGCCCGCCGGAGAGTTGGTTGATTTTTCGTCCGCCGTATTCACCCATCCGCACGGATTCGAGCGCCTCGCCGACCCGCCGCGTGATTTCGGGCTGAGGGACCCGGCGTTCCTCGAGTCCGAAGGCGACATTCTTCGCCACGGTCATGTGGGGCCACAGCGCGTAGCTTTGGAACATCATGCCCGTGTTCCGCAGGTGCGGCGGCACGTG
>JAYTDO010000420.1:0-2805 GCA_043735935.1 Chthoniobacteraceae bacterium
GTCGAGGCCGTCCACATTTTCATCGAGCACGAACGGATGCGCGCACTGCCGCCGGACGGCGAGACACTCCTCATACGTGAGGCACGGCTGCTCGATATATACGTCCACGTCGCGCGCCGCCTTCACGATGCGCACGGCTTCATGCTGGACCCAACCGGTGTTCGCATCCGCCACGAGCCGGTCGCCCGGCTCGATCTTTTCCGCCACGGCGAAAATGCGCGCGATGTCCGTGTCCGGGTCGCCGCCGACCTTGAGTTGAAAGCGCGTGTAACCCTCCGCGCGATAGCCCGCGACCTTCGCCGCCATCTCCTCCGGCGACTCCTGCGAGATGGCGCGGTAGAGCCGCACCTTTTCACCAAAGCGTCCGCCGAGCAGCTCGCACACAGGCATCCCGGCGCTCTGGCCGAGGATGTCCCAGCAGGCGATGTCGATGCCGCTCTTCACATACGGATGCCCCTTCAGCGCCGCATCCATGCGATGATTGAGCTTCGCGAGCTGGCGCGGATCTTCGCCGAGCAAGTGCGGCCCGAGCTCGCGCAGCCCCGCGCGCACGCCCTCCGCATACGCCGGCAGATAGAACGGCCCGAGCGGGCACACTTCGCCGTGGCCGACGAGGCCGGCGTCCGTTTCCACACGGACGATCGTGCTGTCAAAGACGGTGACGGATTTCCCGCCGGACCACTTGTAAGTCGTCTCGTGCAGCGGAAGCTCGACGCGGTAGGCGAGGATGCGGGTGATTTTCATGGAAAGTGAGGGACAACAGGCTTGGCGCTTTGAGGATAGTCCGGAACATTAGCGGTCGTTGCAGACTCGTCTTGGCGCCGAAAAACACGATTTCATGAAACTCAGCACAAACGCGGTCATTCGTAGCGTCAAGCATGACAGCGTCGACATTCGATTGATCGAGGAACTTTTCGATCACGCGCCGGACATCGCGTTTTTCATCAAGGACGCCGAGGGCCGTTACATCGCCGTGAACCATTCGCTCGTTGAGCGCCACGGGCTGCGGAGCAAGGAGCAAATGCTCGGGCGCCGACCTTGCGATGTGTGTCCGGGCGATTTTGGGCGCATTCCGGCTGAGCAGGACTCGTACGTTTTGCGTACCGGGCGCTCGATCAGCGACCGGATGGAGTTGCAGTGGTATTCGCCGCACAAGCCCGTTTGGTGCCTCACCACGAAGCTGCCGTTGCGGGATTCAAGCGGGGCGGTGCGCGGCATCATCGGCATGTCCAAGGACGTTCGGTCGCCGATTCCGACGAAGGACTTTCCGCCGGGGATCGCGGCGGCCCTATTGCGATTGGAAAGCGAGTATGCCGGAACGATTACGCCGCCGGAGCTTGCGCGCACCGCGAGGCTTCCCGCGCCGCGGTTTGCCCGGTTGATTAAACGCATCTTTGGCGTGACGCCGATCCAACTCATTGCCAAGACGCGCATCGCCGCGGCCTCGCGGCTGTTGCTTGAGACGAATCAACCTGTCGCAGAGATCGCGCTCGCGTGCGGATTCTATGACCAGAGCGCGTTTGCACGGGCCTTTCGCGCAGTGAGCGGCGTGACGCCGACCCGGTTCCGTACGGAGCACTGCGAGGCGAAGCCGTGCGCATTCGGCGTTGGGCGGCGGCCAAAGTGAAGAGGTTTAAGCCAATCTCCTTGCATTCGCGCGAGCGTGCCGCCTAGCCTCCGCGAAACCGTTCCGAGGTTGCGCGCGTTATCGAACGGGACTCCCAATTTCTATGACCACTAATACCGAAACCCGCGGCATATCTGGAATCGCCGAACCGGATGCCAATCCCGCCAGCAAGCCGTGCATCATGTTGATCTTCGGTGCGTCGGGGGATCTGACGAAGCGCCTGCTGATTCCCGCGCTCTACAATCTCGCGTGCGATGGATTGTTGTCCGACAACTTCGCTGTTCTCGGCGCCGCGTCGACGAAGATGAGCTCGGAGGATTTCCGAGCCCGCATCAGTGGCTCGGATGATGGGATTCGGAAGTATCACACCCGGCCCAAGTTCGATGAGGCAGTTTGGGAAAAGTTGGAGCAGCGATTTCACTACCTGCCCGCGGGCTTTGGCGAGCTGGCGGACTTTGAGCAGCTCCGTGAAATGGTGCAGCAGCTCGACGAGCAATACCACGCCGAGGGAAACGTGCTGTTCTACTTTGCCACGGCGCCGAAATTCTTCGGGTTGATCTGCGAAAACCTGTACAAATGCGGCTTCAAGAATGGGCCGGGCTGGAAGCGGATCATTGTCGAAAAGCCTTTCGGAACCGATCTCAATTCCGCGCTCGCGCTGAACAACGATTTGCATGCGAACTGGGATGAGGGTCAGATTTATCGGGTCGATCATTACCTGGGAAAAGAGACCGTTCAAAACCTTCTGGCCTTCCGTTTCGCGAACGGGATTTTCGAGCCACTTTGGAACAAGAACTTCATCGATAACATCCAGTTTAACGTCTGCGAAGAAGTGGACGTCGGCGACCGCGGGGGATATTACGACGGCTCGGGTGTGATGCGCGACATGATGCAGAACCACATGTTCCAGATGCTCGCGTATCTGTGCATGGAGCCGCCGTCGTCGTTCGAGTCGGACGCCATTCGGAACGAAAAGGCGAAGGTGCTGAATTCGGTGCGAATCTACAGCGCCGATGAAGTGGCGGAGAACTTCGTCCGCGGCCAGTATGGACCGGCGTTGAACGACGACGGGACGGTCGCGCGGCCCGGCTATCGGCAGGCGAAGGACGTCAATCCCGAATCGAGCACCGAGACCTTTGCGGCGGGTAAGCTGTACGTGGACAATTGGCGTTGGGAAG
>JAYTDO010000421.1:0-1612 GCA_043735935.1 Chthoniobacteraceae bacterium
CCGCAGGTCAGCATCGCCGATGTCTTCGACGTGGTGGCGCGCGGCAACGCCGACTACGGCGTGGTGCCGATCGAGAACTCCACCGAGGGCGCGGTCAACCACACGCTCGACGTTTTCATGGACAGCGAACTGCGCATCTGCGCGCAGATCCTGATGAAGATTGAAAACCACCTCGTCGCGAAAATCCCCCGCGAGCAGGTGCGCAAAATCTATTCGCATCCCCAGGTCTTCGGCCAGTGCCGCAACTGGCTCCGGCTGCATCTGCCCGACGTGGATCTGGTCGAGGTCTCCAGCACCCCGCGCGCCGCCGAACTCGCCGCCGGCGAGCCCGCGTCCGCCGCGATCACCGGCAAGATGGCCGCCGAAGTCCACGGCCTGCAAATCCTCGCGCCGGCCATCCAGGACATCGCCTCCAACACCACGCGCTTCCTCGTCATCGGCCGCACCGCCTCGCCGCCCACCGGCGACGACCGCACCGCGATCATGTTCTGCGTGCAGGACAAACCCGGCGCGCTTTTCCACGCCCTCGAACCTTTCAACCGGCTGAAAATCTCGATGAGCAAAATCGAAAGCCGCCCCTCGAAGCGCAAAGCCTGGGAGTATTTTTTCTTCGTCGATATCGACGGCCACGCCGGCGAGGACAAGGTCAAGCAGGCCATCGACGAACTCGAAAAGCACTGCACCTTCGTCAAAATCCTCGGCACCTATCCGAAGACCAGTCCGGGCTAGCATCGCGCTGCCGGGCACCGCTATAGGGGAAGCTGTCAGCTACCCCTACAGCGGCACCCGGCAGCGCGATGCTTACTTCTGAAAATTCAGCGCCGGGGCGTTCACTTCCTTGTAGTCCTTCGGAATGTCGAAGCTCGCCGGATCGACATTCTCCTCCTTTGCCGAGACGAGCACGGTGCTGACTTTTTTCCCGCCCATGTCCATCTCGGTCTTGATCTGCATGCCGGGGAAATCCTTCAGCTCCGGCATCACGCCCTTGCCCATCGCGGAGATGCTGCCGCCTTGCAGTTTGCTCATCTGCTCGAGCACGGATTGGTAGTTGGGAAAATCCTTCGCAATCCAGTAGGTGACGCTGATTCCGCCGAGATTGGCGGTGAAAATTTCGCAGTCGTAGTTGCCGATCTTTTCCTTCTTTCCCGTCGGGATGAGCTTCGGCCCGGCGGTGCCGGGGGCGAGTTTTTGCAGTTGTTCCAGCATCGCTTTGGTCTGCACGGCGGGGACTTTGAGGAAGGTCTTTTGCGCGTGCATGAGCGTGACGAGATCGCCGGTCGCCCCGTTGGTGATCATGCTGACCTGCTGCGCGAGATCGGTGCGCGCCTTGTCCCCCTTGATCTTGATCGTCTGGTCGCCGGACTGCCCGCTGCCATCGACATGCTGGACGATGACGAGGTCGGCGCGGGCCGGTGCGAACCACAAAAAAGCGGAGGAAAGAAGCAGTCCACGAAAGACACGAAAGCTCCCGCAGGCGGCGCACACGGTGCTCGAAGGCAGCAACGACGACCTCCACGAGCTGATCAATCGACGTCCGTTTGATCGTTTTGTCTATCTGGCCTCGTCATCGAGCTATCCGACCGCGCTCGAGGCGAGCCTTAAGATTCAGGAA
>JAYTDO010000422.1:0-1649 GCA_043735935.1 Chthoniobacteraceae bacterium
GAACTTCGGCATCCCGAAGACGCGGTCGCCGATCGCAACGCGCGTGACGCCGTTGCCGACCGCATCGACGATCCCCGAGACCTCGTAGCCGACGACGCACGGGATCTTCGGCGCATCCGGATAGAGCCCGACGCGGGCCATGAGATCGGCGAAGTTGATCCCCGCGGCCTTCACGCGGATGCGGACCTCACCGTCGGCTGGCTCGGGATCGGGCGCCTCGCGTACCTGTAGCACCTCGGGGGGACCGGCCTTCGTGATCCATATCTGGCGCATGGTGGGGGCGTTGGATGCTACGTGAAGCGGGAGCGCGGCGGCGTCTCCGTGACACGTACCCGTCAAACCGATCCATGCCGCGACTACCGCGCCACTCCGGCGCGGTCTATCCTCGTCTCCGATGTCTTCCCGCCTCGGCACGGCCGTTGTCCTCACGCTCTCTTGCTCGCTCCTCGTCGCCGGATTCGCGTGCGGCGACTCCGTGGGCGATTCGGTCTTCGACGACGCCGGCACGGAGGACAAACTCATCCTCGGTCACGCCCTCGGCCTTCACCTTTTCGACCTCCTCGGTCATCAGCGCGTCGAGCTTTTCCAGCGGCACGCCAGCGTTGCCCGTGGCGAAAACACCGACCACACCTGTGAGCTCGAACAGCTCGGGAAATGCCTCCGCCGCGAGCGCCACTTGTTCCTTGTCCACGAGGCGGCGGTACAGCCGCGAGCTGCGTCCGGTCGCGAGGATGTTTGCGAGCAAATCGAGCGGGTAAGAATCCGGGTCGCGCATGTTGCACGCGTGCCACACATGCAGCGTCGCGTTCAGCGGAGTCTTGTCTTCCTTCACCACGAGCTTCTGCGGCCCGGCGGGGTCCGTGAGCGTGAGCTTTGGCCGCGGCGGCTCCGCGCCTTTCGGGATGCCTGCGAAATAATCAGCCACGAGCTTCTTCGTCTCGGCGATGTTGATGTCCCCCGCGATCGCCAGCGTCGCGTTGTTGGGCACGTAGTACATTTTCCAAAAATCGCGGAACTCCTCGATCTTCGCCTGATCAATGTATTGCACCGAGCCGATGGGCGTCCACGCGTAGGGCGTGCCCACGAGCGTGAAGCCGACCAGCTTCTCGAACAGCGAACCGTACGGCTGGTTGTCGTAGCGCATCGAGCGTTCTTCTTTCACGACTTTGCGCTGCGTCTCCACGCCCGTCTCGTCAATGCGATTGTGCATCATCCGCTCGCTCTCGATCCACAGCGCGAGCTTGAGCTGGTTGCTCGGCAGATTCAGAAAGTAATCCGTTTTGTCAAAGGACGTGCTCGCGTTCAGATTCCCGCCCGCGCCGGACACGAGTTTGTCTATCGTGCCGCGCTTGATGTTCTCGCTGCCCTCAAACATCAGGTGCTCGAAAAAGTGCGCGAACCCCGTGCGATCCGCGCGCTCATTCTTCGAGCCGACGTGATAAAGCACATAGCTCGCGACCACCGGCGCGGCGTGATTTTCATGCAGGATCACATGCAGCCCGTTCGGCAGATCGTATTCGGTGAAAGTGAGCGGCTTCAGCGAAGAACGCGGCGCATCGGCGAGCGCGAGCGGCAAGAACGCGAGGGAAACAAGCAGGGGTTTGAGCATGGCGGCGGATGAGACACGGCGGGCGCCGTTGTGTTCAAGC
>JAYTDO010000423.1:0-2267 GCA_043735935.1 Chthoniobacteraceae bacterium
TCAGCGGCGACAAGCGCGGCCCGATTCAGGGCACCAAGGCTCGGACCAAGATCGCAAACGATGAGGTCTGCGCGGTGGTTGATGCCTGCGGTTTGCATCACCCGCCAGAACGCACTGGTGATTTTGAAAGGACGTTCGAGGTTTTGATCGCCAAGCATTCGGTTCCACACGTCGCTGAGCGTGTCTTCAAAACCAGCCAAAGCCAGGTCGCCGGGTAAAAGTGCCAGCCGGCCGCGCGGAGTCTGAATTGCTGGAATGCGCACATCACCAACGTCCATCAAGGGCCGAACTGCGCCGAAGATCGTGGCACGCCCGTCGGCAGGCACATTCCAAAGATCCTCCAGGACATCTTCTTCAAGAAAAGACGCGGTAAGATTGGCCTGCGGATCAAGATCCACGGCGAGCACCCTCTTGCCGAGATCGGCAAACATGTGGGCGAGGTGAAAAATCAGCGCCGTCTTGCCGACACCGCCCTTATTGTTGAAGAAGGCAAAAACAGGAATGCTCATGGCCGCGTGCGCACAGTGACGTGGACGAAATTTGGAGTGACTTGAAATTCGGGCGGCGGGTTGCCGTTTGCCGAAAGTTCCGCCCGCGCAGTGGCGATGCCCACGCCAAAGCGCTGGACGTAGCCGAGCACTTTCATCGCCTCTGCAAGATGCGGGTTCCGATAGTCTGCCACACCCGGCTGGCCGAAGTTTTCCTGGGTGACTTGTCCAAACGGCCCGCCTGGGTTTTGGATCTCAATCCGGTCTGTGAACCAACTCATTCGGACCGGCGCATTGGTTCCCTCGAAGCTGCGGTGCATGACCGCATTCCGCGCAAGTTGCTGAAGCGAGGCCAGCGGATAGTCAGGCCGCCGAACTTCTTGGTCGTCTGAAGTGATGTTGGTGGCGATCCGAATGTGGGCGCGCAATTTTTCATCCAAAGCACGCAGCAGATCGGACAATGAGCCGCCAATCTCCGCCTGATCCGTGATGGGGCTGGTCAAATCCACTCCATCGAATCGCACGAATTGCACATAGGCCCCGGGTGCAGCGCGGCGCGGCTCGAGGGCCAGGACAAGGCAGCCTACCAACGTCGGCCTATGATCGCTCGGGCCGACGACAAATCGACAGGTGGCGAGTTGCTGCTCTACCGATCGTTGATTGGCGGCCAGAACATCAGGTGCAATGGCCGAGGGGAGGTAGCTCGTTCGGAAAAAATCGACGTCGAGATCCGCGAGGCTGCACTCTTCCGCCGGACGCAGATCGCCCGGCAGGTAGGCAGCACTTCGGCGCTCTGCGAGGATGCGCTCATCCTCGGGACTCGCGAGGCGTGTGGTTGGTCCAACACGCACCCAAACGCGCCCATCGTAACGAACCGGCACGTCCCTGCTCGGAGTCACGGAAACGACCGCCAATGCGGCCCCATCCAAAATACGACGCTCAACCGTGAGCGATGGGAAAGGCAGAACTCGACCATCATCGCGAATGCTCGCGAGTTGCTGAAGAAGTTCATCAGTGATCGCAAGGTCGGCAGGGCTGCCGTCATCGCGGGCTCCGATAAAAAGGATGCCCGCCTTTTGGTGAGCAGGCAGATCGTTTGCGAAACAACAGACGGCGCGACGCGCCTTATCACGGACATCGCCGCTGTAGCTCTCTTTACGTTCTACGCAGTCGCTTTCCAAATCCTTCAAGAGCGCAATTAACTCGGCATCGTTCATCGACATAGCAGCAAGGAATTAGCGGGGCTTCGGCAAAACAAAAGGCGCTATTTTTTGCACTCAGCTCAGACTGAGGGCAGCCAGCAGGCGGCGGTTGCGCGGGGACGGCGGGTCGCTATGATGCGCGCCCCGATGTTCACGCTGCTCAAAACTGATCCCGAGACGAAGGCGCGGCGTGGGCGGCTGGTGACGAATCATGGGGTGATCGAGACGCCGATTTTCATGCCGGTGGGAACGCAGGGGACGGTGAAGGCGGTGTCGCCTGGGGAGCTGCGGGAGGTGGGGGCGCAGATTATTTTGGGGAACACGTATCATCTTTTCGTGCGGCCGGGGATGGAGGTGATGCGGCACTTTGGGGGGCTGCATCGGTTTATGAATTGGGACGGGCCGATCCTCACGGACTCGGGCGGGTTTCAGGTGTTCTCGCTGGCGAAGCTGCGGAAGATCACGGAGGAGGGGGTGTATTTTCAAAATCACATCGATGGGTCGCCGATGTTCCTAGGGCCGCGGGAGGCGATGGAGACGCAGGCGGCGCTGGGCTCGGATATCGCGATGCTTTTCG
>JAYTDO010000424.1:0-1656 GCA_043735935.1 Chthoniobacteraceae bacterium
GCCGATGGTCGCGACGCCGGCGGGCGCGCGGTATTCGAGGAAGGGCCGCCCGCTGAAATCGACGACGACGCGGGCGAGCGTTTCGTCCATCGGCAGATACGCCGAGCCGTAGCGCCGGATGCCGCGTTTGTCGCCGAGCGCCTTCGCAAACGCCTGCCCGAGCGCGATCCCGGTATCTTCGACCGTGTGATGAAGATCGACTTCGATGTCGCCGTCAGCTTTCACGTCGAGATCGACGAGGCTGTGGCGCGCGAAGAGCGTGAGCATGTGGTCGAAGAACGGAATCTTCGTCGCGATCGTGCTCGTGCCACGGCCATCGACCGTGAGGGCGATGGAAATGGCGGTTTCGTTCGTCTTTCGATCGATGTGCGCGGTGCGGTTCATCTTCGGGCTATTCAAGAACGTCGTTGGCTTTGGCTTTGATCTTCTTGAAGGCATTGAGCGCCGCGATCAGGAATGCCACGACGACCACGACGGTGATCGCGCCCGCAGGAGTTAACAAAAAGGGCTTTTTATCCGCATCGTGCGCCATTTCTTGGTCGCCGGGCGCTGGCGCGGTCGGATTGGCAGCGGCAGTACGGCCCTTTGCGGGAGTCGCAGGTGCCGGCGTGGCGACCGGCGCGGGAGCCGCTTTGGCGAGCGCCTTGGCCGCGGTCAGTTCCGTCTGCAGACGCGTTGCCAGTTCGTTCTGGCTCCACGCCGAAGTCGCCTCCTTGAGCGACGTTTCGGTCGCGGCGAGGTCCTGCTTTTCGAACGCCGCCCGCGCGGTCTCCGCCGCCGTGATGGACGCCCGCATCTTCGCGATGGGGAGGGCCGCCAGGCGCGAGGTCTCCGAGGGGATTTTCCCCGCGAGCTTTTGCAGGCTCTTGTCGCTGCTGACGATGAGCGGCGGCCATTTGAGGTTCTGTTTGTCCGCCGCCGTGAGCACGGCGTCCGCCGCGTCCATGTCGCGTTTGATCGCCGCCCGGATTTCCGAGCGCTGCGGATCGACCGCAGCGGCGATGGTCTTTTCCTGCTCCAGCTTCTGAGCCGTCACGATCGGGATGCGCCGATCCACTTCCGTCTTCAGGCTGGCAAGCAGCGTCTTCGCGAGTTCGATCGCGTCGGGATAGACCCGCGCGCCGGGATACGTCTTCTCGATTGCCGCGAAGGTGTTCAGCGCGCCGATGGTGTCCGTGGCGCTCTGCTGCTTCATGTAGTTCAACGCGAGCAACGCGCTGATCTGGTAGCGCTCTTTCTGCACCTCTTCCTTCGAGAGCCATTTGTCGTCGAGCTTTACCTCGCCGCCGTCCACGCGCTTTTTGTCCGCCGCGAATTCCGCCGCGATCTTCTCCGCGTCCGCCACATGGGCGCTCTTGGGATACTGCGTTGTGAAATTGGTCAGCGCGTTGGCGACGCTGTCGTAGGACGCCGCCGGGAGGGAGTTCGGCCCGACCTTCATGTTCTTCAGCGCCTGCCACGCGACTTCGTCCGGGGCTTCCTTTGTCACCGAGAGGATTTCCGATTTCTTGATCGTTCGCGAGTCGGTGATGCCCGCGGAAATTTTCTCATCGATCACGACTTCGGTGTCGGTTTCGGCGGTCACTTTGCCTTCGACTTTCGTGCCGTCCAAAAGCACGACCGTGTCCGCAAAGCCACTCGCAGAGAGCATCGCGA
>JAYTDO010000425.1:0-5032 GCA_043735935.1 Chthoniobacteraceae bacterium
CCTTCGCAAAATTGCGGTCATCAAGTTCGTTCGACTCGTTCACGCGGGTCGTGCGCTGATAGGCGGCGCTGGTGCAGATGTCGCGGACGAGGTGCCGCACGTCGAAGTTGTATTCGACGAGCTTCGCCGCGAGCGCGTCGAGCAGCTCGGGATTGCTCGGCGGATTCGAGATGCGCGCGTCGTCCACGGGCTCGACGATGCCGCGGCCCATGTATTGCGCCCAAACGAGGTTCGCGATGTGTCGGGAGAAGAACGGGTTCTTCGGCGACGCGATCCAGTCGGCGAGCACCTGGCGGCGATCCTTGCCGGTGCAGTCGGGCTGCTCTTCGCCGAGGAATTTTGCGGGGATCACACGGCCGTCCACGGGGTGCTTCGCCTCGCCGCCGCCGGAGTTGAAGACGATGCGCTCGCGCGGGTCTTCGCCGGGCTTGCGGGCGATCTGGCTGAAGAACGAGACGAAGCCGCGGTAGTCGGACATCGTCCAGCGATCGAACGGATGATTATGGCACTGCGCGCACTGGATGCGGGTGCCGAAGAATGCCTGCGCGGTATTTTCCGCGAGCTTCAGGGGGTCGATTTCCAGCTCGTAGTAGTTCGTCGCGGGATTATCGAGATTGGAACCGGTGGCGGCGATGAGCTGCCGTGCCATTTCATTGACGGGCACATTTTTTTCGAGCTGCTCCCGGATCCACGAGTAGTACGTGAGGATGGACTTGTAGCCCGTCGCCACGTTGTTGTTCGTGCTGCGGATTTGCAGCAGCTCGCTCCACTTCATCGCCCAGATGTCCACGAACTCATTCCGCGCGAGGAGCTGATCCACTTTCTTTGCGCGCTTCTGCGCGTCGTTGTCGGCGGTGAATGCCTTCACGTCGTCGGGCGTCGGCAGCGTGCCGTTGATGTCGATGTGCGCGCGGCGGAGGAACGTCTCGTCGTCGCAGAGCGGGCTCGGGAACATGCGCAGCTTGTCGAGTTTCGCATTCACGAGCTGATCCACGTAGTTCCGCTCCTCGACCTTCGGCTTCGCATATTGCAGCGCTTTCGGAATGATGATCACCTGCGTGCCGACGGTGAACGTGTGGAAGCGCGCCATGACGAACGCCTCGCCGCGCTGGCCGGTGGTGATGATGCCCTCCTTGTCGATCTTCGCCGAGCCATCATTGCTGCTGAGGAAAAGCGCGAGCTTCGTGACATCGCGATCCGTGCCGTCGCTGTAGTGCGCGCGCACGGTCATCTGGAATTTCTGGCCCGGCGCTTCGAGCAGGAGTTGCTTCGGCAGGATTTCGAGGCTCGTCGCCTCCGAGATGTCCGGCGCATCGTCTTTCGCACCATTTTCGATCCAGCGGATGAGCGTCTGGCAGTTCTCGCTGTCCTTCGTGAAAAGCTTGCCGCCGGTGTGCGGCGCTTCGCCGATGCACTTCGTCACGAGCATTGAGGCCTCGGGCGTGCCGAGGTTGATGCGCCGGCCGATCTGCTCGCGTGTGAGGCGGAAATAATCGCCTGCGGGATCAAACCCAAACAGCGAAGTGCGGAAGCCGTCCTTGCCGCGCGACGAGCCGTGGCACCCGCCGCTGTTGCAGCCGTTGCGCATGAAAATCGGCATCACATCGAGCCGGAACGAAATGCCCTGATCCTTCGTCGCCTCCGCGACCTTCACGGGCAGTTCCACGCTCTGGCCGTTATACTCGACCTTCAGCTTCGCGTCGCCGTCCGCGACAGGATAGACCGTGCCGCTCTCCACGCGCGCTTTCGCCGCGTCGGAAAGTGTGAACTTCGCCTCTGCGGTCACGTTGCGCTGCACGCCGTTCGGCTCCGTCCAGCGGCAGACGAGCGACTGGCGGTCGCGCAGGAATTTCAGATTCACCTCGGCGGGGAATACCTCGAAGTTGCTCGCGGCAAAACTGGTGCCGGACAACGTCAGGAAAAGAGGCAGGAAACGGATGACTTTTTGCATGGGTGGATTCTCGTTGGAAGCTTACTGGCAGATACCTGCGCCGGGCCGGTTTCTTTGGCCCCGTGGCGGTTTAATTCAGGTGTGATTATTTCGCGTCGGCGACCTTCGCGGCGGCGGACGCCTTGTCCACCCGGAGAATGCCTCCGCTGGCGATGGTGTTCGTCATCGTCTCGCCGTCGCGCACGAGGGTGAAGGACGCGAACACGGTCTTCGCCTGCCCGACCTGCGCGGTCGGCGTGGCCTTGAGCGCAAATTTCACCTCGGTGTCATCCTTGGTGATCTCGCGCTCCTCGGCGGTCACACCTTGGGGCAGGCCGATGAGTGCGATCTTCGCCTTGCCTTCAAAGGCGTTCTTTTGATCGAGCTTCACCGTCATGGAGCCTTCGCCGCCCTGATCGATGAAAGTGCGGACGATCGCGCCGGTGACGAAAGGCGCGGCGACCTCGAGATCAAAAAGCTGCGTGCTCATCCACGTCGGTCCCTTCCCGAAATCCGCCGTGCCGACGATGACCGTCTTCCATTTCGCGATCGGCGCGTTGCCGTTGGCGCTGATGGTGATGCTGCCCTCGTTCTGCGCAGCGATCGTTTTGTCTCCGTCTTTCTTTTCCCCGGGGATGTTCACCGTGCCCGGCGTGCCAACGCCCGGAGGCGCGTAGAGCACCTGGATGTCGATCGGCCCCTTGAAGTCGTTGCGACGCTCGACGAGGACTTTCAGCGCCATCGAGCCGTTCTGCAAAATCGGCACCTTCTGCTGCACATAGTTGATCGTCACCGGAATCTCGTCCGTCACCGCGATCGGCAGCGCGTGCTCATCCACGCCGTAATACGACTTCTGGTTTCCATTTTCCGAAGTCTCCACGCGATGCGCGATGCGCGATGCGACCGTCGTGTCCTTCGGCGGCTCGGTGAGCTTCGCCTCGATGATGAACTCGGTCTGCGCAGGCGCCGCATCCGGCTTTGCCTCGAAGACCATCGCGATGCGATCCACTGACTTGTCCGCCTTGTCAAAGGCGGCGCTCACGCCGGCGGGGAGGCCCTTCGGTTCGAGCAGCACATCACCGCCGACATCGGCGCGCTTCACCTGCACGAGCGTGGCGTAGCGGTTGCCCTTCGGCACCGGCACGCTGCGGCGCTGTTGCGAGCTGTTGATGACCATCTCCGGCAGGTAGGTGATGAGCGCGGGCGCCATCTTTGCGATCTCCGCGCGATACGCAAAGAGCGGGCCGCCACGCATGAGCTGGTCGTGGACTTGCAGGAAAAAGTCACCGTCCGCGGGAGCCGTCCACCGAACGTAGCTGTCGGGCCCGCCGGCGTCATCGTTCAGCGCAAGACGCCCGCCCTTGTCGTTGTAAATCTCGACGACCGGATCGAGCGGCGAACGCAGCATGCGGGCGCGCACATTGACCTCGTACACCATGCCCTTCTGCGCGGTGAACTTGAAATAATCCACGTCGCCCTTTTCCTGAATGATCCCGTTCAGCGCGACCGGCGGCGCGTATTTCGACGGCGTCGCCGTCTGGATCGTATTGTTCGGCTCGACTTCGAGGACATTCGGGAAAGGCGACACGCGGACGAAATTCGGCTGCGGCGCAATCTCGCCGTCCTTCTCGGCGATGATCTCAAAGCGATCCTGCGGCTCGGCCGGCAGCTTCACCGTCTGCTCGAAAGGCCCGCCCGCATCTCCGAGCATCGTGAATTTCACCGTCTCGCCCGCCATGCCGCCGAGCGGATACACGATCGTCGGGCGCGGATACGAGCCGATGTGCAGGAGGTAATTGCAAGGCCCCTGGCCGCTGTTCGTCGAGTCACGGAGGATGACGCGGTATTTGCCGTCCTCCGGCGCGATGACGCTCACCGACGGATCCTGCCGCGTGAAGACGCTGTCGTCCTGCTCCGCGAGTTCCTTGCCGTCGGCGGTGGTGATTTTCAGATGCGCGTCGAGGTGCGCCTGCGTGGCGATGCGCACGCCGACGACCTCGGCGGAAATACGCTGGCCCTTCTTTGCCTCGACCTCGAAATGATCCTGATCCTCGCCCGGCGCAGTGCCGTAGATCGTCGTGCCAAGCTTCGCCGGCTGCACTTTGTATGGCTCGGCCGCGACCTCATCCGCCTCCTTTTGCACCGGGAAAGGCGTGACAAAAAATAGTTTCACGTCGCCGATGCCAGAGTTCGTGATCGCGCGGAAGGCATACTCGCCGAGCCGCGCGTCGGCCGCGATTTTCAGCTTTGCCTTGAATTTTCCCGCCGTCACCTCACTCACGCTCACGCACTCGATGCCCTTTTGGTCGAAAAGCAGCGTGCGCGCATCGCCGAGATTGCCACCCGTCAGCGTCACCTCAGCCTCAGTCCCGCGCTGCGCAGCGGATGGGATGACCTGGCCGACGGTGGGCGAACCGGCAATGGCGGCAATCGCAGGGAAGATGCAGGAAGCGAGAATGGAGATACGTTTCATGATTGGAAAAAGCGGGTGAGGGATGTCCGGCAGGGTAATGCGCGAACCCACCCGGTCTTAGAGGGTGTGCCGAAAAGTCCGCCATGCCTGAGCGCCAAAGGCGTGCCTCATACCAGCCTTGGGGCATCGCCCCAGGAACTCTCGAATAGGATGAGCAAGAGGGCTGAAAGCCCGCCCCATCCCGCGCAATCATCCCCTGATGGATCGGGCTTTCAGCCCTCTTGACCGTCCTTCTCGCAATCCTGGGGCATTGCCCCAGGCTGGTATGGACGCGGGCCTTTGGCCCTGCATGAATTCCGGCACACCCTCTCAAAACTGCAGGATGAACGAAGCGCCGAGGCCGGTCGTGAAATCCTCGTAGTCGGTGAACGGATTGCTCGATTCGTTGCGCACAAAATTCGCGTACAGCCGTGCGGCAAACTTGTCATTTGCCGCATAGATGAGCCCGAGGCCGATCACGTGCCGCGAGTCGTAGCGCGCCTGCTTTTCAAAATCCGTGTACTGCCAGGCGTAGGACGCCTGCACGAAGAGCGGTTTCGGCGATTTCGAGGGCAAGACCTTTGCCGAGATCGAAGCGCTGCTGCCCGAGCAATCGCAGCGCTGGCGCAAGCGCGATCCGCACTTTGCGC
>JAYTDO010000426.1:0-3977 GCA_043735935.1 Chthoniobacteraceae bacterium
ATCGCCGGAACTCTGACGCCGCCTTCGTAAGCGGAACCCTTTCCCGCGCGCAGGCCGAAATTGCTCGTGATCGGGAGCAGCCCGCCGTTGTCGCTGGTAAAGATGATGACGGTGCGATCCGACAGCTTCAGTTCGTCGAGCTTCGCGCGGAGCGCGCCGACGCTGTCATCGACCGCCGCGACCGTCGCAGCGTATTTCGGATTCTTCTGACGCGCCGCCGGATCGGCCTTTGCGGCGAAACGCGAGATCACCTCCGGCTTTCCCCCGAGCGGCGTGTGGACCGCGAAATGTGGGAGATACACGAACCACGGGTGATCCTTGTTCTTCTCGATCCACGCCGTCGCCTCCTGCGTGAGCCGCCCGCTCAATTCCTCGCCCGTCGGACCATCCGGGAGGTTCGGATTTTTGTAAGGAGAGATGTAACTGTCAGGCTGTCCCTTGCCATTATCGGCGACGCTCAGATCGAATCCGTGGGCGGTCGCGGGCTGATCTTTGCCGAGATGCCATTTTCCAAAATGAGCCGTCGCGTAGCCCTGCTTTTGCAGCAGCTCCGCAATCGTCGTCTCGCCCGCCTTCAGCTCCTGCGTCCAGTCCGGAATGCGGAGTTTCGCGGTCGGCCGCACATGTCCGGCGATCCAGTCAGTCAGATGCAGGCGCGCCGGGTATTTCCCCGTCAGCAGCGCAGCGCGGGTCGGGGAGCAAACGGTGCATGCGGAATAGGCGGCGGTGAATTTCATCCCGTCCTTCGCAAGACGATCGATGTGCGGGGTTTCGTAAAACGTGCTGCCATAGCAGCCGAGATCGGTCAGCCCCATGTCGTCCACGAGCACGACGAGGAAATTCATCTTCGGCTCGGCGGCCTTCGCGTGAATGAACGAGGTAATCAGCAGTGCGAAGAGGAGGATGTAGCGCATGGGACTGGAGGAGGAAAAGCTTCGCCGGGAAGCCGACCCGAACTATCTTTCTCCATCACTTCCGTAAAAGCTTAATATTCCCGCCAAGATGAAACTCACCGATTCCGTCGTCGACCGCCGCTCCGCTTTGAAGGGCATCGCCGCCACCGCGGCATTCGGGTTGGCAGCCCAAGCGGAGGAACCCAAACCGTTTCGAGTCGTCCATGGCCGCATCAAGCAGTCCGTCGTTCCTTGGTGTTTCAACCCAATGCCGCCCGAGGAACTCGCCGCTCATGCGGCGGCGCTCGGCCTGGTCTCCGTCGAACTGATCGACCCCAAACATTGGCCGCTGCTCAAATCGCTCGGCCTCACGTGCGCCATCGCAGGCTCGCACGGATTCGCGAAGGGCTTTGCGCACACCGAAGAGCACGACGAGTGCATCAAGATTCTCACCGAACGCATCGGGCAATGCGCCGCGGCTGGAGTCCCGAGCGTCATCACTTTCTCCGGTTTTCGACGCGGCCTGAGCACGGAGGAAGGTCAGGCGAACATGATCTCCGGATTAAAGAAGATCGTCCCATTCGCGGAGGAAAAGGGCGTCACCATCTGCCTCGAAATGCTGAACTCGCGCGTCGCCGAGAACATGAAGGGGCATCCGGATTATTTCTGCGACGACATCGAGCGGAGTGTCGCAATCTGCAAGGCGATCGGCTCCCCGCGCATGAAGGTGCTCTTCGATATTTACCATGTCCAAATCATGCACGGCGACGTCATCGCCCGCATCCGGGAGCACGCCCCGTTCATCGGCCATGTCCACACCGCCGGCGTCCCCGGGCGCGGGGAAATCGACGACACTCAGGAACTCAATTACCCGCCGATCATGCAGGCGCTGATCGACATCGGCTACCAGGGCTGCGTCGGGCAGGAGTTCATCCCGGTGCGCGAGAAAGTCGCCTCGCTGACGCAAGCCGTGCGCCTTTGCGACGTCTGACGCGTTTCCGGCCAATCCCCGCATCACGGGCTTGTCATCGATTCAAAACGCGCCTGTGATGCGCTCATGTTAAACCGATTCCTCCCCGCTGTGGCCGCGCTTGCGTTCGGCCTTTCCGCCACTGCCGCACCGCTCAAAGTCCTTCTCTTCGACGGCCAGAATAATCACGCCTGGGCGACGACTTCGCCTGAGTTAAAAAAAATCCTGGAGGAAGGCGGCCTTTGCGCGGTGGACGTAGCGACGGCTCCGGCAAAGGGCGGGGACATCGCCTCATTCAAGCCCGACTTTGCGGCCTATCAGGTCGTGGTCTCCAACTACAACGGCGAGTTGTGGGCGCCTGCGGCGCAGGACGCGTTTGAAAAGTATGTCAGCGGCGGGGGTGGCTTCGTGGCCGTTCACGCGGCAAACAATTCGTTCCCTGAATGGAAGGCATACAACGAAATGATCGGCCTCGGCGGGTGGGGCGGGCGCAATGAAAAGAGCGGTCCTTACCTACGCCTGAGAGACGGCAAGTGGACAGAAGACATGACGGCGGGCAACGGCGGACACCACGGCCAGCAACACGCGTTTCTGATGACCACGCGCGCACCCGAACACCCGATCATGGCGGGGCTTCCGGCCAAGTGGATGCACGCGCAGGACGAGCTTTACGATCGCCTCCGCGGCCCGGCGCAGCACGTCACGGTGCTCGCGAGCGCGATGTCCGATCCGGCGAAAGGTGGCACAGGGGAAGATGAGCCGCTGCTGATGACGATCGCTTATGGCAAGGGCCGCGTCTTTCACACCGCGCTCGGTCACGGCCTGGAGGCCATCAAGGATGTCGGATTCGCCGTCACGCTCCAGCGGGGCGTCGAATGGGCGGCCACCGGCAAGGTCACCCAGAAAGTCCCGGCCAACTTTCCGACCGAGACTGCTCCCGTGCCGCGCCCGTAGTCCGGGAATTCCGGCCCGCCTTTCCACTCGCATGGTGCGTTACGCGCACGCATGCTCCCGGCCATGAAAGCACCCGCGTTCGTTGCCATCATCGCCGTCCTCCTGGCTGCCGCCCGCGCGGCGGATGAGACGCAACCCGGGCAACTCAAAGACCTCGACGGCTACTTTCCTTTCAAAGTCCCCGCGACCGAGGCCGAGTGGCAAACGCGCGCCGAGGAATTACGCCGGCGCATCCTCGTTTCCCAGGGACTCTTTCCGCTCCCGACCAAGACCCCGCTCAACGCGGTGATTCATGGACGGATCGAACAGGACGACTACACCGTTGAAAAAGTCTTCTTCGAGGCCATGCCCGGCTTTTACGTGACTGGGAATCTCTATCGCCCCCGCGGCAAGTCCGGCCCGCATCCCGCCGTCCTGTGCGCGCACGGCCATTGGGAGGACGCGCGATTCGCCATCCGCGGGGATGCCGAGATGAAAAAGGAACTGGAGACTGGCGGCGAGCAACTGGCGGAAAGCGGACGCAGCATGTTCCAATCGCTTTGCGTCGGGCTCGCCCGGATGGGTTGCGTCGCGTTCATGTACGACATGCTCGGGAACTCGGACTCCCAGCAGATCAGCATGGCGCTCGCGCACAAATTCGCCAAACAACGCGCGGAGGCCAGCGCTCCGGACGGATGGGGCTTTTTCAGCGCGCAGGCGGAGTTGCGCCTCCAGAGCGTCATGGGCCTGCAGACGTGGAGCAGCATTCGCGCGATCGATTTTGTGACGAGCCTCCCGGACGTGGACGCAAAACGCATCGGCATGACCGGCGCGAGCGGGGGCGGCACGCAGACCTTCATCGCGGCGGCCATCGACCCGCGAATCACCGTGGCCGTCCCGTGCGTCATGGTCTCGACGGCCATGCAGGGCGGCTGCACTTGCGAGAATGCGAGCCTGCTGCGCGTCGGCACTGGGAATGTCGAAATCGCGGCGCTCTTCGCGCCAAAACCCATCGGCATGACGTCCGCCAATGACTGGACGAGGGAGATGGAAACCAAGGGATTTCCCGAGCTCAAAGCGCTCTACAAGCTGATGGGCGCGGAGGACAACGTCGCCCTCTGGCCGCAATTACAGTTCGGCCACAACTACAATTCGCCCACTCGCGAACACATCTACTCGTG
>JAYTDO010000427.1:0-14983 GCA_043735935.1 Chthoniobacteraceae bacterium
CACGCCTCCCCCGGGAACCGGCACGCCTCCCCCGGGAACCGGCACGCCTCCCCCGGGAACCGGCACGCCTCCCCCGGCAACCCGCACGCCTCCCCCAGCAACCCGCACGCCTCCCCCGGCAACCCGCACGCCTCTCCCGGCAACCCGCACGCCTCTCCCGGCAACCCGCACGCCTCTCCCGGCAACCCGCGATACCCCGACCCACGGCGGGTTCCGCTGATAATAGCCCAGCGCTTTAGCGCTGGGAACGCTGGGGCGAGATAGACGAGTCCCGTTAGGGACGGCAGACCGGTTCTACCGTCCCTGACGGGACTGGCCCATTTTTATGGCGCGGTGGACCCAGCACTAAAGTGCTGGGCTATTGTCAGAAGATCGCCGGGATGGACGGGGGCGGGGGGAGCCGGGGCAGATGTGCCGGGCGATGATCCCCAGCAGTCTGCCCGCCGAGGGATTGGATTCGAGGCAAAGCAGGAGAAGTTGGCAGGGTATTAGCGCCCCAGTCTGCCCGCCGAGGGATTGGATTCGAGGCAAAGCCGGACGCCTCAAGACGTGTTTGTAATAAAAAGTCTGCCCGCCGAGGGATTGGCGGCTTGGCGACGGCGCGAAGTGGGGTCAAGTTTCCCCAATGAAACCACGCGCTTTTCTCATCGCGGGAGTCCTGGCAAGCGGGCTGGCGTGCCGGGCGCAGGGCGAGGATTTCGTGTATCTGCGAAAGACGACGATGAGCGACTTCATGCCGCGTTACGAAGTGCTCGCCTCCCGGCCATCGTCTCTCAATGACAAAATCATCCGGGTGCCGTTGAAGGATGTGGAGGGCTTGGAAAAGCTGAAGACGAAGGAGGGCACCTTTCCGAACCATTACGTGTCGCGCACCTCGCCGAGCGTGCTGCCCGAGCGTTACGGGGTCCACGTCTTGCAACCGGGCGTGAGCTACATGCAATCCATCGGCGGTGGCGCTGGCGCTCCGCTTTACGTGAAACCGAAGGCGACCCCGGCGCCCGAGGCGGGGAAGTGGCAACCGCGTGGCACGATGCTCAATCGGCCCGCCTATCGGCGGTGAAAGCGCCCGGAAAGCGGGTGTGTGAAGGAACGCCCACATCGCGTCAGGGCCGTGGGTCCGACGAACGTGGGAGATGGCTGAGGGGTCGTTTTGCCCTGGTGCCGCGACTGCGGAGCCGGAGGGTCGTCGCGGCGAACGCGCCCCACGCACTTCTTTGCACAACCGGGACGAACGCGAGCTGCGAATCAACGGTATGAAATCGCTCCGTCTTGCCGTGTTGACCCTCGCATCCACCGGTGTGATCTCAATGGTGGTGCAGGTCCCGATGATGGCCTCCAGCGCGACATCGAATAAGGCGGCGACGGATATCGCGCCGTCCCAGCCTCCCAAGTCCCCGCTTCCACCCTCGCCGCCCAACCAGCCTCCACCATCCGACCCTCCGAAGCCGCCCCCGGACCCGCCGAAGCCGCCCCCGCCTCCCATTCCGCCCGCTCCGCCAAACCCGCCGCCGCCGGCGCCACCGATCCCGCCAAAACCGAATCCGGAACCCCCGCCAAGGCCCATGCCTGAAGGCCCACCGCTGACGCCGAAGCAGCCTGGCCCCTTCCAGTAGGTGTCGGCTTTGGAGGTGCGATCGAGCATCGATCGGCATGCCTTTGCCAAAACCACGAGCGATCCGTCGTGGTTTGAGGTAGAAAAGGGAGAGTGGCTGGAGCCGGAATCGAACCGGCGACACGAGGATTTTCAGTCCTCTGCTCTACCAACTGAGCTATCCAGCCGTGAGTAATGGCGGGAAGAATGCCTTACGTCGAAGTGAACGCAAGCGCTTTTCCGAATGCCGTCGCGCTTTATGCAATGATGTCGTGGACGACGTGCCCGTGGACGTCGGTGAGCCGGAAATCCCGCCCGGCGTAGGGGTAGGTGAATTTCTCGTGATCGAAGCCGAGCAGGGCGAGCATGGTGGCGTGGAGGTCGTGGACGTGGACGGGTTTTTCGGTGGCTTTGAAGCCGAAGTCGTCGGTGGCGCCGTAGACGGTGCCGCCTTTCACGCCGCCGCCGGCGAGCCACATGGTGAAGCCGTGGTTGTTGTGGTCGCGTCCGTTGATTTTGCCTTGATTGGAGCCGGGGGTGGGGAGTTCGACGGTGGGGGTGCGGCCGAATTCGCCGCCCCACATGACGAGGGTGTCTTCGAGGAGGCCACGCTGTTTGAGGTCTTTGAGGAGGGCGCCGATGGCCTGGTCGCATTCGCCGGCGAGGCGGCGGTGGTTGACTTCGATGTCGTCGTGGCTGTCCCAGGGCTGGCCTTCGCCGTGCCAGACCTGGACGTAGCGGACGCCGCGTTCGATGAGGCGGCGGGCGATGAGGATCTGGCGGGCCTGGGTCCCGCTGCCGTACATGTCGCGGATGTGCTGGGGTTCCTTGGTGATGTCGAAGGCGTCGGCGGCGTCCATCTGCATGCGGTAGGCGAGCTCGTAGGATTGGACGCGGGCTTCGAGCTGGGCGTCGCGCTGGCGGCGCTGGAGGTGTTCGGTGTTGAGCTGGGAGAGGAGGTCGAGCTGTTCGCGCTGTTCCTGGGTGGTGACGGAGCGGTTGCGGATGTTTTCGATGAGCTTTTCGACGTCGGTGTTCTGGGTGTTGATGTAGGTGCCCTGGTAGACGCCGGGGAGGAAGCCGGATTGCCAGTTCTGCGACTCCTGGATGGGGTAGCCGCCGGGGCACATGGCGATGAAGCCGGGCATGTTCTGGTTTTCGCTGCCGAGGCCGTAGGTGATCCAGGAGCCGACGCTGGGGCGGATCTGGCGGGCTTCGCCGCAGTTCATGAGCAGCAGGGAGGGCTCGTGATTGGGCACGTCGGCGCACATGGAGCGGATGACGCAGATGTCGTCGATGGATTCGGCGGTCTTGGCGAAGAGGTCGCTGACTTCGATGCCGCTCTGGCCGTATTTCTTGAAGGCGAAGGGGGACTTGTAGGCGGCGCCGGTCTTGCGCTCGGTCTTCAGGTCGATGGGGATGGGTTTGCCGTGGTATTTGGTGAGCTCGGGCTTCGGGTCGAAGGTGTCGACGTGCGAGGGGCCTCCATTCATGAAGAGGTGGATGACGCGCTTGGCCTTGGCGGGGAAGGGGGGCGCCTTGACGATGAGGGGATTGAGGTTGGCCGTTTCGGCGGCGCGGGCCTTCAGGATTCCCAAGTCGCTGAAGATGCTGCCGAGGGCCATGGCGCCCATGCCCATGCCGCAGCGGTTCAGGAAATCGCGGCGGGTGAGGAAGAGGTCTTCGGGTCTCGGTGCGTGGTGCGACATGGCGGGAAGGATACGCCGGGAACAACTCCGGTGCGATGCGATCCTTAGCGGGAACGGTGCGGGCGCCTAGAGGACGGCGGGGTCGGCGTAGAGGCTGAAGCCGCTGGAGTGCTCGATGCGGACGTCGAAGACCTGGCCGATGTGGCGGGGGCCGCCTTCGAAGATGACGATCTTATTGCCGGGGCTGCGGCCCATGAGGCGCTCGTCGTTGGTCTTGCTGACGCCTTCGCAGAGGATCTCGACGTGGCGGCCGACGAGGGCTTCGCTCTTTTCCTTGGCGAGGACGTCGACGATGCGGAGGAGCGCCTGGTTGCGGGCTTCCTTCACGCTCTCGGGGAGCTGGTCGGGCAGGATGGCGGCGGGGGTATCGCGGCGTTTGGAGTAGCGGAAGACGAAGGCGTTATCGAAGCCGACGCGCTGGACGAGGTCGCACGAGGCGGCGAAGTCTTCTTCGGTCTCGCCGGGGAATCCGACGATGAGGTCGGTGGTGATGGCGATGTCGGGGCGGGCGGCCCGGAGGTCTTCGGTGAGGGCGAAATATTTCTCCGCGGTGTAGGCGCGGTGCATGGCCTTGAGCAGGCGGTTGCTGCCGCTCTGGAGCGGGAGATGGACGTGCGGCATGAGCTTCGGCAGGCGCGCGAAGGCGGCGACGAGGTCGTGCTTGAAGCCGATGGGATGCGGGCTGGTGAAGCGGAGCCGGCGGAGGCCTTCGACGTCGTGGACGGCTTCGAGGAGCTGCACGAACGGGCTTTTCCCATCGACGACCGGGAACTCGTGCCGGCCGAAGAGATTCACGATCTGGCCGAGCAAAGTGACTTCCTTCACGCCGCGATCGACGAGGCCGCGGACCTCGGCGACGATCTCGGCGATGGCGCGGGAACGCTCGGCGCCTCGGGTGCTGGGCACGATGCAGAAGGTGCAGTGCATGTTGCAGCCCTGCATGATGGAGACGAAGGCGGTGGCCTGCCGGTCGGCGAGGACGTGTTCGCGGATGGTCTCCTGCGAGCCGGCCTCCTCGTCCACATCGACGATGGAAAAGCGGACGTCGTCCATCAGCCGGTCGCGCATGGCGCGTTTGCGGTCGATGAGTTCGTCGACGTAGTCGGCGACCTTGTGGAATTTCTGGGTGCCGACGACGAGATCCACGTGGCCGACATCGCGCACGAGTTCGTCGCCGCGGGACTGGGCCATGCAGCCGAGGAAACCGAAGATCATCTCGGGTTTGTTTGCGCGAAGGCGGCCGAGCAGGCCCATTTTCCCGAGCGCCTTTTGTTCGGCGAGGTCGCGGACGGAGCAGGTGTTGAGGAGGACGACGTCGGCCTCCTTTTCGGCGGGAGTCATCTCGTAACCGCGCGCGATGAGCATGCGCGCGACTTGTTCGGAGTCGCGCTCGTTCATCTGGCAGCCATAGGTTTTGAGGAATACTTTCGGCATCGGCGAAGGGCGGGGACGCTAGCCGAGGGTGCGCCTTCCGTCTAAAGGAATGTGAACGTCGGGCTTGCCTTGGAGGAATTCACTGACCAGCGTCCGAGTACTGTGAACACGACCACTGCTTCCACTGAACGGGCCGCGAATCCTCTGCGCGAGGGGCTTTCCAACCGGCCCATGCCTCAGCCCTGCACCATCGTCATCTTCGGCGCATCGGGTGACCTGAACTACCGCAAGCTGATCCCCGCGATTTACAATATCGCCGCGGACGGTGATCTGCCGGCGGCTCTTTCCGTCGTCGGATTCGCGCGGCGGCCGAAGACGGACGAGCAATTCCGCGGGGAACTCGGCGAGGCGGCGCGGAAGTTTTCGCGCAGCGGGGTGAACGAGGAACTGTGGGCGAGTTTCGCGGAGCGGATTTACTATCACACGAGCGAATTCGGAGACCTGGAGGGCTACAAGTCGCTGGCCGAAAAACTCGACAAACTCGACGCAGAGCGCAACACGCGCGGCAACCGCCTTTTCTATCTATCGGTCGCGCCGAGCGAGTTTCCGGGCATCCTTGAGATGCTCGCGGCGGTGGGCCTGAACAAGACGCGCGAGGGAAGCTGGGCGCGCGTGATCGTCGAAAAGCCGTTCGGCAAGGATCTCGAATCCGCGCAGGCGCTCAATACTGTCGTGAACAACGTTTTTCCCGAAAAGGAGACGTACCGGATCGACCACTATCTCGGAAAGGAGACGGCGCAGAACATCATGGTGCTGCGCTTTGCTAATGCGATCTTCGAGCCGCTCTGGAACTCGCGTTACATCGATCATGTGCAGATCACGGGCGCGGAGCCGCTCGGGGTGGAGGCGCGCGGGCCGTATTACGAAAAGGCCGGCGCGACGCGGGACATGGTGCAGAACCATCTGCTCCAGTTGCTTTCGCTCGTGGCGATGGAGCCGCCGCTCGGCATCACCGCGGATTCGATTCGCGATGAGAAGGTCAAGGTCATCCGCGCGCTGCGCCCGATGTCGCCGGAGGACGTGGCGCTGAATGTGGTGCGCGGCCAGTACGCGGCGGGCGCGATCAACGGCAACGACGTGATCGCCTACCGGAGCGAAGAGCGGGTCGATCCAGCGTCGATGACGGAGACCTACGTGGCGATCAAGGCGCACGTGGACAACTGGCGATGGGCGGATGTGCCGTTCTATGTGCGGTTCGGCAAGCGGCTCGCGAAGGGCGGGACGGAGATCGCGGTGCAGTTCAAGAACGTGCCCGGCGTGCTTTTCAATCGCGACGCCGACATCGGCGCCAACGTGCTCGTCTTCCGCATCCAGCCGGACGAGGGCATCTCGCTGCGGATGCAGGCCAAGCGCCCCGGCGCGAGCGTGAACATCGAACCGGTGAAGATGGATTTCCATTACGGGACCAGCTTCGGGAAGGCCTCGCCCGAGGCGTATGAGCGGCTGCTGCTCGACGCGATGAGCGGCGACGCGACGCTGTTCGCGCGGCGCGATGAAGTGGAGCACGCGTGGGAATTCGTCGATCGGATCGAACACGCGTGGCACCAGAACGACTCGCCGCCGCCGCTGTGTGAATACGCCGCCGGTTCATGGGGGCCGAAGGAAGCAGACGATCTGCTCGCACGCGATGGACGTGCATGGCGCCGGATGTAACCCCTCTGCGAACATGCCAGCCACACTCGACAACTCCACGCTCGGACAGCCCGTCGAAATCGGGCAAATCGGACGCGCCCTGACGAAACTGTGGGAAGCCGACAGCGGCACCACGACGCGCGCGTCGCTGGTCAACTTCGCCATCGTCTGCCGCGGCAGCGAAGCGATGCAGGCGAATACCCAGGTCATCTACGACTTCACCAGCCAGCACGCGTGCCGTGCGCTGCTCGTGGGCATGGAGCCGGACGCACCGGAGGCGCGCGTCTCCGCATGGATCAACGCGCACTGCCACCTTTCGCGCGCCGGCGCGAAGCAGATCTGCTGCGAGCAAATCTCCTTCCTGTTCGAGGGCAAGACCGAGAGCCGAATCGCCAACACGGTCTTCGCCAACCTCGATTCCGACTTGCCGCTCTACCTTTGGTGGCAGGGTGAATTCCCCGACCCCATCGACCACACGCTCTGGGCCTGGGTCGATCGCCTCATCTACGACAGCCAGTCGTGGAAGGACGTGCGGACGCAGTTTCAACTCCTCCAGGATTCGATCGAACGCGCGCAGTCGCGGCTCGTCCTTTGCGATTTGAATTGGGCGCGTTCGCTCTACCTGCGGCAGGCGCTCGCGCAGATGTGCGACAATCCGGAGAACCTCGCGCTGCTCAACGATCTCCAGCGGGTCGTCATCGCGCACGCGCCGGAGAATCGCTCGACCGCGCTCCTGCTCACGGCGTGGTTCGCCGCGCAACTCAAGCTGACGCTGGCGCGGCACAACCCGGATGGATTTACCTTCGAGAATGCAGCGGGCCGCGAGATCGGTTTTGAGCTTCGCGTGGAAGCGGGACGTTCCCTGAGCCTTTGTGAACTGTCGTCGACGGATGCGTCGATGCGCGTGGAACGCGACAAGCAGGGCGACTTTTTCCGGGTCGCGGTGACGCTCGGCGACGGTCGGGTTTACAACCATCTGCTGCCCTCGGGCAGTAATTCGACGACGAGCCTGCTCGTCTGGGAAATCGGCGGCGGGAGCCGGCACAACGTCTACCGCCGCGCGCTTGCCGTGCTCGAAAGCCTGCTCTAACGAACCGCGGCGTTCGTCGCGCGCAAGAGGTCCTCGATCTGCGCGACCGAGGCCGTGCCGGTCGTGCCGAGTTGGTGGATCACCAGCGACGCCGCGGCGTTCGCGAGGGTCAGCGCCATCTCCAGATGTGCGCCCGCGGCGATGGCGGCGGTGAGATTCGCGGTGACGGAATCGCCCGCGCCGACCACGTCGATTTCGCCGCGCACGGGGATGGAGGGAACGACGAAAGTTTCGCCACCCGGCAGCGCGCCGAGTAGCCCGCGTTCGGCGAGAGTGACGATGACTGGACGCGACCGTTCGCCGGCGATGCGCGCCGCGTTTTCGGTCAAAGCCGCGATGGCGGCGTCGTGCGGGACGCCCGCGAAAGCGGTGAGTTCGTGCGCGTTCATCTTGAGCGTGAGCGGCGGAAAATCGCGCAGCGACCGGCGACTGTCCGCGACGATCGGCAGTGCGGGAAGTTCGCGCGCGATCTCGGCGAGCGCCGCGAGGACGAGGGGCGTGACGACGCCGGTGCCGGCGGTGCTGACTTGATCCATGACGATCATGCCGTCCACCTCCGGCGCGATCCGTCGCACGGCGGCGCTCAATCGATCGCTGAGCGGCGCAGGTGTCGGCGTCCAGTTTTTGATGTCGATGCGGCTCAACTCGCGCCCGTCGAGCATCGGCTTCGTGTAGGTGAATGTGGCGCGCTCGTGCGTTTGAAAGAAGTGATCCAGGCGCACTCCCGGCAGTGTGCCGAGCGCCCGGTTTAATTCCCATCCCTCGCCATCCTCGCCGCAAAAACCGACGGCATGAATGGTTCCCACACCGAGCGCGACCAGGTTGTTCAGGATCGTCCCGGCGGCGCCGGGCTGGGGCCGGATGCGAACGACATTGTGGACGGGCAGCCCGGTCTCGATGGAGATTTCCCCGCGCGCGGAATCGATCTCAAGATAACGGTCGAGGCAGAAATCGCCGACGACGGCGATGCGCAGGCTCGGATAGCGGTCGGTGATTTCGCGGAACATCGGCTAGTGCGAGCGGAGGTCGTGGACGAGCCGGTGAATGAAAGCGGCGTTGTCGTATTGCGCGTAGCGCATCGCGCCTCCCATGCGGGAGAAGCTTTTGCAAAAGCGCAGGTAATAGGCCGGGTTGGTTTTCGGCGGCTCGCCCTGCGACCAGTCCCATCCGCCGCCGTCCTGAAGATCGACGACATAAAACGTGTGATCGCGGACGGTTTCGCGGCCTTCCTGAAAACGGACGTTGTGAACGCAGCTCAGACTTTTCTCGAACACCTGCGGAGCCATGATGGCCGAGCCCACCGAGAGCACGACACCGCCGTCCAGCCCTTCGACGGCACCGACGAAGTTTTTGAAGTCGACCTCGGCGGCACGACCGATCGCGGCGCCGTTGAAGAGGGGATGGCACGCGATGATGTCGTAGCCGATGCCCGGATGAACCGTGGCGGGCACGCCGAGGCGAAAGGCTTGCGCGAGCAACGAAGCGTGTTTCCAACGATGGGTGAGCGCTTGGCGGCCGGCGGCGATGGAGTGCCGGCGCATGGCGGCGAGAAGATCGGCCTGCGCTCCGACGCGGAGGTCGTCGGGAGCGGCGAGTTCTCTTTTGAGATCTTCCGCCGAAGGGAGCGTGATCCCGTCCTCATGTATGAGGCGGCCCACGGATGCGCCGTAACCCTCGCCGCGGAGTCCACCCGCGAGGAGCGCAAGGTGAAGGTTGCGGCCGGTTTCATCCCAGGTTCCAAAAGATCCATCCGCGACGTTTTCCTCGACGTTCTCCGTCGAACGCCCTAGCCACGCGTATTCCCAATCGTGAATCGAGCCGGCGCCATTGGTCGCCAGATGCGTGATCCAGCCTCGCTCCATCAGTTCGGTGACGAGCCGCGCCGCGCCGTTGCGGACGAGATGCGCGCCGTACATGAGGATGACGGATGCGCCGCGTTTGCGCGCGGAGGCGATGCGGTCCGCGGCTTCGGCGATCAACGGATTCGGCGGTGGAGGCGGCGACGCTGGATCGATGAGGATCTCCTCGACGGAGGTGAGGCTGCGGCGCTCGGCGAGCGGGTGGACCCGGAGCTGTGAAAGGTCGAAGCTCATGCCGGGAGAAGGACGGTGAGCAGCGCGGGCGCATCGCGATAGTCGGGGATGATGACATCGGCGCCGCAAGCGAGCAGGCGCGTGCGTTTGCTTTCGTCGATGAGACCCGAACCGGGAGTCTCTTCGTCGCTGGCGACGGCGACCGCGAGGCCGCCGACGGCTTTGGTTTCCTCGATCTCGACGTGGCCGTCTCCGAACGACAGCAGCGCGTCGCCCGTGAGGCCGTGATCGTGGAGGATGGAGTCGATGACGGCGCGCTTCGAGAATGGACGCGCATCGGCGGGCGCACCGTGGAGGCGGTTTCCAAAGTAGTGCGCGATGCCGAGAAGGTCGGCCTCGTGGCGCACTGCGCGTTCGTCCGTGCCGCTGGCGAGATGGAGCGTGAGGTCGCGCTCCTGGAGGGCGTCCAGCAAAGGTATCGTGCCGTGAACAAGGAGGCGCGAGGGTCCGGCGGCGAGGCGGGTGTCGATGACGCGCTGAAGATGGGCGAGGAATTCGTCGAGAAAAGTCCGGGAGTCGGCGGCGCCGAGGCCGATCGTATCGGCGAGCCATTGCATTTGGTGAATGGTCGGTTTGCCGTTCAGTCGCATGATGTTGTCGCGGGCGCTGGCGCGATGCGATTCGCCGAGGTGCGCGACGAACATGTCGGTCATCACGTCCGCCCATCCGGCGCGGACGAGCGAGAGGGTGCCGTCGAAATCGAACAGCACGTGGCGAATCGGCCAGTGCGCCCGGAACGTCGGGGCAAACTCGATGGACGCCGGAAGCGGCGCGACAGACGGTGGGTTTGGCATGGCGCGCATTGGAGCGCAGTTGTGCATCGCGCGGCAAGGAAACGCGGGCCGTGAATTCACCGAGCGCTTTTTGTGAGATTCTGTATTACACAGTTCCCCGTATGCCGCCGCAAACCTCCCTCACGCCTCGACAGCTCTGGCTGACGTTGCTTGCAGCGTTTCTCGGATGGTTTTTTGACGGGATGGAGATGGGGATTTTCCCGCTCGTCGCGCGGCCTGCGCTCCAGGGAATGCAGGCGGCGGCGGGCATTCCCGGCGAGCAGTTCGTGCAGGACTGGATGGGCCGCATCACCGCGCTGTTTCTCGTGGGAGCGGCCGTGGGTGGGCTTTTGTTCGGCTGGCTCGGTGATCGGATCGGGCGGGTGCGCGCGATGACCTGGAGCATTCTCACGTATTCGATCTTCGCCGGGCTTTCCTACTTTGCCCGCGAACCGTGGCACCTCGGTGCCCTTCGAGCCCTCGGGGCGCTCGGCATGGGAGGCGAATGGTCGCTCGGAGTCGCGCTCGTGATGGAATGCTGGCCTGCGGAAAAGCGGCCGTTGATGGCGGGACTGATCGGCGCGTCGGCCAATCTCGGTTACGCGTTGATCGCTGCGTTGGCGATGGTCATTCACGTCACGCAGGATTCGTGGAGATGGGTGATGCTGGTCGGCGCGGCGCCCGCGGTGCTGACTTTTGTCATCCGCCTTTTTGTCCCCGAGTCGGAGCGCTGGAAGCAGGCGGTCCAGCGCGGGCCGTCGCAGCCGGTGCGCGAGATTCTCTCTCCCGCACTGAGGGGGAGAACCTTGCTGGCGATCGCGTTTGCGAGCGTGGCGCTGATCGTGACGTGGGGCATCGTGCAGTGGATTCCGGTGTGGGCGGATCAGATGACGCATGGCACGCGGCCGGCCGTGAAGGCGTACGCGCAATTCTGGCAGGCGATGGGAGCGACGGTCGGGAGCCTCGTCGCGCCGCTCATCGGTCTGCGTTTCGGTCGTCGTCCGGTTTATTTCGGGCTCTGCCTGGCCTCGCTCATCGCGTGCGCCTATTTATTTCGCGGATTCGCGGAGTACTCACCGGGCTTCCTCGCGATGGTCTGCGTGACGGGCCTCTGCACGGCGTCGTTTTACGGTTGGTTGCCGCAGTATTTACCGGAACTTTTTCCGACGCGGGTGCGCGCCACCGCGCAGGGTTTGTCGTTTAATTTCGGGCGCATCCTGGCCGCGCTCGGCGCGTGGAATATGCCTGCGTTGATGAAGCACTTCGACGGGAGTTATCGCGAAGCGGGCGCGACGATTTCGCTCATCTATGTCGTGGGAATGGCACTGATCTGGTTTGCGCCGGAGACGCGCGGGAAATCCCTGCCTGAATGACGATGTTGCAACCCAAAATGTCATCCGGGTCAGCGCTCGCCGCGCCGTTCGATACCACGATTCTCGAACAATTTCCCGCCATGGTGTGGATCGATGATCCGAACATGGAGTGCGTATTTATGAATCGATGCGCGTTGGAATTCACGGGTCGATCGCGAGAGAGAGAGGAAGGAACCGGTTGGATGGAGCCGATGCATCCGGACGACCGGGCGTCGTACCTCGCGTTGTATCGTGAGGCTTTTGCCGTGAGGCGGGAATTCGACGTGGAGTACCGACTGCGTCGTCACGACGGCGTTTATCGATGGGTGCTGGAAAAGGGTGCGCCTTTGCAGGACGAACTGGGGAAATTCGGAGGTTATCTCGGTTTTTTTTCCGATGTCACCGAGCGGCGCAAGGCCGACGCTGCGCGACGTGAGGTCGAAGAGGAGGTCAGAATCCTGGGACTCATCACGCGGGATTTTGTCTGGAACTGGGACGCGCAGGCCGGTCGCGTGGTCTGCAACGATGCCTTTGGAGATACGCTCGGCGAGCCGCCCGCGATTCTCGATGCGGCCCTCGAATGGTGGAACGGGCGTGTCCACCCCGATGACCGGGAAGCGGCGGAAGCCGCGATGAGTGAGGCGATCGCTGGCGGAGCGATGGATATCTTGCGCGAGTACCGATTCTGCGGCCGCGACGGACGATGGATCGCGATCGAAGACCGTGCCCGCATCGTGCGGGACGGAAGCGGGAATCTGGTTCGCCTCTTTGGTGCGATGCGGGACATCACTGAACGCAAAGCGGCCGAGCACGAGCGGGAACGGCTCGCAAAAATCATTGAGGCTACTCCCGACTTGGTCGCGATCGCCTATCCGGACGGTGGCCTGATTCACATCAACGACGCCGGACGAACGCTGCTGGGATGGCCTCGGGGCGCTGCGGCGCAAGTTCACAATCTCGTCGACTTTCATCCCGACTGGGCGAACGAGATCACATTCAAGGAGGCACTTCCCGCGGCCTTGGCGAATGGATCGTGGAGCGGAGAATCCGCGCTGCTGGCAGGCGACGGGCGCGAGATCCCCGTCCTTCAACAAATCCTGGCGCACCCCGGGCCGGATGGCCGGATCGAATACGTCTCGACGATCATGCGGGACATCAGCGATCGGAAGGTCGAGGAGGTCGCGCGGATGGAGGCGGCAAATCGGTACAGCGCGGCCATCCGGGCGAGCGGGCAAATCCTTTTTGATTGGAACGCCTCGACTCATGAGGTCACCTATTCGGGCGATGTGGAGAGAATCCTCGGATACACCCTCGCTGAACTGCGCGGGACCCTGGACCGATTTGGGGAGATCATCCACCATGACGATCGGACAGCCTTCGACGGCGAAGTGCTGCGTGTGACGGCGAGCCGGGAGCCGTTCCGGTTGAAGTTCCGTGTCCTGCGAAAAGATGGGCGTGAAATCGTCATCGATGGGAAGGGGAACTTCTTCCTCGATCGGACGGGGCACTTTGGGCGGATGGTGGGATTCCTCGCGGACGTGAGCGCCCAGCAGGCGGCGCAGGATGCCCTCACGCTGGCCCACGACGACCTCGAGCAGCATGTGGAAGAGCGCACCGCTGAACTGGCGCTGGCCAACGCGCGGATTCAAAGCCGTGCCCGGCAGCAGGAGGCGGTGGCGCAGATCGGGCGTCGTGCGCTCGCCGGAGCATCGTTGCCGTCCGTGTTTTCCGAAGCGGCTGCGCTCGTGAGCGACACGCTGAATGTGGAACTGTGTTCGATCCTCGAATTGGGCGAGGATCAGAGCGCCCTTGTGGTGAAGGGCAGCGCCGGCTGGCCCGAATCCGCGACCACGCTCCGCGTCCCGATCGGTGCGTCATCCCAAGCGGGATACACGCTGCTCACGTGCGCGCCGGTGACGAGCCGGGATTTTTCCGTTGAGACAAGATTTCGGCTCTCCGAGGCGGTCCGGATGGTCGGGGCGAAGAGCGGCGTCAGCGTGATGATTCAGGCTGGCGATAAGCCGATCGGAGTCCTGGCGGCGCTCGCTCTCCAAGTGCGCGACTTTACCGCGGAGGACGTGCATTTTCTGCAGGCGGTCGCAAACGTTCTGACGGCCGCCATCGACCGCCAACGCGCCGAAGCCAGCATCCGGCTCGCGCAGGAACAAGCCGAGAGTGCGAACCGCGCGAAGAGCGAGTTTCTATCGCGAATGAGCCACGAACTTCGCACCCCGCTCAACGCGATCCTCGGCTTTACCCAACTCCTTGAGTTGGAAACGCTGGCTCCCTCCCAGGTCGAAAGCGTGAGCCACATCAGCCGAGGCGGCGCCCACCTGCTCGCGATGATCAACCAAGTGCTCGACATCGCCCGGATCGATACCGGGCGGTTGGCCCTCACGCCGGAGGCGGTCGACATCGGCGGCACTCTCCGCGAGGCGATCGAACTGATCGGGCCGCTCGCCTCCCGAAACGCAGTGACGATCATCCTCGATCCATCCTGCGAACAGAATCTCTGGGTGTGGGCGGATCGGCAGCGACTAAAGCAGGTCTTTCACAATCTCCTATCCAACGGCGTGAAGTATAACCGAGTGCGCGGCAAGGTGACGCTCGCTGGCGAACGCAACGGCGATCGGGTACAAGTTCGCATCGCCGACACAGGGTGGGGAATTGCGCCTGAGAAGATGGGCCGCCTTTTCATCCCGTTCGATCGACTGGGCGCCGAATCCAGCGAAGTCGAAGGCACGGGCATTGGTCTAGCATTGGCGCAGCGTATTGTCGGGACACTCGGCGGGAGCGTCACCGCCGAGAGCCACTACGGCAAAGGCAGTGTCTTTACCGTTGAGTTACCCGCGGCAGAAAGGCCAGTGCTGAAAACGCCCGCTGCCCCTCGGGATCTAGCGCCGCTCGTTGCCGTGCCGGATACATGCACGATTCTCTATATCGAAGATCAGGACTTAAACCTCAAGCTCGTCGAACGGATCGTCAAACGGCAACCTGACTTACGGCTCATCTCCGCGATGCAAGGGAGCCTCGGACTAGAACTCGCGCGGGAGCATCGTCCCGATTTAATTCTCCTCGACCTGAATCTGCCGGACATTTCGGGGGAGGAGGTCCTCAAGCGCCTGAAGGCGGACCCCGACCTCCGCAGCATTCCGGTGGTAATGGTGAGCGCCGATGCGCTAGGCGATCGTATCCAGCAACTTCTTGCGACCGGCGCCGAAAACTACATCACCAAACCCTATCGGGTGCCGGATTTTTTGCGGATTGTGAACGAGGCGCTTGGTAAACGCGGAACGTGACATCGTTGGC
>JAYTDO010000428.1:0-12858 GCA_043735935.1 Chthoniobacteraceae bacterium
ACGAGTTTGATCCTGACCCCGCCGCAACTGCGCGATGAGGCGCTGGCCCTCAAGACTCGCTCGCGCGCCGGGGAGGCGATCTACCAGCACGAAACGGTGCGCGTCGCCAAGAGTGGACAGATCGTGGATGTGTCGATCTCGCTTTTCCCGCTATGGAGTCTGACGGGAGAAATCACTGGCACGTGCGCGATCGTGCGGGACATCACGCAGCGTCGGACGCACGAGCGCCGTTTGCACAAACTCTCGTGGCGGTTGATGCGGGCGCAGGATCAGGAGCGTCGGTACATCGCGCGCGAACTTCACGATTCGACTGCGCAGCTCCTCGCGGCGCTCACGATGAATCTCGCGGCGTTGGGGTGTGATTCATGCGACGGCGAGCGGCGCGAAATGCTCATCGCGGATAGTGCCAAGCTGGCGGAGGAGGCCGCGCGCGAATTACGCACCAGGTCGTACCTGTTGCATCCGCCGTTGCTGGATGAACGGGGCTTGCCGAGCGCCTTGCGAGTTTACCTAGATGGATTCTCCGCCCGGAGCGGGATCGCGGTGGAGGCGGATATCGATTCGAATTTCGGGCGGCTCGGGGACGACATCGAACTGACGATATTTCGAGTGGTCCAGGAGTGTCTGACGAATGTGATGCGCCACGCGGGAAGCGCGACGGCACGGGTGGAACTTCGCGTCGATCCGCCTTGGCTCACGCTCAAGGTCAGCGACGCCGGACGTGGGCTCGATCCCAAGAACGACCCGGAGGGGGTCGGCATCCATGGAATGAAGGAACGACTTTTGCAGCTCGGCGGCTCTCTGGACATCGAATCCAGCGGCCAGGGCACCACCATACTCGCACGCATTCCTATACCGCTATGAACAACCACCCCACCCGCATCCTTCTCGTAGACGATCACGAAGTTGTCCGCCGCGGAGTCCGCGCATTGCTCGACACCCAGCCCGGTTTCATTGTCTGCGGTGAAGCCGGTGACGGTCGCGAAGCTGTCGAGAGCGCCCGGCGATTGCTGCCTGACGTTGTCGTGATGGATGTGAGCCTTCCGAAGCTCAACGGATTTGAAGCCACGCGCCAAATCCTGCGGGTCGGCGCTTGTAAAGAGATTCTCTTTTTGACGATGCACGAGAGCGAGGAAGTCGTGAGGCAAGCGCTCGAGGCAGGCGCGCACGGCTACGTGCTCAAAAGTGATGCGGGACGGGAGTTGATCGCCGCCATTCTCGAAGTGCGCGAACAACGTCCGTTTTTCTCTTCGCGTTTCGCCAGTGTGGCCTATCGGGCTTTTGTCGAAAACGCCGCCAAACCAAAGCGGAAGAGGCGTACGCGCGGCGGACTCACCGATCGGGAGCATGAAGTTCTCCAACTTCTCGCGGAAGGACGGAGCAATAAACAAGTAGGCGAAGCGCTCAAAATCAGTGTGAAAACCGCTGAGACTCACCGAGCCCGGGTGATGAAAAAACTCGGGTGCGAATCCGTGGCCGACATGGTCCGTTACGCGGTGAGAAACAAGATCATCGAAGCGTGAAATCGCGTCGCGAAATGATGGGTATAACCCCCAATAGAATATTGGAGCCGACTCTGGCAGGATCAAAACGTCGGCCGCATGAAAAAACAACGGATCCATGCTTATTGCAGACAGTGTAAACACGAACAGGGCTTTGAACGCATACGCGTCAATCATGCCCTGCACGCTTCTCTGACCCTTATTACCGTCGGCTTCTGGGGAATTAGCTGGGTTTCTCTTTCCATCGGCGCGTGGCTACGGCCTTGGCGCTGTCATCATTGCGGCTGGCACGATCCGGAGTTTAAGCCGATCGAAATGAAGCCGCCAGGCGAGCCTCGCTGGCCTGCCGAAGAGCCGCGGGGACGGAGGCGGATGGATCATCACGTCCCTCGTCCGCATGGCGCAAGTCCGGGAACCATGATCGTCGCGTTAATGACGACTGTGGTTGAGTTGCTCTAGCCGCCGATGTGGGCCATCTCGACCTTGGGTTGAGAGCGGGTCGCTTCGGAGCGGACTTCGGAATACCGATCACTCCTTGCGGACCATCTAGTCGCCACCAATGCGGCGATTTCTTCATCCGTCGATCCGCTGCGTAACGGCGATCGCAAGTCGGTGCCTGTCCCGGCGAAAAGGCAGGTATAAAGGCGGCCCTCAGCAGATAGTCGGGCGCGAGTGCAATCGCCGCAGAAAGGTTGAGTGACCGAAGTGATGACGCCGATTTCTCCACCGTTTGAAGTCCGGAACCGGCGGGCGACCTCGCCCCGATAATTTGGCGGCAGCGCTTCGATCGGAAAGGCTTCCGCCACTCGATCCAGGATTTCATTCGCCGGAACGACATCCTTGAGCCGCCAGCCGTTCGTGTTTCCCACATCCATGTACTCGATGAAACGCACGATGAATTCCGGTCCCGAAAAGCGGCGCGCCATCGCAGGGATTTCGTGTTCGTTCACGCCGCGCTTGATGACGGTGTTGATCTTGATCGGGGTAAATCCGGCGGCGGCGGCGGCTTCGATTCCGCGCAGCACGCGATGCACGGGAAAGTCCACGTCGTTCATCGCGCGAAAGGTGAAATCATCGAGGGCGTCGAGGCTCACCGTGATCCGCCGAAGACCGGCTGCGCGCAAGGCGGGCGCTTGCTCGGCGAGCAGCGCGCCATTGGTCGTCAACGTGAGATCGCGCAGGCCTTCGATGGGAGCGAGTGCTCCGACGAGGTGGTCGAGATTGCGTCGTAGGAGCGGTTCACCGCCGGTGAGGCGGATCTTTTCGACGCCGCATGAAACGAACGCTCGCGCGAGTCGCGCGATTTCCTCAAACGAAAGGATCTCCGTCTTCGGCAGGAAGTCGTAACCGCGCCCGTAGACCTCCTTAGGCATGCAATATGTGCAGCGAAAGTTGCACCGGTCGGTGACGGAAATGCGCAGGTCGCGCATCGGGCGATGAAGCGAATCGACGACGTTCACGACCGAACGAATACGCCCGGTGTCGGCGAGAGGGAAGGGTTACTTCTTTTGCTGCGCAAGGGTGAACCAGTCTGGACCGGCGGGTTTGGCCGCGGGCGCCTGCTGGAAGCGTTTGACGTCGCGCGGGCCCGCCTCCGCCTTGCGGTCGGTGCGCGGCGCGAGATCGACTTTGGTTTTGAGTGAAAGCGCGATGCGCTTCCGTGCGTGGTCGATCTCGACCACCGTCGCCATCACTCGCTGCCCCACTTTTACGACGTCGGCTGCGTTCTTCACGAATTCGTCGGAGAGCTGGCTGATGTGGACGAGCCCGTCCTGGTGGACGCCGATGTCCACGAATGCGCCGAAGGCCGTCACGTTCGTCACGACGCCCGGGAGCTTCAGTCCCGGCTGGAGATCCTCCATTTTCTCGACGCCCTCCGCGAACGAGAACGCTTCGAACTTTTGCCGCGGATCACGGCCCGGCTTTGAGAGCTCCGCGAGGATGTCTTTGAGCGTCGGAAGCCCGACTTCCTCGCTCACGTATTTGCGGGTATCGATGCGGTCCCGCTTCGTCTTGTCGCGCAAGAGATCTGCGACGGCGCAGCCGAGGTCGGTGGCCATTTGATCGACGAGCGCATAACGCTCCGGGTGCACGGCGCTGGCGTCGAGCGGATGAGCACCATCGCGGATCCGCAAGAAACCTGCCGCCTGCTCGAACGCCTTCGGACCGAGGCCCGTGACCTTCTGCAATTCCTTTCGCGACTTAAACGGGCCGTGTTCATCGCGATGCGCCACGATGTTCGACGCGACTCGGGCGTTCAGGCCTGAGACGTAGCTGAGCAGGTTCTTGCTCGCGGTGTTCAACTCCACGCCGACGTTGTTCACGCAGGAGACGACGACGTCGTCGAGCGAGCGCTTGAGCGCATTTTGATCGACGTCGTGCTGGTATTGGCCGACGCCGATCGACTTCGGATCGAGCTTTACCAGTTCGGCCAGCGGATCCATGAGGCGGCGCCCGATGGAGACTGCGCCGCGTACGGTGATGTCGTGATTTGGGAACTCTTCGCGCGCGACGTCGCTCGCAGAATAAATCGATGCGCCGCTTTCGTTGACCATGACGATGGGAATCGACGGCGGGAGTCCGAGTTTTCGGATGAAGGTTTCCGTCTCGCGGCCTGCGGTGCCGTTGCCGATGGCGATCGCCTCGACGTTAAATTTCTTCACGACTGCCTTCACGAGTTCCGCCGCTTCTGCTGTGTCGCGGGCGCCCTTTTCGGGATAAATCACATCATTGGCCAGCAGCTTTCCCTGCTGGTCGAGCAGGACGACTTTGCAGCCGGTGCGGAAGCCGGGATCGATGGCGAGCATGTTCTTCTGACCGAGCGGCGAGGCGAGGAGAAGTTCGCGCAGATTGTCCGCAAACACCCGGATCGCCTCTTCGTCTGCGCGCTTTTTGAAATGGATTCGCACCTCGCCTTCCATCGCAAAGCCGAGCAGCCGTTTCTGGCAGTCCTGAACCGCTGCGCGCACTTCGAGCGCCGCGGGCGAGGTGCCCTTGACGAATAGCCGTTCGAGCAGTGACACGGCTTCGTCTTCGGGCGGAGTCAGGCGCGAGAAAAGGAATCCCTCGGCCTCGCCGCGACGAATCGCGAGGATGCGGTGCGACGGTGCTGCCGAGGCGGGTTCGTTCCAGTCGAAGTAGTCTTTGAACTTGGCGCCCTCTTCCTCCTTGCCGGAGATGACCTTGGATTTGATGACTCCCTTGGTCAGATACAACTCGCGCAGTTTCGCCCGAGCATTTGCGTCGTCGTTGATGCGCTCGGCCAGAATGTCGCGCGCACCGCCAAGGGCGGCCGCGACATCCGGCACGCTGTATTTCTTCGTGTCGATTTCGATCTCTGTGCCGAGAAACGGGAGCGCAGCCGCCGTCGGGTCGGTTGCTGCCTCCTGCGCCCACAGGATGTCGGCGAGGGGCTCGAGGCCCAAATCGCGCGCGATCGAAGCCTTCGTTTTTTTCTTTGGGCGGAAAGGCTGATAGATGTCCTCCAGCGCTGTCATCGTCTCCGCTGCGTCGATCTTCGCGCGGAGCGTTTCGGTCAGCAGCTTTCGTTCATCAAGCGAAGACACCATCGACTCGCGCCGCTTGTCGAGATCCTCCAGTTGCTCCAGCCGATCTCGGATCGTCATGATCACGACCTCGTCCAGTTCGCCGGTCTTTTCTTTTCGGTAACGGGCGATGAACGGAATCGTGGCGCCCTCTTCGAGCAGGATCGCGGTAGCGGCGACCTGGCGGGGCTGGAGCTTGAGTTCCTGGACGATTTTGAGGACGTGCTTTTCGATCATGGGAAAGGTGAGGCGCGGGATGATGCGTGGTGGGCGAGTGGAGTCAATCGCGACGGTCGTTTGTTACGGTCGCGTGGCAAATTTTGGGATGCGGGAAGTTCTGGATTGCGTATGGTTTCGCCCCCCGCCCCCAGCCGCCCCCCCCAGCCCCCCAAACCATGCGTATTCGTCGTCCCCTCATCATTGCCAGCCTGACCGTCATCTGTGCCCTCGCCCGGGCGGGTGCGGCGCCTGTCATCAACGAAATCATGTATCATCCGGCGACCCTGCCGGAGAATACGGCCCTCGAATGGTTGGAGTTGTACAATGACTCGACCAGCGCGGTGGATCTCACGGGCTGGAAACTCACCAAGGGCGTTAATTTGACCATGCCTCCGGCGACCACCATGGCGCCGGGCGCGTATCTGGTGGTCGCGGCAAACGTGGCTGCATTTCAAGCGGCGCATCCGGGGTATGCCGGGCAGTTGGTTGGCGGCTGGACTGGGACGCTGAGTGGCTCGGGCGAGACGATCCGCCTCGCGGATGCGCTCGGGCAGACGGTAAACGACGTCACGTATTCCGACCAAGGCGAGTGGGCGGTGCGTGGGCGCGGTGCGCTGAGCTTTTCCCATAAGGGTTGGGACTGGTTCACCGACGCGGATGGTGGTGGAAAGACGATCGAACTCCGCAATCCGGCGCTCGGAAACGGGAGCGGGCAAAACTGGGCCGTGAGCGCCGCGGTCGGAGGCTCGCCCGGAGCGGCGAATTCAGCGGCGGCGACGAATATCGCGCCGCTCATCAAGGATGTGAAACATCGGCCGGAAATCCCGACGCCGGCGACCCCGATCGTCGTGTCGTGCAATTTGGAGGACGAAGCGCCCGGTGCCGTGGCCATGTTGTTCTGGCGTCTCGATGGTGCGGGCACTTTTAACTCGATCGCCATGTTCGATACCGATGGGGATGGCGACGTGGAAGCGACGATCCCCGCGCAGGCGAATCTGGCGGTGATCGAATGGTATATCTCGGCGACGGATGGCACGTTGACCCGCACGTGGCCGGCGCCCGCGCGGACGGGCGATCCGGGCGTGACGCCGGAGACTTTCGGGCAGGTCACGAATGCGCTCGTTCAAGTGGAGGCTTCCTTTGACGCGAATTCGGACTTCACCGTCGCGGGCAACCAGCCGATCTACCGCTTCATCCTCACGAACGCGGAGCGTGCCGAACTCGCGACCATCGGCAGCACGAGCGGGCAGGAGCAGTCCGAGGCCACGATGAACGGCACGTTCATCTCGCAGGACGGAACGGGCATCAAAACGGTTTACAATGCGGGGTTCCGCAATCGCGGCTTCGGATCGGCGCTGGGTCCTCCGAATAACTTTCACGTCAACTTTCGCAATGACGACCGCTGGAACGGGCGCGCGACGATCCAGATCAACTGCCAGTATCCATACTCTCAGGCGCTCGGGAGCGCGCTTTTCGCCCGCGCAGGCATCGCGCCGCAGGATACCGCCATCGTACAGGTCCGCGTGAATGGGACGAATCTGGCTCAAAGCGGGGCTCTGATGTATAGCCGCTACGTGCGCCTCGAAGGCCGCGGGAGCGATTGGGCCTCGAACCATTACCCAAACGATCCGAAGGGGAATTTTTACCGGCTCGATGATCACGCGCCCGGACCCGACACGGGTGTGGTGGGCGGAAATCGCGGTTCGGGTGAGTTCCGTTACGAGGGCACGGATCCGGTGGCCTACAGCGATACCTTCATCAAGGAGACGAATCAGGACGCCAACGATTACAGCGACCTGGCGAATTTTTGCAAAATCGTCAGCGCTCCGGCGACCGGCGGTACAGGCGCACAACCTGCAATCGCTGACGCCGATTATGTCGCAGCGCTGAGTTCGGTGCTGGATATCGATGAGGCATTTCGTCATCTCGCCACGGATGCGTTGATCGGCAATCAGGAGGGCGGAATGCAGAGCGGGCGAGCGGACGACATGTCGCTTTATCGAGGGGTGCTTGATCCGCGGTTCAAATTCATCCCACACGATCTGGATGATGTATTCGATATCGGCAACGGGTCGGGGAATCCCGTCACGCGGTCGATCTTCAGTTACGACTTTTCGTTTGGCACCACCAACGCCGGAACTGGCGTGCTGGGTCTCTCTCGCTTTTTCAGCCACCCGCAACTCGCACCGCGCTACTATGCGGCGGTGTTGGAAGGTCTCGATACGTGGTTTAATTCTGCGACGATCGATCCGATCATCGACCAGATCATGGCGGGATGGGTGCCGGCGACGAATGCGACCGCGGCGCCTCCGAGCGATTCCATCGCGGACGTCAAGGCGTTCATCGCTGCGCGCCGGGCCAACGTGCTCGCGCAGATCCAACAGACTTATTCGATCGCGGTGACCACGGGCGTTGCGAATACGAGCGAGGGTTACTTTCGCACGAATGACGGCTCCGCGACGATCAGCGGGACGTTCAACGTGGCAAAGACCTACAGCGTCACCATCAACGGGGTGCTCGGCCAGTGGTTCTACCGTCCGTCTGGCACGGACGCGGCGGGTTCGTGGAAAATCGTCCTGCCCGTTGGCGGCGGCGGTGTGCTGAGGCCGGGGTTGAACAAGGTCGTCGTGAATTTCCGGGACCAGATCAACGGGAGCGGGAACGTGCTCCAGTCGTTGAGCGCCGATGTGTTCTACGGCGCGGTGGGCGGCACGACGATTTCGGGGACGTTGAGCGCGGGCTCGTTGCGCGTCTTCGCCCCTTCGAGCTACATTCCCGGGAAGCCGTTCCTTGTCCGTGTTGATCAACTCGATGGTGCGGGGAATCTCGATCGCACTGCTTGGGATACGACCGTCACGCTCACCTCGAACGTCGCGGGCATCACGCTGCCCACGGTGCCGCTTTACAACGGCTCCGGCAGCGCGCTGGTCACCGCGGGTGGCGGTGGCGGGCAGGCTGCGACAGTCTTCTTTAACTACGGCACCGGCGGAACGGGCACCACGGCCACGGTCAGCGGCGTCGGTGGTTCGGTTTGGAAAACGAAGACCGACTTCACTTCCACGACGCTCGCGACTTTCATCACGAATTTCGGCGCGACTTGGAAAAACGAGGGCTTCGACGATTCGACGTGGGTCACACGCACGACGCAGACGGGCTACGGCGACAACGACGAAAACCAGGCATTCGTCGAAGTGGACTACGACACGGTCGCGGCCAATCCGCAGGCCGGGCCGAGCTACCTTTTCCGCAACACTTTCACCATCGCCGACGTGAACGTACTCGCGAGCGTGACGGGCGAAGTGAAATACGACGACGGCGCGGTCGTGTATGTGAACGGCACGCAAATCCTGCGCACGAGCAATCTCGATCCGGCGGCGACGCTGACGAGCTATGCCAATTACCAAGGCGTCGCCACGGCAGCGGATAATGCCACGAGCGGGTTCACTGTCCCGCTAAACCTCCTGCACAATGGGGTGAACACCATCGCGGTCGAAGTCCACCAGCACGACAACGCCAGCAGCGATGTCACTTTCGACCTTAAACTCCAGGCGGACTATCCCTCTGCGGCCCCCGGCACTTTTACGCTGACCGCAACTGGCGCGGGCTTCGCGGCGCAGAAGGCGATCACCTCCCTTGGGGCATCGCCGGCGATCACCACGGCGGCTGGAACGCTCGCGGCCGGCACGACGACGTGGAGCGGTGTGATTCACGTCACGGGAGATGTAACGGTGCCGGTCGGTTCGACGCTGAACATCGCCGCCGGCACGCTTGTGCTCGTCGATGGCGATGCGACGGCGGGCAGCAGTGCAGGCAAGCGGATCATCGTCAGCGGCACGTTTAACTCACAGGGCACGCTGGCAAATCCAGTCACGATCTCCGCCTTTAATGCCACGGATCGCTGGGGCGGATTCTCGTTCAGCAGCGCGCAACCGAGCACATTTAACTACACGCTGCTCAACCACGCCGGACACACGACTGGTGTGGGCCACACCTCGAAGGGGCCGATGCTTCGCGTCGCGTCTTCCAACGTTTCGTTCCTCGACAGCACGATGGCGGACGGACCGGCCAAGGCGATTTATTCGAGCGGGATCTGCAATCTCGTCATCCAGCGATCGCTCATCGAGCGTATGATCACGGGGCCGGAAATCGAGGACGGCGGATCGTTGCTTTGCGAAGACTCGAACATCCAGCACATCCTACCCGACTACCGCGAAAGCAACGACCTGCTCTCGAACGACGAGGACTGCCTCTATATTCACAACGGTTCGGGTCGGAGCGTGGTCGTGCGTCGCTCGGTCTTTGCGCGCTGTGGAGATGACGTGATGGATAATCTCGCCGGTCCGTTGACCGTCGTGGACAGCATTCTTCGTGAGGGATGGGACAAAGGCCTCTCGCTGTTGAACAACGACCTCACCATTTCCAATACGCAAATCATCCATTGCGACAAAGGCATCGCGATGAAGAGCCAGAATGCCGATGTCCGCACGGTCAACGCGACCAACGTGACGATCGTGAGCGAGAACCATGACAGCATGATCGCTCCGTGGGGATACACGGGCGGCGTGAACGGTGGCGATCCGGACACCGCGAGTACGGGCTTTTACACCCAGAACAAAGCTGGGCAGAGCAATGCCGCGGCGACGCTGGCGGTCTTCGCCAAAAACTGCGTCGTCATCGCGCAACAACCCGTGCTCATCGATGCGCCGTATTCGGCGGCGAACACGGTCGTGACTTACAGCGACTTGCTCTACGATACCGGCGCGGCATTCGCGTGGCCGGGCACCGGCAATATCGCGACAGATCCTCTGTTCGTCTCCGCGGGCACGAACGACTACCATCTCACCGCCGCATCGCCCGCGCGCGATACCGGTGATTCGGCCTCACCGCTGGACGCCGACGGTTCGCGAGCGGACATGGGCGCGCTTCCGTACACGGGCGGCGCTGCGGCGCCCGCGACGATCACGTGGACGACTTCGGGCGCGCCGTATCACATCATCGGCGACACGATGATCCCCCTCGGCTCCACCCTGGTGATCAATCCCGGCGTGAGCGTGCAGTTTGACCAGAATAAAAAGCTCAGCGTCAGCGGAACGATCAAGGCGCTCGGGACCGAAAGCGGGCACGTCGTGTTCTCGCATGTCCCCGGCACCGTGGCCGTGGGCGACGCCGATCCGATCGTGACAGGAACGCAGACGGGTCCGCCGAAATGGGCGGGTGTCGTCGTCACGGGTTCGACGACGGGGCCGGCCATTACCGGAAACGAATTTCGCTACTGCCGGTTTATCAACGCGCAGCCCGCGGTCGCAGCCGGAAACACCGGTTCGCTCGGCATCATCCGCGCCGAGGCCCTGATCGATCATTGCATCTTCCTCGGCACGCACCTGCGGCAGGTCTACGGCGAGAACTGCTCCCTTCAGGTTCAATACTCGACCTTTGTCGATCCGTTCGATGCGGCGGACAACAACGACAATCCAGTCGCTTACAGCCTCGATAACATTGCGGAGCCGCTAAAGATCGCGAACGCGAATTTCCCCGCCAACGCCAATTACACCGACGGCATGCCCAACGGTGGCGTTTTCCGCGTTTGGTACAACAGCTTTTATGGGAACAAGGGCCACAACGATGTCTTTGACGCCGATGCCGGAGTGCTCGGGCGCAGCACCATCCTCGATTGCCGATACAACTATTTCTACGGCCTCACGGGTGACGAGCATATCGACCTCGGCGGCGACGCCTACGTCGCATCGAACGTCTTTGAGCGCGGCCACAAGGATATCTGGACGAATGATCGCGGTTATTCGAACGGCATCAGCTCCGGCGACAAAGGCAGCGGCACGAGCATCTGGGTCGTGCGCAATGTCGCCTTCGACATGGATCACATGATCAACTGCAAAGTCGGCACGGCGACCATCTTTGAGCACAACACGATCGCGAACTACCACGCCGACTTCAGCTACGCTTCGACGCCGCCGGTCGCACCCTTCACCCAGGATGTGCGGTGCTCGGCGATCAACATGTTTGTCCCCGACGACACCGCGCCGCAGGCCGGTTACGGCGCGTACGTCGGCTACAACCTTTTCCACAATATGCCGCGCATTGTCACGTGGGCGGATCTGCCGAGTGGGACGACGAGCAAGCTCGAGGCGGTGAACAATTACATCAACAACATCACCGACAACTCGGTTGGACCGGTCACGGGCACGTATTCCGGTGGCACGCAACATCCGGGCGGGTTCACCGCGTTGGGTAGCTACGTCGCGCCGGGCGATCCGCAGTTCGTCAGCGAGGCGGGGAAGAACTACGCGCTCAAGTTCAATTCGCCGGCTCGCGCGACGGCGCCCGGCGGGCTCGATTACGGCGCGACCGTGCCGGAGTGGATTTACATCCTCGGTGGACCAAACGCGCAGACTGCGGCGACGAACGCGAATTTTACCGTCGGTGGTCCCGGCATGGTCGCGTATAAATGGCGATTGGATGGCGGCGCGTGGAGTGCGCCCGTCACGATCGGCACTGGCCTTGCCTTTCCTCGTACGGCGAGTCCGACCGTGCGGCAGGCCACGCTTTCGCTGAACAGCCTGGCGGCCGGCGCGCACACCCTCCAGGTGCTCGGCCAGGACCCTGCAGGAAACTGGCAGGACGCCGATCCCGCACGGACGGCCGCGAATCTTCCCCAAGCCGATCCGACGGTTCGGACGTGGACGGTGAATCTTTCGAGCCCGCTCATCCGCCTTAGCGAAATCATGGCCGACAGTGCGACCCTGGCCGACAGCATCGAACTCCACAACGCGGGTGCGGCATCGGTCAATATCGGCGGCTGGACGCTGACCGACGATCCGCTTGTCCCCGCAAAATTTAGCATTCCTGCCAACACCATCCTACCTGCGGATGGTTACCTCACGCTCACGAGCGCCACTACCGCTGTCTTTCTGGACAAGGACGGCGATCAAGTCCTGCTCTACAACGGCGCGCAACTGGCCGACTCGGTTTCCTTCGGACACCAGATCCCGGACCTCACGATCGGGCGTGTCGGTAGCGGCGACTTATGGACGCTGTGCACGCCCACGCCGGGCGCACCGAATGTGGCGGCGCGCCTCGGCGATCCGAGCGTGGTCCGAATCACCGAGTGGCTGGCGAGCGGCGATGTGCTTTACCAAAGCGACTGGCTCGAACTCGCGAATCCCAGCGCGCTTCCCGTGAGTCTCACGGGATTGCGGGTGAGCGATAATCGCGTGGGCGATCCCACCGCGCACGTCTTCCCGGCGTTGTCGTTCATCGCTGCGAACGGGTTCGCGAGTTTCACCGCCGACGGCGACACCTCGGCGGGCCCGGGCCACCTTGCGTTTTCGTTCGATGCCCAGCAGGAGAACATCGCGCTGCTCGACGCGACAGGCAGAGAACTCGACTTCGTGCAGTTCTATCCTCAGACGACCGACCATTCGCAGGGCCGCGACGGGAGCGGCACACTCGCCTTTTACGAACTGCCCACGCGCGGCATCGCAAATGGCACCGGCGATCCCGGATACGCCAACGGACTCGCACTGCTGCGTGGGCTCCGGATCACCGAATTCATGTACAACGCGATCGGCGGAAAC
>JAYTDO010000429.1:0-1928 GCA_043735935.1 Chthoniobacteraceae bacterium
ATCCCAGCGTCACCAAGCCATCACCGATGCGATTCACGACGACACGCAGACGCTCGCTGCCGCAGATCACGGGCAGGAATTCGCCTTCGCCGAATGAACGTCCGTTGATCGTCGCGAGCGCCGGATTGCCGAGAAGGATGCTCGTGACATTGAAATGCCTCGGCTCGAGCTGGATTTTCGGAGCCACGATCACCGTGGCCGCGACCGTGCCGCCGCCCTTGCCGGGCCGCTGAAAGCCAATCGGCCAGAAGGGAATCCTTGCGTCCTCGCCAGAATGGAACGCGGAGCGGTTCTTCAGCTCGTAGCGCTTCGCCTTGTCCGGCTCGGCATGCGCAGCTCCCGCGATGGCGATGGCTGCGAAGGTGAGAAATAGCGGGGTCAGTTTCATTGGCGGACGATGTTATGCAGATTGATGGACACGTGCTGGAACTGGACGTCACTGCGCCCCGCATCGATCTCCATGTTCTGGATCTCCATGAGCGGCTGCTCGTTCTCGAGCACGGCGAGCGCCTTGGCAAAGGTGATGAACTCCACGCTCGGCAGCTCGACAGCCCACGCGTATTTTCCAAAACCTGTGAGCTCCTTTTCCGCCGGCTCGCCCGACATGCGGGCGGTGGACTTCGCGATGCCCTCGCGTTTGAAAAGTTCCGAAAGCTCGGTGGGGACCCAGGCGATCGGCGAACCCTGGGGAATCATCGCATTCACCTGATCGATCAGGAGCTGGGACTCCGGCGCCTTCGCCTCGATCCCCTTGGTCTTTTCGATCTGCGCATGCGCGGCGGCAATTTTCGGAGTGAGTTCCGCTCCCTCCCGTTTTGCCTGCTCACGACCGGCGCTGAGCGGGCCGAGCAGAAACTCGAAATAGGAGTACGTGACGCCGACAAACAGCATCCCCCCGAGGGCAATCTTTTGAATCTGATCCTTGCTGAGTTTCATAGTGTGGCGACTTCGTTCTTGGGTGCCCGCTTGGCCGGTGCCGCAGGTGCGGGCGGCTCGATCTCGGTCTTGAAAGTCACGTTGATGGAGAACACCACGGCCGGCACGCGTTTGCCGTTCACCACGGGGTGCTCAGGGCTGTCATCCAGATTTCGGAAGGTCGCCGTGGCATTCGGATACTTCGCGGCGACCCGCTCGGCGACGGCTTTGCGCAGATTTTCCGCGACATTCCGGGGCTCCATGTCCGCCGCGATTCCCTCGATGTTCATCTGGCTTGCGCCTGATTTTTCACGGCCGGAATCACAGACCAGCCTCGTGATCTGCACGTTCGGAGGCACCGTGGCCATGACGTTCTCAAAGAGTGGCGCCCACTGGACGCGCTTCTCCATCCGCTTCGTGAATGGCGCCGCAAGATCGATCTGCCTGTTCAGCTCGATCTCCTTTTTTTCCGCCGCCTTCTGCTGCGGGCTGAGCCTTTCAAACTCGGCCTTCTGCGCGCTGAAAGCGGAGCGGATGTCGCTCGTCCGCTTCAGTTGCACGACGTAGAATCCGGCCATGGCGACGGCGACCACGCCGAGGCCGAGCATGGAGAGCTTCAGCGGATCGTATTGCTTCTGCCGCTTCGCGCGGAGGACTTCGTGATAGAGATTGATGCGTAGGGCCATGGTCGTTCAGGCGTTGAGAAGTTGGGCGGCGGCTCCGCAGGCGACGCTGTAGTCCAGCATCTCCTCCGCAAGCTGCGCCTTTTGGGTTGAGGAAACATTCAGTTCACACCGGTCGAGCGCGACCCACGGCTGGCATGGCATCCGCAGTTCCTCGCCGAGCAGCCGGAGCAAGGTCGCATTCCGCGCGAGTCCGCCGGAGACCCAGATCTGCGAGATCATCTCTTCGCGGCGTCCTTCGTAAAATCCGATCGAACTGCCGATTTCACGCGTCAGCGCCATCAGCGCCATGCGTGCATATTCCACCATCACCTCATCCTCGGCGGAAAG
>JAYTDO010000430.1:0-9152 GCA_043735935.1 Chthoniobacteraceae bacterium
TTTGAAACCGGTCCACCTCGGCTGCTCGATCCTTTGTTTGCCCGTCGAGGTAGCAATACTCAATTCCGGCCGCACAAAGAGCATCTTTCAGCAGGCTTAACATCCCAACGAACTGACTAAAAACCAGAACCCGATGTTGGCCGTCTTGAGCTTCCGAAAGCAGTTCGAGCAGCATCTCTGTTTTCCCGGATACCGACTCTGAATCAGATTCATTTCCCGGAAGGAGACGGAGATCACAGCATGCTTGTCGGAGTCGTAGCAATGCGGTCAGCATCACCATCCGGGCTCGGCCTTGATTCCGCTCGGCGGAAAGCTCCGTCACCTTGCGTTTGGTCGCCACCAGCAGATCCGAATAAACTGACGCTTGTTCCGTAGATAGCTCGCAATATGCGACTTGTTCTAGTTTCTCCGGTAATTCCGAAAGCACATTCGCTTTAGTCCTCCGAAGGATAAATGGTCGGATTCGCTGAATCAGGCGGCGATGTTCAGCACCGCCTGGATCGGTTTCGATCCCGCGTTGGTAACGCTCCCGAAAGTCCTCGTGTGTCCCGAGGTAGCCCGGCATCAGGAAATTCATCAGCGACCAAAGATCACGCACTGAGTTCTCCACTGGCGTCCCCGTCAGCGCCAGGCGGTGCTGGGCCCGCAGGCACCCTGCGGATTGTGCATTTTGACTGTCGGGATTCTTGATGTGCTGAGCCTCGTCAAGGACGGCGATGTCAAATTCGAGGCTTCGATACATTTCAAGATCGCGACGCAAAAGGGCGTAGCTAGTGATCAGTAAATCGCTGTCAGCGTAACTTGCCTTCAACTGTTTATCCCGTTCGGACCCAACGATGGAGTTTGTAACCAGCTCCGGTGCAAAGCGCTGCGCTTCTCGTTGCCAGTTGAAGACTAGGGATGAAGGACAAATGACGATTGCCTTTTTACGAATGGTGCGGAGTAAGGCTAAAATCTGGACCGTCTTTCCTAAACCCATTTCATCCGCAAGAAGTCCACCCAAGCAATGGATTATAAGAAAGTTAAGCCAATATACACCTTGGCGTTGATACGGTCGAAGCGTCTCATGTAAAGCTCCCAAAGGAATTGGAGCGATCTTGTCTGTTTCGCACGCTCGATTTACAAAACTCTGCCATGCAGGCGGTGCAGCGATCGTGCTCCCCTGCTCGCTCGCAAAACCCGCAACATAGGCCGCGTGTCGATTGCCCACTCGGTATAAACCGGGTTGGTTTTGGCTCGGATCGCAGTCGCGGAGCACATTCTGGAATTCATCCAGCATTCCCGTATCGAAGACGGCCACTTTTCGATTCTTGAGTTTTACCGTCCGCTGGCCGCCTTGGAGGACCCGTTGGAGGTCGCTTGGTGAAAAACGTTCACCTGACGGAGTGGCGAGTTCCACGCTGAGGTCGAACCAATTGGTGCCACTGCCGCGAACCTCAAATCGCGGCGCGATCCGCTCGATGTCGCGAGTGACGTGCTCGAAACGTGCACCGATGGTGACTTTCCATTCCCGTTGAAGGCGCGGTAACTCGCTAGCGAAGAAGGCAAGAATTCTCGACTCTCCTTTGAGAACCATCGCCCCGTCTCTTCCCGGCATGGTAAATCCCGCGCTGACGAGGCGGCCGATGGCGAGCCCGTCGGCGGGGTGATTGGGGTCCCCGAGTGTTCGGCGACGGTCGCCTTGGCGCGATTCGATTTCCGCGGTGAGATGATTCAGCGATCCTTCGAGTTTGAGGTAGAAGTCGGGCGCTTCCCGGGCGTCGCCGATGGGACTTTCCGTCGCGGATATCGCCGCTTCGACGGAGTGAATCCGGGTAATTGAATGGCCGCGGAAAAGCCAGGATTCGGCGCCCTCGGCAAGGATATGAGCATCCGATGGCGGCGACTCCGGACGAGGTATGCTAGCCCTCGAAATAACGACCGGTATGCTTTTACCCAAAGTGACCCGTGGATGGCCATCCAACGCGCTCAGCATCGCCAAAAACATGAACCGCGGCAGCATCAGCAATCCGGGCAGAGCGCCTCCGTTGGCCTGGACGAACTGCGCGATCAGTCGGCGGTCGTCCTCCGACGCTCGATATCGCAAGCGCGGATCAACCGCCGAAAGCAGCACCCTTCGCCCGCATGTAATCGCCTCAACACCAACCATCACGGCGTTCTTTTCCCACGTTGCCGGAAGATTCGGAGCGAAGACCACCGCGAGTTGCAGCGGTTCGCCGTCGTCGGCAAATTCCAAGCTGGGTTCGGCTTCTACGGAGTTGAGGCGCACAGGTGACGGGCTGGAAATGGGACGCGGCTTCAGCACCGCGAGCCCGACCGCGAGCGCGTGGGCGCATACGATTCCCCGCTGCCTGGCGTCACGGCAGGTGCACAAGTTTTCGACGTTAGACTTTGAAAGGATACGCAACCCCGTCCGGTATTCTGTGTCCCCCGAGCGGACGCGACCGGAGAGCGTCGGCGCAACCCAGGTAGCCTCGATGACTCGTCCCATTTCGTGCATCGATCGGGCTTCCTTCATGGCTTGCCAGCCGCCGGCATCGGCGAGGAGGCGCTCTGTCAATTCGATCATCTCGCGCAAAGGGCCAGAGCACCGGCATCCGCGCAAGCATGGAGTGAATATCTCTGCGCTTCTGCACTTTCCAAACGCCGCTGCACCCCTACACTCGCGCGCCCATGAAAATCATCGCCATCGCGAACCAGAAAGGCGGCGTCGGCAAGACCACCACCGCAGTGAACCTCTCTTCGTGCCTCGCGGCCCGAGGTTCGCGTGTGTTGCTCATCGATCTCGATCCTCAGGCAAACGCGACGAGTGCGCTTGGCCTTGAGCCGATCGAAGATCACAGCATCTACGGTCCGTTGCTGGGCGACGGTTCGGTCGCGCGCATGGTAGTTCCCACTCGCTGGGATCACCTCTGGATGATCACTGGCGATATCAATCTCGCCGGGGCCGAGATCGAGGTTGCGCGAAAAGACGATCACCTAACCCGCCTTCGGAGCGCCCTCCAGCCGCTGAGGGACGATGTGACCTTTGATTTTGTGATTCTCGATTGTCCGCCCTCGCTCGGAATCCTGATGACCAATGCCCTTGCCGCTGCGGATGAACTGCTCGTCCCGCTTCAGTGCGAATACTTTGCCCTGGAGGGATTGTCGAAGATCGTCCACATCGTGCAGCAGATACGCGCCAGCGGGGCCAATCCCGACCTCAAGATCGGCGGCATCTTGATGACGATGTTCATGCGCAACAATCTCGCGCAACAGGTGATCGCCGAAGTGCAGTCCCATTTTGGCGCGGATGTTTTCAAGACAGTTATCCCCCGCACCGTTCGTTTGGGCGAAGCGCCCAGTCACGGCAAGCCGATCCTCGAATACGAGCCCAACGGACTCGGAGCGACCGCCTACAAAGCGCTGGCCGCCGAATTTCTCGAGAGGTATTCGTCAACGACGAACCAATGAGGCTGCTGCTCGCGATCCTGATCGCGCTGCCGGGATCGCTGCTCGCACAGGGCGCCGCCGTGGAAATGGAGCGTCGATTGGCGGCGCTGCCATCTGGGGCTCCCGGCCTTGTTTCTTCCGGTGATTTTCACCTGACGGGCAATGCGGGTACGGCTCGGGAGGTGGCGGTCGAGGGGCAAGCTTTCCGCATCGCGCAGCAGATCAGAACGACGACGCGTCCGGCGACACCGTATGCATTTCAGTATGGAGCAAAAATCGTCCGCTCCGTCGCAAATGGTGATTCCCTTCTCGCCACATTTTGGGCGCGAGGAGTGGAAATGCGGGTAGGGTCTGACGAAGCTAGAACCGAGTTTTGCTTCGAGTTGGCTCGCCCGCCGTATACGAAAAGCGCGACCTTTCCCGTCGCCCTCACGCGCGAGTGGACGAAGTATTATGTCCCATTCACGGTGAATGGGGAACTCGTCGCGGGAACCGCTCAGGTTCTTTTCCGGTGCGGATATGATCCACAGGTCATCGAGATCGCCGATATTACAGTCGTTGATTACGGCGGTATCGATCGCTCAACGCTTCCATATATGCCTTCCACTTACAGTGGCCGTGAGGCGGGCGCTTCGTGGCGTAGCGCCGCGGCAGAACGCATCGAAAAACTCCGCAAGGCAGACATGGAAATCTGCGTCGTCGACGCGGCGGGCCAAAAAATTCCGGGGGCGCAGGTTCGGGTCAGGCAGCTTCGTCACGCCTTTGGGTGGGGGACGGCGGTCGATGCCCGACAACTCCTGGGCACGGACCCCGACTCCGAGAATTACCGCAGCATTCTTTTGGCGGACTTCAACAAGGCCGTCATCGAGAATGATCTCAAATGGATCAATTGGGAAAAGGATCGCGAGCCGGGCCTGAAGGCGGTCGTATGGTTAAAGGAACACGGGATTTCCACGCGGGGACACTGCCTCGTTTGGCCCGGTAAAATGAATTTACCGCAAAGCATTCGCGACGTGCTGGACGGCGATCCAAATGCGATCAAGAAGGCGGTCGAAAGCCACATTGTCGACGAACTCTCCGCGATGCGTGGCTTGTGCCCCGAGTGGGATGTCGTCAACGAGCCGTTCACTAATACCGATCTCCAAAAAATTCTCGGTGACGGTATACTCGGGGATTGGTTCCGGATTGCTGCCTCCGTAGACCCGTCGGCGCGCCTCGATATTAACGATTACAGCATCCTCGCGAGCGGCGGCCGCGACACCGCCCATCAGGATCACTACTTCAATACCATCAAGTCCCTGCTCGATGTCCGTGCGCCGCTCGGGGGAATTGGCATCCAGAGCCACTTTTCCGAGGACCTGACGCCGATCCCGCGACTTGGCGAAATCCTCGACCGTTTTGCAACGCTCGGCCTCCCGATCCAGATCACGGAACTCGACATCAACACCATCGACGAACAACTCGCGGCGGACTACATGCGGGATTTTTTGTCGATGATGTTTAGCCACCCGAGCATCGGCGGCGTTCTGGTTTGGGGATTTTGGGAAAAACGGCATTGGATTCCCAACGCGGCATTTTACCGCGCCGATTGGTCTCTGCGGCCGGCTGGCGAAGTGTGGAAAACCCTCACGCAAAAGACGTGGTGGACTGACCAAACGCTCACAGCCGACAAGGACGGACGCGCCCAACTCAGGGGATTTCTTGGCGACTATGAAATCACCGCGACCGGCGCTGGAATAGCCGGCGTGGCGCACCTCACGCTTCCGCACTCGGGCTCCAAGACGGAGTTGATCGTTCGTTGAGTTTATTTACCCGTCGCCAGCGAGCGCCGGATTTCCGCGTCCCATTTCGGCCAGTCGCTTCCGAAATCCCGATCCAGTAGAAGATTCAAGTTATCGAGCGCAAACCGCGCGTATGGGTGATTCGGAATCTGGGCGATCCGCAACAGCGCTGGCATCGTCACTACGTCGGGTCTCTCCATCAGATCGGCGAAAAGCACGCTTTGAACGAGCCCATGTGTCTGGGGGTTAATCATCAAAGGCAGCGCCACCGTGTTGTATTCGGAGTCAGGCACGCGTTTAACAGCCTCCTCGGCGGCGGTCGTCAGACCGTGTTCAGGCAGCGCTGGCAACATCGTGAAGAGCTGCCTGGCTTTGGCTGGCTCACTCAATTCTTCCGAATTGAGCGTGTTTTCGATTCTCTCTTCCCACGCGAGTTTTCCCCGCTTCAGTTCGATCTTCGAGCCAAGAACAGGCCGCACTTCCACCGTATCTGCAGCGTCGGCTCCACCCTCCGTCGGCACCTGGATCGCCTCCCGGAGGACGTTCTCTTCGCTGGACGGCGGCCCGCTGGCGATCGGCACATCGTGAGTCGAAGGCTTCTTCAATCCAAAGACGAAGCCGGCGATGAGGGTGGCCATCACAGCGAGCACTGCGAAGGTGAAACCTTTCTTCATCCTGAGTGATTAGCCGATATTACACCGATTCACCGCGGATTTTAGCGCGCGTTTCCGCATCTATGCAGCGGAGATCGGAAGCGTCGATTTGCTCGCCGGCACAGGCGTGTCGTTCCGTTCGGTCGCCCGGTCCGTGGGGTAAGCCACTCGTGTGTGCATCATGCTTTGGAGCGTAAACTTGAAGCTTTCCCCGAGGATCTCGAGTTCCCGCATGGTCAGGTCGCATTCCTTGAGTTGACCGTCGATCAGGCGCTTTTGGATTATGTCTGTGATGAGCTGATCGATCTTTTGCGGCGTGACTCGCTCCAGGCTCCGCGACGCGCTCTCGATGCAATCCGAGAGGCTGATGATCGCACACTCGCGCGACTGCGGCTTCGGGCCTGGATAACGAAAACTCTCTTCACGAACTTCCGGGATGTCTTCCTCGCGAATATTCATAATCTTGCCCCCCGCCCGCTGATCCTCCTGCTGCTGGAGCGCGCGCTTGTAGAAATAGAAAATCGTGGTCGTGCCGTGGTGCTGCTGGATGACGTCGATGATCTGCTGGTTGAGCCCGTGCTTGAGCGCGAGATCGACGCCCTCCTTCACATGGGCGCTGATGATGAGCGCGCTCATCGTCGGCGCGAGGTCATCGTGCGGATTGCGATCCCGCCGCATGTTTTCGGTGAAATAATCAGGTTTGATCAGCTTTCCGATGTCGTGAAAATACGAGCAGACCCGGGCCATGGTCGCATTGGCTCCGATGGATTCCGCCGCGGTCTCAGCGAGATTTGCCACGACGAGGCTGTGCTGATAGGTGCCGGGCGCCTCGATCATCATGCGCTTGAGGAGCGGATGGTTGAGATCGGCGAGTTCCAGCCACGAGATGTCCGTGGTGATGCGAAACAGGCTTTCGAAAACCGGCAGCGCACCGCTGACAAAAAATGCAGTGAGGATCGACGACCCTAGCGCCACGAGCGTTTGCCAGCCGATCATCCGCCAATTTGTCGCACCGGCCGACTCCCAGATGATCGGCCCGATCCAGCCGAAGATCAGCGCCAGTATCCACGTCGCAAGCCCGACGAACAGCCCCGCGCGGATGAGTCGGCTGCGTCGCCGCACTCGCAGGGTGACGAAGACGGCGATGAATCCAGTGATCAGGCTGATGACGAGAAAATGGGCGTCGATCGACCGGTGGATCACCGCTCCCCAGAGGCTCACAAAGGTCGCTGCAAGAAGGCCCTGGTTCCGTCCGAGCAGGACGGAAATCGTGAGGGGCGCCAGTGCGAACGGCAACGCCAGACGCCAGAGTTGTTGCTTTTCTCCCCCACTAAACTGCCCGGGGAAAACGGAACCCGTCCGCACGATTTGGGTGTCTGCCGTGAGCATGATGATCTTCACCACGGCGAGATGGATGAGGAAGACGCTGAACATCAGTGTCAGCCGGGAGTTGCTCGCAAATGTCTTGGGATGGTTGATCCAAAGCTGCGCCAGCGCGGTGAGGAAGATGAGAAGCGCGATGACACCCTTTTCCGCGGGCTGTTCGCCGGCCTCGGAGTAGATCAGTGCCCAGAGCCCCGTGGTGAAGGCGAAAAAGACGACCATCTTTGCTATGATGCCGTGCTCAAGAGTTTGAACGACCTCGCTCTCCGTACGACGCCGACGAAGCTTCGACGAGGCGAGGCCCTTTTTGACAAGACGCTGACGTTCTAAGAATCCGAGCATGGAAAGGGCTGGGCAAAAATGCTCCGACTGGTCGGAACGAAAATCAACGCTTAGTTTCCGCCGGCCCGGCGCCCCGGTGCACCCGATAGGCGCGGACAATGGATTGGACGAGGCCGTGGCGGACGACGTCGCTCTCGCCAAAATGGCAGAATTCAATACCCTCGACTTCGCGCAGGGCCTGCAGCGCCTCGACGAGCCCTGAGCGTTTATTCGCCGGCAGATCGATCTGGGTTTGGTCGCCGGTGATCACGGCTTTCGAGTCGGCGCCGAGCCGCGTCAGAAACATGAACATCTGCTCGGTCGTCGTATTCTGCGCCTCGTCGAGCACGACAAATGACCGGTTCAGCGTGCGACCTCGCATATAGGCCAGAGGCGCGATCTCGATGACGCCTCGTTCCATCATTCGCTGAAGCTCCTCCGCGTCGATCATGTCGTGCAGCGCGTCGTAAAGCGGCCGCAGGTAGGGCATGATTTTTTCCTTCAGGTCCCCAGGCAAAAAGCCGAGCGCCTCGCCGGCTTCGACTGCCGGCCGTGTGAGGATGATCCGTGCCACCTCTTCGCGTTTCAGGGCTGAGACGGCCATGGCCATCGCCAGATACGTCTTGCCGGTGCCGGCGGGCCCGATTCCAAAAACCATGTCGCTGCTCTGGATCGCGTGAATATAGCTCCTTTGCCCTGGCGTACGGGGGATGACGGCTGGGCGTTTCGGCGAACAAACGATCTTCGTATCGCTCAGCTCGGCCAGCCCGCTCTCGCCATCCGTTCGCCCGACGTTCTGCAGAGCATATTGGAATTCGTGGCGCCGGATCGGCACACCATTGCGTCGCGCCCGCTCCAGTTGCTCGAAGACCCGGCGCGCCTGTTCGATGCGATCCGCTTCGCCCTCGATCTTCATCCAGCCTTCCCTAGTGGTCACCTTCACTTCGAGCGCCCGCTCGAGTTGCTTCAACAGCTTTAGGTCGTTCGCGAAGAGCGTGCCGACCACGCGGGCGTTTTCAAACTGCAGCGTCTGGGCTTCGCTCATTCAGCGGCTGCCGCTAGCTGCGGAAGCCATACGCCAGCGACCAGGTCGTCCGTTCCCGTGGCGATTTTTCGATTTCGACGATCAGATAATACGACCCCGTTTTCTTCGGCGTCACACGGGCACCGGCCATGTGGGGTTTCTTCGACGAATCGAAGGCTTCGACCTCCGCGAGGTTTCCATCGCTGTCGTAAACATGGACGGAGATTTTCGCCTCCTTCTCGTCGGTGCCCATCCAGAACCAATACTCATTTCCCTTAAAAAGTTGATGGACGATCGCTTTCGTCGACTTCGTCGGCAGGTCGCCGCCCCAGTAATCTTCGCGCACCGTGAAGCCCTCTTTCACGTAAGGACTCGCCGCTTCGAGGGCAAATGACAATGCATCGTCGATCGTTGCGCGGGCCGAGGCGGAGACCAGCGCGATGCAAAGCGCGGCGACGGGGAGCGGACTGATTCGTTTCACAAATGGTTGGGTGCGGTTCACAAAAAAGAGGCTGCTCAATTGGTCTTTGCGGTGATGCCCTTGATCAGTTCTTCCAC
>JAYTDO010000431.1:0-7156 GCA_043735935.1 Chthoniobacteraceae bacterium
GGGGTCGGTGAGCGGGTGGGGGTTGTGGGTGTCGGGCGGGAGTAGGTCGGGGGCGTCGGTCTCGACGAGGAGGCGCTCTTCGGGGATGGCGGCGAAGACCTCGCGCTGGCTGGCTTTGCGCTCGTGGAGGAAGTGGGGGGAGAAGGAGAAGTAGGCGCCGCGTTCGGCGAAGCCGGGCATCATTTCGAGCGGGCCGCCGTAGGCGTGGATGAGGAAACCGCGGGCGGGGAGCGGATGGGTGCGGAGGATGTCCCAGAGGGCGCCCCATGCCTGGATGCAGTGGATGGTGGCGGGAAGATCGCGCTCGGCGGCGATGGCGAGTTGAGCGGTGAAGACGAGCGTTTGGTCGGCGAGGTCGTGATCTTTCACCCAACGATCGAGGCCGATCTCGCCGATGCCGGCGCGGGGATGGGCATCGAGCTGGCGGAGGAGGCGGTCGCGCCAGGCGGGGGTGCGGTGCGGGATGTGCCAGGGATGAAGGCCGAAGGAGGGGATGATCCACCGGTGCTCGGCGGCGAGGCGGGCGACGGCCGGCCAGTCGTCTTCGCGGGTGCCGTTGACGACGGCGAGCTGCACGTTTCGCGAAGCGAGGATGCCGGGGAGGTGCGGTGCGAGGCGGGGATCGTGGAGGTGATTGTGGGCGTCGCGGAAGATCATGCGACGTGGGCGGCGGCGTAGTCGCGGATGGTGCGGCGGACGTTGGCGAGGCCGTTGAGGCGGGTGGGGGAGAGCTGGGGGGAGATGGCGAGGGCGTCGAGGAGTTCGGGTTCGACGGCGAGGATTTCGGCGGCGGGTTCGCCGTCGTAGAGTTCGCAGAGGAGGGCGGCGAGCCCCTGGACGAGCGGGGAGTCGGCGACCATGCGGAAGTGGCAGCGATCGGCATCGGTGCTGCCGACGAGGAAGACCTGGGAGATGCAGCCTTGGACGCGGTGGTCGTCGGTGCGATCGGCGTCGTCGGGGGCGGGCCATTTGCGGCCGCGGGAGACGATGGCGGCGAGGCGTTCCTGGGTGTTTTCGATGATGGAATATCGCTCGATGAGGGCGGCCTGTTTTTCGCGGGTGGTCATGAGTCGGACTTACGGCGCGGTGGGGAAAGGCGCAAGGTGTGGCGGCGGATTTGGAGGGGAATGGATGGTCACGCGGGCTGGGATGAGGTAGGGGTGGGGGATGCGTGAGTTATCAATCAAGGATCGCGTGCTGGCTCTGATGCGGCGCGCGGACTATCGGCCTATCGATAAGGTGGACATTTCAAAGAAGCTGAACCTGCACAGTGCGGTGCGGCGGACGCTGGGCGATGTGCTGGATCAGATGGCGGCGGACGGATTGGTGGCGCTGATCCGGAAGGATCGTTACGTCCTGCCGAAGGCGGCGGATCTGGTGACGGGCATCCTGCAGGTGCACGCGGGGGGGAACGCGCATGTGATCAATGAGGCGGCGGGGGTGAAGGATTTGTTCATCTCGTCGGCGAACATGGGCGTGGGGATGAACGGGGACCGGGTGGTGGCCCGGCTGGAGATGGGTGCGCGCGGCTCCCGGCGCGGTGCGAGCCCGGAGGGGAGCGTGATCAAGATCTTGAAGCGGGCGCACGACAAGGTGGTGGGGACGCTGCAGAGCACGAAAAAGTTCTTCTATGTGATGCCGGATGATTCGCGGCTCGGGCACGACATCTACGTGCAGCCGCCAAAGGACGCGAAGGTGGGGGACAAGGTGGTGGTGAAGCTGGAGCCGTGGACGACGCCGACGGTGAACCCCGAGGGGGAGATCGTGGAGGTGCTCGGGCCGGCGAGCGCGCCGGGGGTGGATATGCTGTCGGTGATTCGGAAGCACAATCTGCCGATGGAGTTTCCGCAGGAGGTGCTGCGCGCGGCGGATGCCATCGAGGAGACGATCGATGCGGCGGAGATCGAGAAGCGGGAGGACTGCCGCAAGCAGATGGCGGTGACGATCGACCCGGATGACGCGAAGGACTTCGACGACGCGATCCACGTGGAGCGCATCCGCAATGGGTGGAAGCTAAGCGTACACATCGCGGATGTGTCGCATTACGTGCAGCCCGGGAATGCGCTGGATCGCGAGGCGCGGCTGCGCGGGAACTCGACGTATCTGGCCGATCGCGTGATCCCGATGCTGCCGGAGCGGCTGAGCAACGGCGTGTGCTCGCTGAAACCGAAGGTGGACCGGCTGACGACGTCGGCGTTCATCGAGTTCGACACGGTGGGGAAGATCCGCCATGCGCGCTTTTCCAAGACGGTGATCCACAGCGCCGCGCGGCTCACGTATCGGCAGGCATATGCGATTTTGAAGAATGAGCCGGTGCCTCCCACGCCGAACTACGAGCGTGGCGGCAAGGTGCATCTGGATGCCAAGCCGGAGCCGATCGACGTGACGCCCGAGTTGCGCGAGCGCGTGAACGTGGCGTGGGAGCTGGCGTCGGTGCTGCGGAAGCGGCGCTTCGAGCAGGGCTCGCTGGACCTGGATTTTCCCGAGGTGAAAGTGTGGCTCGACAACGAGGGCCACGCGGAGCGGATCGAGAAGGTGGAGAACGACATTTCGCATCAGCTCGTGGAGGAGTGCATGCTCGCGGCGAACGAAGTGGTGGCGAAGGAAATCAAGAACCGGAACACGCCGGCGATCTATCGCATCCACGAGGACCCGGACCCGGACCGGCTGGCGGACTTTCGGGAGTTCGCGGGCAATTATGGATTCAAGGCGGGCGACCTGACGCAGCGGCGCGAGGTGCAGAAGATCCTAGCGGCGATCAAGGGCAAGCCGGAGGAATACGCGATCAAGCTGCAGTTCCTGAAGAGCCTGATGAGGGCGTCGTACGACACGAAGCCGGCCGGGCACTACGGGCTGGCGAAGGTGAACTACACGCACTTCACGAGCCCGATCCGGCGCTACGCGGACCTGCTCGTGCACCGGACGCTGGCGCGGCAGAAGGTGGGCGACATGAAGGAGCTAGGGCTGATCGCGACGCACATCTCGACGACGGAGCGGGTGTCGGCGGATGCGGAGAAGGACTCGACGATGCTGAAGAAGATGGAGTTTTTCCTGCGCCAGCTCGCGTCGCCGAAGCCGCAGGAATTCCGGGCGCTGGTCGTGGATGTGCGGACCATGGGGCTCATGGTGGAGCTGCCTGACGTGATGGTCTCCGGGCTGATCCACGTCGAGACGCTGCCGGGCGATTTCTTCCAGTTCGATCCGGTGCGGCTGTCGTTTGTGGGGCGGAAAACGCGGAAACGTTATTCGCTCGGGAACGAACTGCGCGTGCGGGTGAGCCGCGTGGATGCCTACAAGCGGCAGCTCGATTTCGTATTGGCGGAGGTGTAGCGCGTGCGCTGGAACTTCTTCGTCATCGGAAAACCGCGCCTCGAGTTTGCGCGGCTGGGGGTCGAGGAATATGCCGGGCGGATAAAACCGTTCGCTCCGGTGCAGCTCCATTTTGTGAAAGCGGCGACGCCCGCGGCGGAGGGCGCGGCGCTGCTGGAGAAGAGCAAGGGCATGTTTCGAATCGTGCTCGACGAGCGTGGCGCCGAGGTGACGAGTCGCGCGCTTGCAAAGAAGCTCTCGGAATTTGAAATACACGGGAAACGGGACATCGCGGTGCTCATCGGCGGAGCGGATGGATTCGGCGACGAGGTCCGGCAGGCGGCGGGCTGGTGTTGGTCGCTGAGCAAGCTGACCTTCCAGCACGAGGCGGCGCTCGTCCTTGTCCTGGAGCAGATTTATCGGGCGTATACGATCAAGGCGGGCCTGCCGTATCACCGCGACTGAGCCGGGCTTTCCGGTCAGCGCAGCCGATCTAGCGTGAACTTCTCGCCGGCCAGCGCGCGTTTCGCCGGCATGCCCCATTCGGGCGTCGGCGCGTAGTCCCAGCCGGTGAGGAGACGGGGCGCGGATTTCGGATGAAAGGAGAAGGCGGTCCAGTGGAGTTTGTGTTTCTGGATGAAGCCGAGCATCGCAGGCACCCACGTCGCGGCGTCTTCCTGCTGCTCGGGTTTCAGCCACTCCATCTTCTGGGTGTTCGCGCCGACTTCGCCGACGAGGATCGGATATTTGTCGGCGACCACGAGCACCTTTTCCTGCCAGCCTTTCTTCCACGGGTAAATGTGCGTGGAGTAGATGATCCCGTGGCCGCCGCGCTCTTCCAGCGCATAACCGGCGGTGATGCCTGAGAGGTCGTAGGCGTAGTCGAGGCCGCCTGCGAGCACGAGATTGTGCGCCCCGGTGCCGCGCACGGCTTCGAGCAGGGCCTGCATTCCCACGGCGTGAAAGCCCGTGGCCGCCTTTGCCTGCTCGCCCTTGGTCGTGAAGTTGTCCTCGTCGCCCGCTTTGGCTTTCTCCTCGACGAAGCCACCATTGCGCCACACCTCCCACGACGTGCCGTGCGGCTCGTTGAACAGGTCGAAAAGCACGGCGGGATGATCCTTGTATCGGGCGGCCGCGTCTTTCCAGAAATCGGCGTGCTCCTGTTTCGGAGCCTTGAAGCGATGGAGGTCGAGCAGCAGATACGCGCCGCGATTGGCGGTGAAGGTCACGACGGCGTCGACGAGTTGTCGATACTCGGCGCCGCCGTCCTTCGCACCGCCTCCGAACCAATACTCCTCCTTCACCGGCAGCCGGATGATGTTCGCTTTCCATTGCTCGATCGCGACCTGCGCCGCCTTCAAAACCTGCTCGCCGCGGACCGACCATTCGAGGCTCACGACGTTCACGCCCTGGAGCCAGACCGGCGCCCCGTCCTTCGCCAGCACTTGATTCCCGGCGACGTGGAGTTCCTGAGGCCACTTTTCGTGTTTGGGCGCTTCGACGGGGACTTCGCTCGCTTTGCGTTCGGCTTCGGCAGCTTTCGTTTTGGCGATGAGCGCCGCCGGATCGATCGGCCGCAGAGCGATGTCGTCGAGATCGAACGTGCCGCTCTCGACCTGGAAAAGCGACGGCATGAAGTCGAGCGTCTGTGCGCCTTCCGGCACGAGGAATTTCACGCTGCGCTCGACCCAGCCCCCGGTGTCTTTGCTGGCGTTCGGGGCCGGTGCGCCTTTGAGCTTCGCACCGTCGGCGCCCTTGAAATCCATCATGATTCGGGCATCGAACCACGATTGTTTACCGCGCTTCAACTCGCTCACCCGCATGCGAAACGTCAGCTCGATCGCCTTCACTGCCTCGGGAATGCGGACCTGCTGATAAAGTATCACCATCTCACCCGGCGTCTTGGTCGTGAGGCGGATGAAGTGGTTGCCCCCTTCAGTCTCCCAAGTTCCGCCGGTTTTCGCGCGGCCCCAATGGTCCGGCCATGCATCGCCATCGGCGTCGGTTTCAAAGGTCCCATCCGGCAGCAGCGACGCACTCGTGGCGGAGTCTGCGGCGTGCATATGGTCTCCCAGCGTGAGGAGGACGCAGCCGAGCAGGGGAAGAAGTCTTTTCAGCATATTGGAAGAAGGTGCCACATCACTATGCGCTTCGTGCGTCGCGACGTCCACGCGTAGCGGTAGGCGACCTTGATCTTCGCGAACCCGAAATTACCGAAAAAAGTCTGTTCGGGAGCGATGACGGCGAGCGCGACAATCCCGAGCGTGCCGACGAGCAGGCCAGCCGCGAAGGAAACCAGCAGGCCGGGTTTCCACCGCGGCGACGATGTGAAAATGATGAGCACAATGCCGAATGGCGCGACCAAAGGCGCCACCGTGAACCGCCGGTCCCCCGCTCACTCCGCGCGAGCACCAACGCGGGCGCTTCCGGGCCGCCCTTCTTGAAGAGAAAAGCCTGTGGACTGTCCCGGCGGTTTCTGACATAAGGCGCGCCCCTTTTCCATAGACCCAAATGCAGAAAGCCTACGAAAACGCCATCGTGACCCCGAAACTATGGACCGATCGCAAACGCGCATCGACCGAGTTGGGCGGGAACGCGCGCGTGTGCTCCCGGCGCATTTCCGTGGGAGGATTCGATCGCAGCGATGCGGTCTTTGCTCCGAACACGGACACCTACGAATTTAACGCGGCGATCCACGCAGTGGTGGTCGCCGTCATCGCCGCGTAGACCGTCCGATAGCCGGACGCCTGCGGATTTCCAACCCCACCACGCACTCAAACTCATGACCAAATCCACCAAAACGACCAAACCCACCAAAGCCCCGAAATACGTCTATACGTGGGGCAACAATAAAGCCGACGGCGACGGCTCGATGAAGCCGCTCCTCGGCGGCAAGGGCGCGAACCTCGCGGAGATGACGCGCATCGGTTTGCCCGTGCCTCCCGGCTTCACAATCACGACGGAAGTCTGCACCTATTTTTACGAGCACAAGAAGACCTATCCCGCGACCATGCAGGCCGAGATGGAAAAGGGCGTGGCCAACATGGAGAAGATCATGGGCTACAAGTTCGGCGACTCGAAGGGCTTCCCGCTCCTCGTCGCGGTGCGCTCCGGCGCGCGTGACTCGATGCCCGGCATGATGGACACGATCCTCAACCTCGGCCTCAATGACGACACCGTGCAGTCGCTCGTCCGCGCGACGAAGAATGAGCGTTTCGCTTGGGACTGCTACCGCCGCTTCATCCAGATGTATGGCGACGTGGTGATGGGCGTGCAGAAGCGCGAGGGCGAGGATCACGATCCGTTTGAGGCGATGATCGAGCACTACAAGGACGAGAAATACGGCCAGCACGACATCGACGACTCGAAGCTCGATGCCGGCGATTATCAGGAACTCGTGAAGCGTTTCAAAGGGCTCGTCAAAGAGCGCGCGGGCAAGGCGTTCCCGAACAATCCGTGGGACCAGCTCCGCGGTGCGGCGGGCGCCGTCTTCGGCTCGTGGATGAATGATCGCGCGATCGTTTATCGCCGCAAATACAACATCCCGCAGGAGTGGGGCACAGCCGTCAACGTGCAAGCGATGGTCTATGGCAACACCGGCGAGACCTCGGGCAGCGGCGTGGCATTCACCCGCAATCCGGCGAACGGCGCGAATGAGTTCTACGGCGAGTTTTTGATCAACGCGCAGGGCGAAGATGTCGTCGCCGGCGTGCGGACGCCGGAGCCGGTGTCGGAGCTGAAGAAGCAGATGCCAAAGTCGTATGCCGAGCTGATGAAGGTCCGCCAGATCCTCGAAAAGCACTTCAAGGACGTGCAGGACATCGAGTTCACGGTGCAGGAAGGGAAG
>JAYTDO010000432.1:0-14006 GCA_043735935.1 Chthoniobacteraceae bacterium
CCGACCGCGCTCGACGTGGCCTACACGAGCCTGAAGCAGGGGAGCGATTATTACCTCGATTACACGCTCAAGGAGACGCTCAAGCAGCTGAACTCGTTGAGCAAGGAAACCATCCTGCCGAGCGATCCGCAGATCCTCTCTCAGCTCATCGAAAGGATGTCAGATTCGGAACTCTCGAAAGCGCCGAGCACCGAGCCGGTGCTGATCGCGCGTCTCGAACGCAAAGGCATCGACGCCGCTGCCCGGGCGAAGGCGGTGCAGAACCTCGCGAAGCTGCACAAGACCGATCGCGTGTCGGAAATCGTCGCGGCGCTGACGCGTCTCGACGCGAAGGGCGGCCCGGCTGCGGACGATCTCGGGAAAATGCTCGTCGTGGTCCCGGCGGTGGAACTCGCAAAAAGCCGGCCGGTGCTCGTCGCCCTCGGCGACAAGGCGCAGCAGGGAGGCGTTCGCCGCGCCACATGGGCGGCAGTCATCGTCGCCGATGCTGATCCTGCCAAGACTTGGGCCGAGGCGAAGAACGATCCGGCACGTGATGCGGTTGTGCAGGCGATTGACTTGGTTGTCGATCCGGGGTTGCGCGCGAAGTTCCAACCGATCCTCGTCGCCGCCCTTGGTGATCCAAAACTCGGCGCGGTGCGTGGTGCGGCGTTGCGCGCGCTGCCGCTGATGGGAGCGGAGAACTCAAAGGGAAACTTTGCGATCCTCGCGAAAGCACTCGTGGCTGGGCAGGACCGCGCGTCCGCCGCGCGTTCATTGGTGCAACTCCCACGCGATAGCTGGGACAAGGATGCGGCGGCGCCGGCAGCCGCGAGCGTGTTGAATTGGGCGAAAACCGTTCCGGCGGGTGACCGGACGAAGCAGGAATTCGTCGAGACCGTCCAAGCCGGTATGGAACTCGCGGCGCTGCTGCCGCCTGCCGACGCGGCGCTCATTCGCAAGGAGCTGCGCGGCCTGGGCGTGAGTGTGTTTATCGTGAAGACGGTCCGCGAGCAGATGCGGTATGACACGCCGAGGCTGGTCGTGGAAGCGGGCAAGCCTTTCGAGGTCATCGTCGAGAATCTCGACGCGATGCCGCACAACCTCGTGTTTGTCGAGCCCGGCGCCCGGCAGGCGGTGGCGGAGGCGGTCCAGACTTACAAACCCGACGCGCTCGATAAGAAGGGCCGCGCTTACGTGCCGACGGGCGACAAGCGTGTTCTTGAGGCGACCAAACTTATCGAGCCGGGGCAGAAGGAGACGATCAAAATGAACGCTCCGAAGACCGAAGGAGAATACGAATACGTCTGCACCTTCCCTGGTCATTGGGCGATCATGTGGGGCAAGCTGATCGTGACGAAAGACGTCGACGCTTACCTCGCCGCGCATCCGCAAGCCAGCACCGCACCGGTGGTGGCGCCGATGGATCATTCCGCGCGTCAGCAGGCGTCGATCGCACGCTAAAGACTGCGACACTTCGCGAACGCCCGGCTCCGCAAAGGCCGGGCGTTTTCGCTTTGACGGGGCTTTCCATTTTGGCGGCGAGCGGTTTAGCTGCGCGCGCATGTTGGAAATCAAAGACCTCGTCGTGAACTACGGCTCGATTGCCGCGCTGCATGGTGTAACCCTCCGCGTAGACCAAGGGAGCATCGTCACGCTCGTCGGCGCCAATGGCGCGGGCAAGACGACGACTCTGAGGACGATCTCCGGCATCGTGAAAGCTCAGTCGGGGTCGATCGTATTTGACGGGGAAGACATTACGAATCTTCCGGCGCACCGCATCGTTGCGAGAGGCCTCGCGCAGTCGCCCGAAGGAAGGATGGTATTTTCGAATTTAACGGTGATGGAGAATCTGCGGATGGGGGCGTATCTGCGAAAGGACACCGCCAAATTTCCTCAGGATCTCGACTACATCTTCGGGATTTTTCCGCGCTTGAAGGAACGTGAAAAACAGACGGCGGGCACCTTAAGCGGCGGCGAACAGCAGATGCTCGCGATCGGGCGGGCACTGATGAGCAAGCCGAAGTGCCTCATGCTCGATGAGCCGTCACTCGGGATCGCGCCGATTCTCGTGCGGACGATTTTTGACAAAATTATCGAAATCAATCAAACGCTCGGTCTTACGATCCTGCTCGTGGAGCAGAACGCGAATCTCGCGCTCGAAGTATCCAGCTACGGGTATGTGCTGGAGACGGGGCGCATCACATTGGCGGACAAGGCGGCTGCCCTACGGGAAAATGCGGAGGTCAAGGCGGCGTATCTGGGAGGCGAATGACGGAGATTTCGCTGGACACGGAGCTGAGCCAGCCGCAAAAACTCTAAAAACCAGAACTCCCAATGAACAAACTCACCATTCTTCTCTGCGCCATTTCCACCCTCATTTTAGCGACTGTGGTGCCTGGCGTCTGTGGGGATTCTGATCCTGGTTACGGTCCGTATGCGCCACGGATTTCCTCGGGTCGCTTGCCCAAAGACCGCTACTTCTACAAACCCACCCTGAGGTATTACGGAAAGGGATATACGGTGGCCTATCGGTTTCTCCCGGTTCCAGCGCGTTCCCAGCAATACGCCACGAGATTTGATGCACAGCAGGCGCAACTGACTCACGACGAGATCGCGCAGTGGAACGGTAAAGGCGAGCCGCGTCTGACTTTCTATCGTTCCGGTGGGCCTGACTCCTATACAAAACCGCCCGTGCTTCCCGTGCCGGTTATCCCGGGCTCGTCGTCGTCGGGTTCGGCGATCGTCAAGGAATCCGTGCAACCAAATCTTCCGCCCGTCGGCGAAGCACCCGCGAAGGTGCCCGCGAAATAAGTCTGCACTTCCCGGTTCGTCGGTCGGGGCTGTGCGGATTTGAGACGCCTGCGGCTTACCCTGAACGTCCGGTGCAAGATTTCCGGAAATCCCACTTGTCACTCTCTGGACGCTGTGCCAATTTCGCGCCCCTTTTTAAACACGGAAACTCTTTATGTCATACGCAGTAATCAAAACCGGCGGCAAACAATACAAAGTCGCCACTGGTGACGTCCTCGAAATCGAAAAGCTCGAAGGAGCGGACGGCTCGGAAGTCACCTTCTCTGAAGTGCTGCTGACCGGTTCGGGATCCAGCGTGAAAGTCGGTGGTGCGCTCGCGGGCGCAACCGTCACCGGGGAAATCCTCGCGCAGACCAAGGGCGACAAGGTCATCGCTTATAAATATCGCCGTCGCAAAGGTTATCACCGCACGGTGGGGCATCGCCAGAAACTCACGAAAGTGAAGATCACGGGAATCGCTGCTTAAGGTGATTGGTAGATCCCAAGGAAATTTTAAGCTCTCAACACCACTAAAATATGGCTCATAAAAAAGGTCAGGGTTCAGTCAAGAATGGGCGCGACAGCGTCTCTAAACGTCTTGGCGTTAAGAAATTCGGCAGCCAGGCGGTCATCGCCGGAAACATCATCATTCGCCAACGCGGAACGAAATTTTTGCCTGGCAAGAATGTCGGTCTCGGGACGGACTACACGATTTGGGCGCTGGTGGACGGAAAGGTCCGCTTCGACCGCGATGGACGTCGCGTGAACGTCGATCCGAGCCCGGTTGCCTCCGTGAACTAAGACAGCGAAGAAAAACATTTTCCCGTCGGACTAAGCGCTTCGATTCCCCGGATCGAAGCGCTTTCTTCTGTCGACAGGGGTGGGGGGTGTCGAATGTTGGCACGGCATTTTGGTTTGCGCGTTCGGTCGTCATGGCCCGGAGAATCTGTATTCATGCGGATCTTCGCGCTTGTTGCTTGATGCCGACAAGTCCATTGACCTCGACTTTGCACGCGCTAGCTTCGGCACCCGAATGAGTTCCCTGAACAAAAAATTTCCGAGGCTGCTTCCTGAGCCAATCCGCAAAGGCATGAAGGTCACGGACCTCATCGACACCACGTTTAAGGCATACAACGGCGCGCGCCTCGCTGAGGCGTGCCACCTTTTCTCGCGAAAGATGGTCGTCGGAAATGGCACCGTGGGCATGTCGCTGACGGGCGCCCTCACTCCAGCCGGCTTGGGCCGCGCTGCCATCGTGCCTCTCATGAAAGCGGGATTCGTCGATTGGATTATTTCCACCGGCGCAAATCTTTACCACGACCTGCATTACGGTCTCGGCATGCATCTGTTTGCCGGTTCGCCCTTCCTCGATGATGTGGTGCTTCGCAAGGACGGCATCATTCGCATCTACGACGTACTGTTTGATTACGATGTGCTTCTGGATACCGACGCTTTCGTTCGTCAGGTGATTCAAGGCCCCGAATTTCAGCGCACGATGGCCACGGACGAGTTTCACTACCTCCTCGGGCGTTACGTCGCGCAGCGGGAAAAGAAGTTAGGGATCACGGAAACCAGCGTTCTCAGCGCCGCTTATCGGTATGGCGTTCCGATTTTTACGTCTTCACCAGGCGACAGTTCCATCGGGATGAATGTGGCTGCGATGGCGCTCCGTGACTCGAAGTTGCTCATCGACGTGAATCGCGATGTCAACCAGACGGCGGCGATCGTTTACGGTGCGAAGTCCAGCGGTGAAAAATCGAGCGTCTTCATCCTTGGTGGCGGTTCTCCAAAGAACTTCATGCTTCAGACCGAGCCTCAGATCCAGGAGGTGATGGGAATCGAGGAACGTGGGCATGACTATTTTCTCCAATGCACCGACGCCCGACCGGATACCGGGGGATTGAGCGGTGCCACGCCGGGCGAGGCGGTGAGTTGGGGAAAAATCGATCCGGATAACCTGCCTGATTGCGTCGTCTGCTATGCGGATTCCACGATCACGCTGCCCATCATTACCGCATATGCGTTGAGCGAGGCGAAGCCGCGCAAACTCAAGCGCCTGTATGATCGACGGGAGGCCCTCTATGAGGAATTGCGTGCTCAATACTTCAAGCATGGCAAAGTGGAAAAGATCGAACACCGAACCGACCTCACGAAACCGAAGCGCGGCCGCTCGGGTCGATCCGTAGCAGGAACAAAGCGCAGTTAGCAAAGGAACCATGCCTAAACGACCGGATGCCCGTACGCTGCTCTTCGAAAAAATTCGCACGACTCCTGCGAAATTTGTCCATGTGACTGGCGTTCCATACACGGTCGAGTCGGAAACTGCGACCGATCCGACGCTGCAGGACCATGTTTGGATCACCATGGAGGCGCCCCCTTTTGGTCGCTTGCGCGCCTCGATCAATACCCTCTCGCGGTTCAACCGGGATGCCGGATTTGACCACCGCGTGCGTGTCGGAGTGGTGGCGTCCACGTGGACGGAGAAACCGCAAAGCGGCCTCGTCGAGGAACGCGGGCAGGATTACGCGTTGATCGAAGCGATCCTTCCTGTGAAGTACGACGAGTATGAGCGTGATGATCTCGTAGCGACGCTGATGGCAAAGGGCAAAGCTGCGGTGCGTGTGGAAGTCTGGGGCGATCTGTATGCGAGCGATCACCTTGGCATTCACCAGATCCACAGTCGGCGCGCCAGTTGTGCGGTGCCGGTGGACATCAAGGGCCGTGATGGCGCGCTGAAGCTGTATTATCCGGATAACACGGCGGAACTGTTTCTATTCAAGTTTTGCGGGCAACCGTGACCTGGCGTTGAGGTGAGGTCTAAGGACGGTGGGTGGTGCGGGTCTTTCGCGTGTCCGTACGATTTTGTTTTATGAAATGTTTCCCCGCGTTGCTCGCCGTCCTTGTTGTTTCCTCGGCTCGTTGCCAAACTTCTTCGTCAACAGGTACCGCGACCCCGGCTGAGACATTGACGACGTTGACGGGTTACAAAGTGGAACTTTTGAAGTCCGCGACGCCTCGCGAGGGATCATGGGTGTCGATGGCGATCGATGATCGTGGCAGGCTTTACGTCTCCCCGCAGGGTGCTGCGCCGGATGGGGATCTGATGAGAGTGACACTGGATGCCGCCGGCAAAGTCGCAAAGACGGACTGGGTGAACCTGAAGGTGGGTGCGGCGATGGGGATGTTGTGGGCATTCGATTCGCTGTACGTGAGCGGGCAGGGACCGGACGGGCAGGGGATTTATCGACTTCGGGATACAAACGGCGATGGCGACCTGGACGAAGCGAAGCTTTTTAAAAAAATCCCGGGTGGTGCAGGCGAACACGGGGCGCATGCGATGGTGCTCGCGCCGGATGGAAAATCGATCTACGTGGCGCACGGGAATGCGACTCCAATTCTGGAGGGTATCGCGCCGGAGTCGCCGCATCAACGCTGGCAGGAGGACACTTTCTTGCCACGGATCATGGATCCGGTGGCGACATTCTTTGACAAGCTGAAGGCACCTTACGGGCAAATCTATCGAACCGATGAGATGGGGACTCGGTGGGAGTTGGTGGCGGGGGGATTTCGGAATCACTACGACATCGATTTCAATACCGACGGCGAGCTTTTCACGTACGACAGCGACATGGAGTGGGATGTGAATCTCCCTTGGTACCGACCGACGCGAATCCTGCACATCGTCAGCGGGGCCGAGTTTGGATTCCGTGAAGGGAATACGAAGTGGCCGCAATGGTATCCCGATTCTTGCGGGGCCGTTGTCGATGTCGGACTCGGCTGCCCGACGGGGGTGAAGTTTGGGACGAGGAGCAATTTTCCATCGCGGTATCGGTCTGCGTTTTTCGTCATGGACTGGACATTTGGGCGCATCCTCGCGGTGCATATGCGGCCCAAGGGCGCGAGTTATACGGCGGAGAATCCGCTGCCGTCGCCGTACGATTTGCACGGTCCAAATGAGAGCGTGGACGTGGAGGCGTTTGTTTCGGGGAAAGCGTTGCCGGTGACGGACCTTGAGTTTGGGAAGGATGGGGCGATGTACTTCACCACCGGCGGACGAGGAACGCAGGCTGGGCTTTATCGGGTGAGTCACGTCGCGGGGCAGGGCGATGCGCCGGAGGCCGGATCGGCGCAGGCAACGGAGTCGCGCAAGGCCCGGCAGATGCTGGAGACTTTTCACGGAAAGGAAAGGGATGAGGCGGTGGACGCGTTGTGGGGAAAGCTGGGCGATGGCGACCGGACGCTGCGGTATGCGGCGCGCGTCGCGCTGGAATCGCAACCGGTCGCGAAGTGGCGTGAACGCGCGCTGGCCGAGAAGGACGTGAAGGCTGGTTTGACCGGCCTTTTGGCGTTGGCCCGAGTCGGCAGTCAGAGCGATCAAGAGTCGCTGCTGAAGGCGCTCGCGAAGTGGCCGATGGATTCGCTCGACGAGGAATGGAAGCTCAACAAATTGCGTGTGGTCGAGTTGAGTTTTATCCGTCAGGGACGCCCCGGCGACGACCTTAAGAATCTCGCGATCGAGAAGCTCGGGAAACAGTATCCGGCCAAGAGCTATGCTTTGAACCGTGAATTGAGCCAATTGCTCGTGTGGCTGGATGCGCCGGATGTGGTGGATAAGACGCTGGCGCTTTTGCGAAGCAGTGCGGAGCCAGCGGAGCAGGTTTGGTTCGCGAACGTACTGCGCGAAGCGAAGGCGTGGACGCCCGCACAGCGGGCCCAGTATTTCGCGTGGTTCAACAAGGCGCGCGAATTCAAGGGCGGGAACAGTTTCGGGAAGTTCGTGGATCGGATAAAGGAGTTGGCGCTCGCGAATGTCCCGGACTCCGAGCGTGCGGCGCTGGCAGACATCCTGAATGCGGCGCCTGTCTCGCCGAAGCGTGCGGCGCCTGCGGTGGTGCGAGCTTTTCAAAGAGCGTGGACGGTGGCGGATCTAGCTGGAGACCTCGACGCGGCGGGGAAGGGGCGCAGCTTCGCACGCGGGAAGGAAATCTTCGCGAGTACGCTGTGCGCGCAGTGCCATCATTTTGGCGCCGACGGCGGCAACGTAGGGCCGGACCTCAGCGCAGTGGGGAATCGTTTTAGCCGTCGCGATTTGCTGGAGGCGATCGTGGAGCCGAGCAAGGCGGTCAGCGAACAGTATGGGAGCTACTTGATCACGATGAAGGAGGGACCGAGCTATGCCGGACAAATCGTGGAGGAAACCGATGCGGCGCTGACGCTCGTCGTGGACCCGATCACCGGAAAGAGGGAGAGGTTGCGAAAGGATGCGGTACTCGCGCGGGAAATGTCGAAGACCTCCCTGATGCCGCCCGGTTTGATCAACGTGCTGACGAAAGACGAAGTATTCGATTTGCTCGCCTATCTCGAAAACGGCGGCAACGAAAAGGCTCCTGCGTATTCTAAGTAGCGAAGGCTTGTCGCAGATAGTCGATGCTGCGAGTTGCGATGGCTTCAGGGCCTTCGGTGAAGTCGAAGACTTCAACCGAGACGATGCCGTCGTAGTTGGCATCGGCTAGTGCGGCGGCGATCGGACGGAAATCCACGTCGCCGAATCCCGGGCCTTTCAGATTGCGATCGTTGGCGTGGAAATAGGCGAAGCGTCCGGCGCTCTCGCGGATGATTTGAGGAATCGATTTTTCCTCCGAGGACATCGCTTTGACATCGAGGATGATCGACATTGCGGGGCTCGCGAACTCTGAGGCGAATCGAATCCCTTCGGCGGCGGTGTTGACGAAATTCGTCTCCACCGGCGCGAGCGGCTCGAAGCAGATGACGACGCCGCGATTTTCTGCTCGCCGGACGGCGTCTCGCAGCGTGGCGATCGCCCACTCCCACGCCTGCGCGTAGACGATGCCGTCGGCGACATCGCGTTGCTTCGGGGAGCCGAGGATGATGCGCGTACCTCCGACGTCGGCACAACAATCGACCAGATCGACGAGATACTGTGAGGTCCGTTCGCGGACGGCTGAGTCCGATGTGGTAAGGTGAAAGCCGTCGGTTTTCGCCAGCACCCAGTGAAGTCCGGAGATGCCGATTTGCGCGCGAGCGGCAGCATCCTTGATCGCGTGCCGTTGTGCGGTCGAGATTTCTGTGACGGTGGGCGCGATGGTGAACGGTGCGATTTCCACGAAGTCGTAACCGGCGCTCGCCGCATAATCGCAGGTCGCATCGATGCTCCAGCCGTCGAAGATTTCGTTGCAGATGCCGAATTTCATTTTGAGAGGGATTAATCGAATTTCCCGTGCAGCCACCGGTAGGGAAAGCGGTCGCCGGGGCAGTCGGTGGGCCACCGAGGCGGATTGATTTCGCGATGGGCTTTCACGATCGACCATTTTCCGTCCACGCGACCGACCCGCTGGCGCAGGTAGCGGATGAGTTCTTCGAGCGAGGCGAGTTGTTTGGTCGTGGGTACGTCGCGGTTAAAGTCCCCGACTAGGCAGATGCCGAGGGCGATATTGTTTAGGTAATCGCTGTGGACGTGACCGCCGTTGATCTGGCGCTTCCAGCGATTACCGATTTCGACTTCGCCATCGCCGGAGGAGGTGCCGTTGCCGATCACAAAATGGTAGGCGAGACCGTTGACCATGTGGCGGACGTTTCGGTGGTAGTAGTCAAACGCCCGGGCGTTGCCCTGCCGTGTGCCGCTATTGTGGACGACGATGTAGCGCCAGCGTTGCTTTGCGACGGGCGCACGATCAATCTCGGCGCGGATTGGGCGGGTGAGGTATTTCCACTTTTCCCACCAGCCTGGAGGTGGCGCCGGTTGGATCGCCTGCACGTCGCGCTTTTCGATGGTGACGTCGGCGCGAGGCGTCGGGCCGGGAGCTTTTGGCCGCGGTTGGGTTTCGAAGTGGGTAGGCGGTGTTTCTGGCTTTGGTGTGACGGGACGGGGGGTGACCGGTCGCGGGCTCTCGGGTTCGGGCTTTGGTTTGGGCCGGGGAGTCGCCTCGGGCTCGGGTTTGGGCTTTGGCCGAGGCGTGGCCTCGGGTTCGGGCTTTGGTTTGGGAGTGGATTCCGGCTCGGGCGTTGCGGCCGGCCGCGGCTTTGGCTTCGGCTTTGGCGTCGCTTCCGGCGAGGGAGTCGCCGGGACGGTTCGCATTTCCTCGCGAGCCTTAAGAAACTGTCGGCGCTTTTCGGATTCGTCCAATGATCCTGTCTGCTGGGCGTGAAGAGCCGCACCGAGGAGGATCGCAAACAGAACGGGCAGCTTCAGATAGTCTCGCACGCGGCGGATGCTAAGAGGATTGCGCGAATGGAGAGAAGTGCGAAGTGCGCCCATTTAGGGACTTCGATGGAGAATACGCAAAGAGGGCTGGAATCGATTCCGCGTGTGCTTATCTTTTCGCCAATGAAACCCTTTCTGACGCGCTGGTTTGTGACAACTCTGGCCGTGGCTGTGGCGGTCCAATTGACCGGGATGCGCGCGGACGGGTGGTGGCCGCTGATCTGCGCGGCGCTTTTGTTGGGGCTGATCAACGCGTTCATCCGCCCGGTGCTGCTCCTCCTCAGCCTCCCGTTTATCTTGGTTACGCTCGGATTCTTTATCCTAATCGTGAATGCGCTGACTCTTTGGGCTGCGGGAGGATTGGTGCCGGGCTTTGAGGTGAACGGTTTTTGGAACGCATTTTTCGGCTCAATCATTGTTAGCGTCGTGAGTTGGGCGTTGAGCGCGGTCTTCAAGGGGAGCGACGGAAAGTACCACATTATCACGCACCATTCTGACGTCAGTTCAGGAATGAAACGGGTCGAAGGGCGGATCGTCGGTGAATGAGTCGATCGCGGCGCGAGTGCGCGTCAAGATCTGTGGCATTACCAATCGCGTGGATGCTGAAAGCGCGATTGCGCTCGGTGCTGACGCGCTTGGGTTCAATTTTTTTGCAGGATCAAAACGTTGCGTCTCGCTCGATGAGGTGGCCGATTGGGCCGCGTCGCTGCCGCCGTTTGTCTGTCGAGTGGCGGTGTTGGTGAATGCCACGTTTGATGAAGCGCGGCGGGTGTCGGAGCATCCGGCGATTGATCTCGTGCAATTGCACGGCGATGAAGACGCGGCGTATTGCGCGGCCATGGCGAGCATCGGAAGGTCGTTCATCAAGGCGCTTCGGGTCCGGGACGAGAGCGATATCGAGTCGGCGGGAGGATTCTCGACCCCGCATGTTTTGATTGATTCGCATGTCGAGGGCGTTTTCGGCGGCACGGGTGCGCGCATCGATCTCGCGCTCGCGGCTGAGTGCGTGAGGCGGCATCCAGGTTTGAATGTCGTGCTCGCGGGGGGGCTCACGGCGGAAAACGTGCGCGAAGCAGTCCAGGTCGTTCGGCCGTTCGCTGTGGACGTCGCGAGCGGAGTCGAGGCGGAGACGCGCCGGAAAGATATCGCAAAAATGCGGGATTTCATCGCTGCGGTGCGGTGAAGGGAGGAGCCGGGTTCTCACATTTCGAAGCGCGAATTCTCGAATCGTCAAAAACGAGAGCCTGATATCGCGGGGTTGAGAAGAGTTTCGCGGAAAATGAATCTTCAGAGGGCGTTGGCAGGCATCGTGCTAATTCCTCTTTCGCAACCCAACCAACCCAGACCCATTCACCATGGCCAAATCCTTCACTCTTCTTTGCGCACTCGGTCTTTCAGTGACTGTTGCGTTCGCGCAAACGCCCACTGCACCTGCTCTTCCAGCGGGTGTGGATCGCGCCACGCCCGCTCCGATCGAGCCGCCGATCCAGCAGCCCCCGGCGCAACAAGCCGTTCCGCCCACTCCAGGTGTTCCGGAATCTTTGCCGCTGACGAATGGGACGACTTTGGCGCCGACGGCGAGCCGCCTGAATGAGTTCCAGGGCGATGAAATCGGCCTCGTTTTGCGAACTCTGGCGCGGCAGGCGAAGATGAATGTCGTTATCAGCGACAAGGTGGCCACGACTGCTGGCACGGTGACGCTGCGAATCGAAGACAAGACTCCGAAGGAAGCCGTCGAGATCATCGTCAACTCGAAGGGGTTGATCATGACGAATTTGAGTGACGTCTATTACATCAAGACCCCGGAAGAGCAGGCCAAGGAGCCGACGGAAAGCGCGAATTACACATTCAGCTACGCGCAGGCGAAGGAAGTGCAAGCCTTGCTGCAGGGCCAACTCCAGAGTGGCATCGCGCCGCAAATCGATTCCCGCACCAACACGGTTTATTACCGTGAAGCGAAGTCGAACATGGACAAGATCAAGCTGTTCCTTTCGTCAGTCGACAAGCCGACGTCGCAGGTGATGATCGAGGCGCGTCTGGTCGAGGTGATTGCCAATCCGCAACAGTCCTATGGCGTCAACTGGGCCGGCGTGGTCGGCGGGTCCGCGACTCCGCAGACCTTCCGTTATGGCGCGACTTTGCCGGAGTCATACAAGGTGGTGAACGGCAAGCCGGAGCTCGAAAACACTCCGAAGGTCGAATTCGATCCGACTTCCGGAACGGTGAAAGGGAAGGACTTCTTGCTCAACGGCAAGACGACGGGCGACTTCCTGAGTCAGGTAGGTAATCAAATCGCGATCCTTTCCGTTCCGCAGATGTCGGCAACGCTGCGCCTCCTCAACGAGGACCGGGACGCGGAATTCCTCGCAAACCCGCGCATCGTGACGGCCAACAATCAGAAGGCCGACATCAAGATCACGCGCAACCAGCCAGTGCCCCAATTGAACTTTAACGAACAGACTGCGCAGGCGGTGTTCAGCGGATTTCAGGACAAGGAATACGGCAACACGCTCAGCGTCACCCCTTCCATCAACAAGGACAACTTCGTGACGATGCTGGTGAAACCCGAGATCAGTAACAAGGTCGGCGACGCGAGCTTCACCTTCAGCGGCGCGACCGTGACGAGCCCGATCATCGACAAGCGCACTCTTGAGTCCAACGTGCTCATCAAGAGCGGCGACACACTCGCCATCGGCGGACTTCTTCAGGATGAATCCACGAAGGGGCGCACGAAGGTTCCCGGTTTGGGCGATGTGCCGATCGTAGGCTATCTCTTTCAGGAGCGGCTCAATTCGCGCACCAAACGCAATCTTCTCGTCTTCGTGACGCCGACCGTCATCAAGCAGGGCTACGGGACGGGCCTCGAAGACCAGGTCAGTGGCCTCACTCACAGCGGCGAGGAATACGCCGATCCGAACGGCTGGCGCAACAACGCCCGTGGCGCGATTCGCAACGTGCCCAGCTCGAATCGTCAGAATGCCGCCGATTATCCGAAGCCCGGCGTCGCGCCCGCTCCGAAGAAAGTCGGCTGGCGCGGGTCTGCGAGCAAATAGTCCGCGAATAGTAACTTCAACAGCGACGCGCCAGACCCTCATCGGCTGGCGCGTTCGCTATTTTTGGGGCCAGCTATTTTGGCGTCGCGACGATGAGCGTCGAATCGCGCGGCTGCCAGCGGTAGCCAAAACTGAATCCGAGCGGCGCGGGATTGCTCGTCTGGTACATGCGGGCGAGGTCGGGTTGGGCATGTTGCTTGAAAATCTCGATCGGCCCCGGGTAGGAGCCGAAGAAGCGGAGGTTCCAGCGCGCAGTGTCAAAGTCCCGCAGCGGAATGCCGGAGTCGTCCTGCACGAGCGTTTTGCTGTGCGAAAGCAGGAAGTCGCGCGCGCTATGAAACGCATCGATGTGCATGAGATAAGACGCGGCTTTCACAAAGCTTTGCCCGCTGCCGAGGTGGTCGCAAAACCGTGTGAAGGCGGGATTGCCGCGGATGCCTTCGTTTGAGAGATCGCTGGTGAAATAGTACAGCGTTTGCTTTTGCCCGCCGGGGCCGAAAAAGACGATCTTCGCGCCGCGTGTGGTGGGCTTTTGGAGTGACAGCTCACCCGTCTTGTCGAGGCCGATCAGTTCCACCGATTCGATCCGGCTCCCGGAGCGGGCGAGGAAAACGTAAAGCACCGGAAGCGTGCCGCTGAGCTGCGCCTGATTGAGATCGACCTTCATGTCCTTGGTGATGAAGAAAGAAAAACTCAGGACGGAATTCAGCGCTTTCCTCAGGTTTTCCAGTGAGGGCGCGAGCGCTCCGCGGGCTTGCTTGGTGACATCCGGGATCGCGCCGGTCGGCTCCAGGCCGCAAAGCACGTAAGTCGATGCATTGGGAAAAAACGCCTGTGCGTGGAGGATGTCGGGCCCGCTGAAAAAGTAGAACACAGGATCCGCCGACCCCGCGGCATCAGGGATGTAACGGGCAGACCACTCGCGGATTTTCGCGAGCTGGCGGGTTTCGAATCCACGC
>JAYTDO010000433.1:0-13717 GCA_043735935.1 Chthoniobacteraceae bacterium
TCGTGGATGCGGCCGATGGTGCGCAGCCGCACGTTGTTTTTCATTAACGTGGGAAGCTCTTGCGCGATGAAGTGCTCGAGCAGCGCCCAGAGCGCTTGGACCTCTTCGGGCGGACGTTTCCAGTTCTCGGTGGAAAAAGCGTACACCGTGAGGAACTCGACTCCGAGCGCCACACACTCCTCGGTGACGGCGCGGACGGACTCAGACCCTTGTTCGTGGCCTTTGATCCGGGGCAGCCCGCGTTCCTTCGCCCAGCGCCCGTTGCCGTCCATGATGATGGCGATGTGGCGCGGGCAGGACATTATAAGACGATGGTCTGTTCCCGGCCGGGTCCGATGCTGGCGATGACGAGTTTGGCGCCGGTGAGCTTGGCGATGCGCGTCAGGTACCCGCGCGCCTTTGGCGGGAGATCCGTCCATTTCCGGGCGGCGCTGGTGTCTTTCTTCCAGCCGGGGAATTCCTCGTAGATCGGCACGCACTGCTCAAGTTGAGTCACGTCGCTCGGTGGCACTTCGAGGCGCTTTTTCCCGAGATTGTAAGCGACGCAGACCTTGATCGTTTCGAGCGTGTCGAGCCCGTCGAGATTGGTCACCGCGATGTCGTCGATGCCGTTGACCATGGTCGCAAACCGCGTCGCCACGGCGTCAAACCAGCCGCAGCGCCGCGCCCGGCCGGTGGTGGCGCCGTATTCGCGGCCCAGGCCGTGCAGAAAGTCGGAGAATCCCGCGTCTTCGGTCGGGAAGGGGCCTTCGCCCACGCGCGTCGTGTACGCTTTCATCACGCCGAGGACGCGATCGATCCGATGGGGAGGGACGCCGGAGCCCGTGCAGGCGCCGCCAGCGGTGGTGTTCGAGGAAGTGACGTAGGGGTAGGTCCCGTGGTCGATGTCGAGGAAGGTTCCTTGTGCGCCTTCAAAGAGCATCTCTTTCTTCGCGCGGAGCGCTTCATGGAGAAATACGACCGTATTCCCGAGGAAGGGCCGGAGTTTGTCGGCGGCGGCGCTGTATTCGGCGATGACCTTTTTCGCGTTGAGCGGCGCGGCTCCCAGCGCCTTGAGCACGGCGTTGTTTTCCTCGATCCGGGCGGCGAGTTTTATGGCGAAAATCTTCGGGTCTTTCAGGTCGCCGGCCCGCAGGCCGACGCGGGCCGCCTTGTCGCCGTACGTGGGGCCGATGCCACGTTTGGTGGTGCCGATCTTGCCTTTGCCTTTGCGAACCTCGCGCTGCTCGTCGAGCGCCCGGTGGTATGGGAAGGTGAGGTGCGCGCAGTCGGAGATGAGCAGGTTCTTCGGCGAAACCTTGATCTTCTGCGCGAGCAGCCCGTCGATCTCGCCGGCCAGCGACACGGCATCGATCACGACGCCGTTGCCGATGACACACATCTTCCCGGGACGGAGGATGCCGCTCGGAATCAAATGCAGGACGTATTTTTTCCCGCCGACGATGACGGTGTGGCCGGCGTTGTTGCCGCCCTGCGAGCGCACGACGAGGTCCGCCGTCTCGGTGAGGAAATCGATGATCTTGCCTTTGCCTTCGTCGCCCCATTGGGCGCCGACGAGGATTGTATTTGCCATGTTAAAAAGCGGGATGAGTGAGGGTTTAAAAGCGGACGCGAACCGTAGCGCCCGCTCATCGCCACGCAAGCGCGGAGTCGATGGCTGCCTCCGAAGCCGTCGAAAACGGCTTCCCTCCTCTAATAGCGCTTCCGCATGTTGCTCGGCAGGATATTCAGTTCGTTGCGATACTTCGCTACGGTGCGCCGCGCGATGGGGATGCCGCGTTTGCTGAGGATTTCGACGATCTCCTTGTCGCTGAGCGGATTCTTCGAGTCTTCACCCTTCACCAGCTCGGCGATGGCGCCCTTGACGCTCGTGTTACTCATCGCCTCGCCGTCGGCGGTCTGGTAGCCGGGCGTGAAGAAATACTTCATCTCAAAAACGCCGTGCGGAGTGGCCATGTATTTCCCCGAAATCGCGCGGCTCACCGTCGTCTCATGGACGCCGACGACATCGGCGATTTGCACCATCGTCAGCGGTTTCAAGGCGCTCGGTCCGTGTTCGAGGAATTCCTTCTGCCGGCTCACGATCTCGTGGGAAATGTTCGAAATCGTCTGCTGCCGCTGGTGGATGCTCTTGATGAGGAATTTGCCGCTGCGGATCTTGTCGCGGATGTATTCGCGCACATCCGCGCCATTTTTCTCCTGCGACATGAGGTCCTTGTAAGTGTTGCTGATTCGCAGGTGGGGGATTTGTTCGCCGTTAAGGGAAATGATCCATTCGCCACCGACCCGCTCGACCGTCACGTCCGGCAGAACATAATTGTTCGGGTCCGACGCGAAAATCTGCCCCGGCTTCGGGTCGAGGGTGCCGATGAAATTGGCGGCTCGCTGGACCTGCTCGACGGTGGTGCTCAGCCGACGGGCGATCTCGGGGAAGCGCCGTTTGCCGAGATCTTCCAGGAAACGTTCGACCACTCGGAATTCCAGGCTCTGCTCCTTTCCGATGCGGCGGAGCTGGATGAGCAGGCACTCCCGCAAATCCCGCGAACCCACGCCGACCGGATGGAAAGTCTGAACCACGCCGAGGACGCGGGCGATGTCCGCCTCGTCCATGCCGGTGTTTTTCGCGATGTCTTCCGGGGCCGTCTGGAGAAAGCCCATGTCGTCCACGTTGCCGATGATGAGCTCCGCGACTTTTCGGTCCCCATCTTCAAGTTCGCTGCTCTGGACCTGTTCCAAAAGATGTTGCTGGAGGGTTTCCTCCTTCACCAGCGAATCGAAGAAAAACTGGCGCCTTTCCTCCTCCTCCGCCGAGCGCCCGGAGTAGCTCGCGCTTTGGGCCATGTAGTCGCGCCATTCGTCATCCAGCTTCGAGAGGCGGTCGAATTCCTCCTGAAATTCATCATGCTCTGCCTGCTTGTCCTCGATCGTCAGCTCCGTCTGGTCGATCTCGATCGTCGGATTGGTCTCGATCTCCTGTTGGATGAGATTCCGCAACTCCATCATCGGCACCTGCAGAATTTGAAGACTCTGCTGGAGCTGCGGTGCGAGAACCTGTTGTTGGGAGAGGCTCTGTGTTTGGGAAAGTCCGGCCATGAGCGTCGAGTCTAGTGGTGGGCGCGCTGAACCGCAAGCAATACTCAAGCCAGATCCCATGGAAATTTACGCTGCCCCGGGCATCCTTCCGGCTATATTCCCACTCCATGAACAAGCCACCCATCTACCTCGTCCTCGGCGGCGCACTCGCGTTTGCGGGCGCGGTGCTCCTCCCGCGGGAGTCGAGCGCCCAAGCCGCGCAGGCGGACGATCCCGTCCTCAATAAACTCATCGCCGAGGTCGCCGCGCAGCAGGTCATGCTCACCGAGAATCACACGAAGATCGACGAAAAGCTCGCAGCCATCGCCGAAGACGTGCGTGTGGCGCGGATTTACGTGGCCCGTGGAGGCGGAAAGGCGAAATGAAAACCTTCGCCCTCTTTATCTGGGCCGCCGCGGCCACGGTCGCGCTGACGGCATCGCTGCACTCCCAATCCGCCGCGCCCGCGGCTCCCAAGACGCCGCTGGAGGCGCTTCAGCAAATGAAAGCCGCTAACGCCGCGCTCGTCGAAAAACAGAACGCGACACTGCTCAAACTCGACGAGATCGGCAAGGACGCGCAGCAGTTGAAGATCTTCGGTAAACGCTCGTAGTCGGTCGCGGTCGAACGTGGGCTGCCGCGACGCCTCCGTTGCGTTCGGCCCCGTTCGCCGGTAGATCGCGGGCGTGAATCCCGTTTCCCAATTCGACACCCTGCTCGGCGAACCCGCGCCGGTGCTGGCCCTGGCGCCGATGCAGGACGTGACGGATCTGCCGTTCTGGCGGCTGATGACCGCGTACGGCGGCGCGGACGTCTATTTCACCGAATACTTTCGCGTCCACGCCGACTCGAATCTCGAGAAATGGATCCTCGAATCGATCGTCCGGAATCCGACCGGGCGCCCCGTCGTGGCTCAGATGATCGGCAATGATATCCCTTCGCTGGTGCGGACGGCGAAGGAACTGCAACGGCATCCGATCGCCGCCGTCGACCTGAATCTCGGGTGCCCAGCCCCCGTCGTTTATCGAAAGTGCGCCGGCGGCGGTCTCCTCCGCGATCTGCCACGCATCGACTCCATCCTCGGCGCGTTGAGGGACGCGGTGGCGGTGAAATTCACCGTAAAGACGCGGCTCGGTTTCGACGATCCCGCGACGTTTGAGGCGCTGCTGCCGATTTTCGCAAAACACTCGCTGGACTTGCTCACCGTACACGGGCGCACCGTCACGGAGATGTATCGCAGCGAGGTGCATTACGACTACATCGCGCAGGCGGTCGCGGCGCTGGGATGCCCGGTGCTGGCGAATGGAAACGTTTACTCCGCCGCCAAAGCCGATGAAGTCCTCCGGTTGACCGGCGCGCGAGGCCTGATGATCGGGCGCGGCGCGATCCGCAATCCGTGGATCTTCACGCAGATCCGCCAGCACCGCCGCGGCGAGCCCGTTTTCCGACCTCGCGGACACGACGTGCTCGATTACGTGCGCACCCTTTACGACGCCGTCTGCACCCCCGGCGTGCGCGAGGGCGCACAGGTGCAGAAGATGAAACGCTATTTGAATTTCCTCGGCCTCGGCGTGGAGCCGACCGGCGAGTTCCTGCACGACATCCGCCGCGTGAGCACCAAGGCGGACTTCTTTCGCCTGTGCGAGACGTTCCTCGGGCACGACGACCCGATGCCGCTCGAACCGTTCCCGCTTTCGCTCAAGCCGACGGACGTGCTGGCGGGTGAAAATCTTTGAAGAACTCCACGACGCGGCGCTCCGACCACGGCTGGACGCCGCGCTTGAGGTCGAGAAAACCGACGTGTCCGCCGGACGAGGGCGTCTCCAGAAAAAGCGTGCGACTCGCCGCCGCCTCCGGGAAGGGAAAGCATTCGGGCGCGAGAAACGGATCGTTGACGGCGTTGAGAAGCAGCGTCGGCACGGGGATCGCCGGCAGGAATTGGCGCGCGCTCGACCGCGTCCAGTAGTCGACGGCATCGTCGAAACCGTGCAGCGGCGCGGTGTAATCGCCGTCGAATTGAAGAAAGGTGGTGACGTTTCGGATCGCGGCGGGGTCGAAGGCATCTGGGAAAAGACGCGCCTTCATCGCGATCTTTTCCCGCATCGGCGCGAGGAAATGGCGGAGGTAAATCCGATTGCGCAGCCGACGGTCCAGCACGCGCGTGCACGGCTCCAGTTCGATCGGAACCGAGATGGCCGCGGCGGCGACGATGCCGGGATGGGGAGGCCGTTCGCCGAGGTATTTGAGCGTCACATTTCCGCCAAGGCTGAAGCCGACGAGGACCATGCTCCGGTGGGTCTTGGCCGCATGCGCAATGACGGCGGCGAGGTCGTCCGTTTCACCGCTGTGGTAGAAACGCGGCAAACGGTTCGGCTCTCCGCTGCAGCCGCGGAAATTCCACGCCAGCACGTCCCAGCCCCCCGCGAGCAATGCGTCGGCCATCCCGCGGACATAGGCCTGCCGCGACGAACCTTCGAGGCCGTGCGAGAGGATCGCGACGCGCTCGTTTCCCGCGAGCGCAGAGTCGAGATCGAGAAAATCGCCGTCGGGCAACTCCAGTCGCTCGCGGTCGAAGGCGACCTTGGCGCGGCGGGGAAGCAGCGCGGCCAGCAGCGTCTGCACGTGCCCATTGCGCAGCGCGGCGGGTGGATCAAAGCGCGATTCGACGATGGGCATTCGGGCCCGAGCATATGCGGCGCGGGTCGCGCGGCAATGGCGACGGTGCGAAACGGCGGCTTGTGCCGTGGGTTCCGTGGCGTAGCCTTCGCGCTTTCATGCGCCAGCGCCTGTTCCTGCCCCTGTTTTGCCTCGCGAGCACCTTGCTCGCCGCGGCGGATTATTCGGCATTCGACCAGCCGCCGCACAACTACTGGACGCGCCCGCTCGCGGACCCGTTTACGCGGCTGAAGGCCGACTTGGAGACGGGTCGCCGGGCGCTCGACACGAGCGGCGAACGTGCCTTTCTCCTGAGCCTCCTGGCAGCGCTCGACGTGCCGGCGAGTTCGCAGATGTTGGTTTTTTCCACCACGAGCCTGCAACTCCGGCTCATCTCGCCGTCGAATCCGCGGGCGCTCTTTTTCAACGAGAATGTGTCCGTCGGCTACATCCCGGGCGGGCGGATCGAGATCGTCTCCATCGATCCGGAAGTGGGCGGGATTTATTACATCTTCGACGTGCCTCGGACCGGTCAGCCGCTGCGCATCGAGCGCTCGGATCGCTGCATGAATTGTCACGCGAAGGAGGACACGGGCATGGTGCCGGGCATGGTCATGAAGTCCGTGATGCCCGGGCCGCGCGGCGGCAGCCTCGTCGCGTATCGGATGGGGCAGACGGGCCACGGGATCGCGTTGTCGGAGCGATTTGGCGGCTGGTACGTGACGGGGAAGCACGGCATCACCGAACATCTCGGCAATCGCACGGGGCGATTGTCCGCCGGCCAACTGACAACGTTTGCCATGCAGCCGGGTGAACTTTTCAACGCCGCGCAGTATCCGATCGCGACGAGCGATGTGCTGCCGCAACTGTTGCTCGAACATCAAGTTGGGTTTGTGAATCGTGCGGTCGAAGCGGGCTACCGCGTGCGCACGGCGCTCTTTGCCGGCAACGGCCAACTCGGGCCCGGGCCGGCGGCGGAGCTGGACGAGCAGGCGCGGACGCTCACTCGATACATGCTTTTCGCCGATGAGGTGCCGCTGCCGGGGGTGGAGGGAGAAGCGCAGTTCAAGACGGATTTCGCGCGCAATCGGCAGGGCTCGCGCGCCGGGGCGAGCCTGAAGGATTTTGATCTCAGCACCCGGCTGTTTCGGAACCGCTGCAGCTACATGATTTACAGCACGGCCTTCACGGGACTGCCGGCGGAAATGAAGCAGCGTGTGTATCGCCGAATCGGCGAGGCGCTTCGCGTGGAGAAGCCGGACGCGGAATATGCCTTCCTGCCCGCAGCCGAGAAGAAGGCGATTCACGCGATCTTGAAGTCGACCGTGAGCGACCTGCCTGCGGACTGGTAGCCGCGCAAAAGAAACGGGCGCCCCCGCGATTTGCGAGAGGCGCCCGTTGAATTTGAAACGAAGTCGTTTACTTGGCCTTTTCCATCGCTTCGCCGGCGTCTTTCCAGCCGGAGATGCCCGCGGACATGTGCTTCACGTTTGTGTAGCCGAGTTCCTTCGCGGCCTTGGCGGCGGCAGCATAGGCGCCGCAGCTCGGGCCACCGCAATACGCGACGACGAGAGCGCCCTTGTCGGCTGGGAGCGCTTTGGCGAGCTCAGCTTTCGACGACTGAAAGTCGATGGCGCTCGGCACGTGGCCGGCTTTCCAGGAGTCGCTTCCGTTGACGTCAATGATCGTGGCCTTTTTCGAGGCGATCGCGGCTTTGACTTCGGTGATGCTGATGTCCGGGTATTCGCCGGCGTGAACGGTGACGGTCGCGAACGCGACTGCGAGGAGGGTGAGGAGTTTTTTCATGTGGATGATGTTTTGGTTACTGGTTTCCCGGGCGGGCCCAGGGGTGGTTGCCGAAACGATTCGCCAATCGTTCCCACCTTAGGCGGTTTCGCTTCGGGAGGGGACGGCGGGGCGTCGGTTCAAGAGCGCAAACGGTAAGGAGGGATTCTGTTTGCGCAACGCCTTGCTTCCGATTTGAACGACTAGCGCGTCGGCGAGTAGTCGGTCGGTTTCATGAAGACCGATTTGACACCGTCGGGCACGGTGAGCGAACCGCCCGCCTTGTCTTCACTGGCCTTCTTCGCGGCGACCCAGATCGGGTCCGCGCGAAACGCCTCGAACGAAGCCTTGGCCGCATCCGTGCTGGTGTGCGCGAGGAGGTAGACGAACGTGTTGTCGGCATCCGGCTGCCCCGGCGCGAGCTGCCAGTAGGCGAAGTTGGTCATGCCGTGTTTGGCGAAAAGCCCGAGCGTATGATCCCGGAAACGCGAATGGAGCGCGGACAGGTTGCCGGGCGTCGTGGTGTAAGTGCGGAGCTCGAAAACGCGGTCGGCGGCTCCTTTGCCAGCCTTGATCTCCGGCGAAAAATCCGTGGCCGACATGAATAGTTGATCGACCTTCGCGACGAGCTTCCCGTTCGCCTCGGACTCGGATTGCGCCTTCTTCCAATCGGGATCGGCCATGAACGCCTTCCACGAAGTCTCCCGCGCTTCGCGACTCGGGTAGGCGAGCACGTAAACGAGCTTGTTGTCCGGATTTTCGATCGGCGTCCAGTAGCCGATGTTCGTCATGCCGTGCTTTTCAAAAAGCGCGACGGTGTGATTCCGGAAGCGCGCGTGCAGGTCGTCGAGTTTGCCGGCCGGCGCGTAGTAGGTGCGCATTTCAAAGACGCGCGTGTCCTTTTCAGCGGAGACGGCGGAGAACATGGCGGTGAGCATGAGGGCGGCGAGGAGGGACGTGAATTTCATCCCCGCCAACATGGAGGGTCCGCGTGCCGGTGAGAAGCGCCAATCCGCGCGGCCTGCCGCCGACTACGGCAGTTCCTTGAGCTGGATGTGCCGGTATTCCATCGTGCCGCGGTCCGCCTCGAGCCCGATCGGGCCGGTTTCGGGCAGCTTGAGAGCCGCTTCCAGCACTTCGCCATTGCAGGTGCAGTGCGCCACGCCCGCCTTTACGGTCACCTCGATCAGGTTCCACTCCTGGGGCTTGTAGTTCTTGAGCTCCTTGTACGGGCCGGCCACGAGATAATCGCGGCATTGGAGCTGCGGCTTGCGCAAAAAGATGCCGCTGTCCGCGTTCACACCCGCGCGGAATTCGATCTTCAAAGTGAAATCCTTCGGGAACTCCTGCGTCGTCCAAAGCTGCCGCAAATGCTGGCCGCCCTCCTTCATCGGGTTGACCGTGAGCACCCCGTCCTTCGCGGTGTAGCGCCCGTCGCTCGCCCCGGTCTTGCCGTCGAATTTGTCCGTAGCGCTGTAGCCCCAGCCGGTCAGGTCCTTGCCGTTGAAAAGAGAGATGAAGCCGGGCTCCGGCGTGAAGTCTTCGGCATGGACGGCGCACGTGACGAGGCTGAGGGCGGCGATGAGGAGGGGTTTCATGGGCGGGAGCTTTGCCGTCAGCCGCGCTTTGGGGAAGCCCGAAATTTTTTTCAAAAATCGCCGTTTGCGGATTCCCCGAAACGTGTTCTACTAGCTGCGCAAGTTCGTAGCCCCCGTGGGCGTTGGTAGATTGCTAGTTGTGTTTTACGCAGTGGCGATTTGAAATCCGATCATCGGAAACAGCCGCAGTCGCTTCGCATTCGCAACAACAACAACTAACAATATGGGTAACAAACTCTATGTCGGGAATCTTTCCTTCGACACCACTGAAAACGATCTGAACGACCTCTTCGCCGGCGCTGGCGCCGTCAAGGAAGCCGCACTCGTGCAGGACAAAATGACTGGCAACTCGCGTGGCTTCGGCTTCGTGACGATGAGCACCGACGCGGAAGCGCAGGCTGCCATCAGCCAGTTCCACGGCAAGGATTTCCATGGCCGTGCACTCACCGTTAACGAAGCGCGTCCTCGCGAAGACTTCGGCGGCGGCGGTCCTCGTAAGAGCTACGGCGGCGGCGGCGGTGGTGGAAACCGCGGCGGCGGCGGCGGCGGCGGCGGTGGTGGTGGTGGCGGCGGACGTCGCTACTAAGCTCCAAGCAATCAGTTTTGAAAACGCCCCGGTGAAAACCGGGGCGTTTTTCTTTTCCGGGCGGGCGCCCCGCGCGGGCAACAAGTCGGGAGTGACCGGCCCCGTTGTCCGCGCGTCACGTCGATTTGGAAGCGGACCCCTAGAATCCCAGACCGGGGGGCAGGCCCATGCCGCCGGTCAGTTTGCCCATCTCGGATTGAGCGAGCGCCTTGCCTTCTTCGATCGCCTTTTTCACCCCGCTGAGGATGAGGTCTTCGAGCATCTCGACATCTTCGGGATCGACGACCGCTGGATCGATCTTGATGGAAACCACGTCGCCAGCCCCATTGGCGACCACGGTGACTTTGCCGCCGCCCGCCGTGGCGGTGACGGTTTTGTCGGCGAGTTCTTCCTGCGCGGCGAGCATCTTCTCCTGCATCTGCTGCGCTTGTTGCATCATCTTTTTGATATTCATGGTCGGGTATTTAGGCGGGTTGGATTTCGGCTTTGAAGATTTCGAGGGCTTTGATGATCAGCGGGTCATTCTTAAACTCCTCCATCGGGTCGCGGTTTGCCGCGGCCTTGGCTTCCTCGACGCGTGCGACGGGGATCGGTGTGACGGCGAATCCGGCGCGCATCTCGCATTTGAGCGTGAGCGCCTTGCCGGCGAGTTGGGTGAGGATGTCCTCCAGATATTTCCGGTTCTCCGGTTCCTGGCAGTGTTGCACGGCCAGTGTTTGTTCATCGGGAAAGGTGACGGTGGCGGTGCCATCGTCGGTCGAGGTGAGCGTGCCCGTTTCGACCCACATCCGCAGCCGGGGCCGATTCGCCCGCACCTCCTGGATCACCGCCGGCCAGATTTCATGCGTGTCGACCGGCTCCGCGGCGGCTTTCGGGACCGAAACCGGTGCGGCGACTTTTTCGACGACCACGGGTTTCGGTGCCGGTGCCGGCTTCGCAACGGGCTTTGCGACCGTTGGCGCCGGCTTCGCAGTCACCGGCGGCGGAGTGCCGCCGCGAAGTGCGGTGAGCGTATCGAGCACGTCGGTGAGCGTCGCTTGACTGAGCGTCTGGATGGCGCGGATGACCGCGATTTCCAAATGCATCTTTTTGTTTGGCGCCCATTTCATGCGGCCTTCCGCCGCGCCGAATTGCTCGATGAGATCGAGCAGACGATCCATCGCGACCCGGCCGGACTGCACGCTGAGCGCGGCGACCTGCTCCTCGCTCAACTCATCGGCGAGGCCGCCCGGGTCCGCCTTCGCGACAAGCAGGTTTCGGCAATGCGAGATGATGTCGCCGAGCAGGCGCGTGAGATCTTTGCCCGCTTCGGACTGGGCCTGCACGACCCCGAGCGCCGCGGAGGCGTCTCCCTCGATGAGGTGGTCGCAAAGCGTGGTGACCGTCTCGATGGCGGTAAAGCCGAAGACCTTGAGGACATCAGCTTCGTCGACCGCATTGCCGCAGAACGCGACGAGTTGATCGAGCATGGATTCGGCGTCGCGCATTCCGCCTTCGGCGCCGCGCGCGATGGTCTCTGCGGCGGCCGAAGAAAGCGCGAGGCCCTCCTTGCCGGCGATCATGAGCAGGTGGTCGCGGATGAGCGTGGTCGGGATGCGCTTGAGATCGAAGCGCTGGCAGCGGGAGAGGATCGTGGTCGGGACTTTTTCGACGTTCGTGGTGGCAAAGATGAACATCACGTGCGCCGGCGGCTCCTCGAGCGTCTTGAGCAGCGCGTTAAACGAAGCGGTCGAAAGCATGTGGACCTCGTCGACGACGTAGACCTTGTACTTCCCGCTTTGCGGCGCATATTTCACGTTCTCGATGATCAGCTCCCGGATCTTGTCCACCTGCGTGTTCGACGCGGCGTCAAACTCCAGGACGTCCATCGAACGTCCTTCGGCGATGTCGCGGCAGTTGGGATCGTTCGGATCGAAGTCGACGCGCGGGCCATTGGTGCAGTTGAGCGCCATCGCGAGGATGCGCGCGGTCGACGTCTTGCCGGTGCCGCGCGGGCCGACGAAGATGTAGGCGTGCGCGAGGCGGTTTTGTTCGATGGCGTTTTGGAGCGTGCGCGTGATGTGCTCCTGGCCGATGACATCGGCGAAGGTCTGGGGGCGATATTTGCGGGCGAAAACCGTGTAGCTCACTCCGCGAGTTTCGCGGTCATGACGCGGATTTCACAACCTTTTTCTGGACGCTCCGCGAGCCCGGTGCTCAGAACACTCCGCGCATGATCGGCAACCTCATCGGTCCGGAAATCAAAGAACTGATCGCCGCCCGCAATTTCAGCGGGTTGCGCGAGGTCGTGCAGGATTTTACGCCGGCGGATATGGCGGAAATCATCTCCGAAATGCATGCGGAGGATCAGGCCGTGGTCTTCCGGCTCCTGCCGCACAGCCAGGCGACGGAGGTGCTCGAGTATCTCGAGCCGGAGACGCAGCAGGCGGTGCTGAAAGCGATGGGGACGGCGGATGCCGCGCGCATCCTCAACGACATGTCCGCCGACGATCGGACGGCGCTTTTGGAAGAGTTGCCGGGCGCGGCCGTCGCCCAGCTTCTGCAGCTTCTTTCGCCGGAGGAAAAGGCGATTGCCCAGGCGCTGCTGAACTATCCGGACGACAGCGTCGGCCGCCTGATGACGCCTGAATTCATCAGCGTTCGCGACGAGTGGACGATTCAACAAACGCTCGATTTCATCCGCATCCACGGCCGCACGTCGGAGACGCTCCACGTGCTTTACGTCACCGACGAACGCGGCCGGCTCATCGACGACATCCGCATCGCGGAGATCCTCCTGCGGCCGGTCGAGACGCGGATGCGCGAGATCCACGACAATAACTTCGTCGCGTTGCGCGCCACCGACGCGGCTTCCACGGCGATCGACATTTTCAAAAAGTACGACCGCTCGACGCTCCCGGTGATCGACTCCGAGGAGAAGCTGCTCGGGATCGTGACCGTCGATGACATTCTCGACCTCATCGAAGAAGAGGCGACCGAGGACATCCAGATGCTCGGCGGCGTCCAGGCGCTGGAGGATCCTTACATGGACGCGCCGATCATGGAGCTGGTGAAGAAACGAGCGGTGTGGCTCGTGGTGCTTTTCCTTGGCGAAATGCTCACGGCCACGGCAATGGCCTACTTCGAGCATGAACTCGAGAAGGCGGTGATGCTTGCGCTTTTCATCCCGCTCATCATTTCGGCAGGCGGCAATGCAGGGTCGCAGGCCTCGACCCTCATCATCCGCGCCATGGCGCTCGGCGAGGTGACGCTGCATGACTGGTGGCGTGTGATGCGGCGCGAGGTGGCCTCCGGTGCGATGCTCGGCGGTATCCTCGGTGTCATTGGGTTTCTACGCATCGTCATCTGGTCCTCATTTTCAAACGTCTACGGGCCGCACTATCTCCTCGTGGCTGCGACGGTCTCGACGACCGTGCTCTGCATCGTGCTTTGGGGAACCATCTCGGGGTCGATGCTGCCGATGCTCCTGCGGCGTCTGGGGCTCGATCCGGCGACGTCGAGCGCGCCCTTTGTGGCGACGCTGGTCGATGTGACGGGGCTGGTGATCTATTTCTCCGCCGCGTTGCTTTTCCTTCGCGGGACGGTGCTTTAGCTCTTGCGGGCCATCCGCACGTCCATCCAGACCGCGATGATCAGGACGAGTCCGCGGGCGATGAATTTTTTCTCCGGCTCGACGGACAGCAACGTCATTCCGTTGAGCAGGCAGGCGATGATGAGCGCGCCGAAAAGCACGCCCAACACGCTGCCGCGGCCGCCTCGCAGGCTCACGCCGCCGATCACGCAGGCGGCGACTGCGTCGAGTTCCATCTGGTCCCCGACGGTCGTCGTGGAGGAGCCGCCGTACGCCGTTTGCATGAAGCCCGTCAAGGCCACGACGGCGCCCATCAACAGGTAGGCGCCGATCGTCACGCGAGCCACGGGGATTCCCGAGATGATCGCCGCCTCTTCGTTTCCTCCGATCGCATAAAGATAACGGCCGAAGGGCGTGTGCTGAGTGAGCGTGTAAATCGCCGCGGCTACC
>JAYTDO010000434.1:0-3881 GCA_043735935.1 Chthoniobacteraceae bacterium
CGAAGGCGAGCGTGTAGGGGTGTCCGTCCGCGAGGGATCGTGTGACTTTGATGAGGCCCTCCTGGCCTTGGAGGGCGGAGTCCATCTGGTAGCGATCCGCCGTGGCGGCCGGCGGTTCTGCGCCGAAGATTTCCGTCGCGAGTTCATCTACCGGCGCGCTTTCGGTCTCGTTTTCAAGAATCTTGCGGAAGTCGTCATGGATCGCCGGATTATCGTCGACGACGAGGATTCGGATGGCGGGAAATCGGGTGTCTGGCGTGGACATTATGCGTTGGTGGCGATCGCGGACATTCGGCGAGGAGCGTTAGACCTCAAGCGGTGGTGAGTTGCGATTGAACTGACGTTTGTTCGACGTTGTGATCGAATTGGAGGGGCAGTGCGAGGGTGAATCTGGCACCGAGGCCGATCCCGTCACTTTCCGCGATCAGGCTGCCGCCGAGGGCGGTGGCGGCGAGCGCGCCGCTGTGAAGGCCGAATCCGTGCCCGTCCTTTCGCGTGGTGAAGCCGTGGGCAAAGATGCGGGTGAGATTCTCGGCGGGGATGCCGATGCCGTTGTCGGTGACGATGATGTGGGCGAAGTGGGCGACGCGAGTGATGCGGACGGTGATGGTCTTTTCGTCCGCGGGGGACTCGGCGAGAGCTTCCCGGGCGTTGCTGACTAGATTGATGAGGATCTGGAGGACCTGCTGTTTGTCGATGGTGACTTCGGGGAGAGGCTCATAATCGCGCTCGATGTCGATGGCGAACTGCGCGAGGTCGGCGGCTTGGGCGGCGATCGCCTGGTCCATGAGCGCCGCGAGGGAGAGTCGCTCGAGGACGCCGGCCACGCGGCCGAGGCTTTGCTGGCGTGCGACGATGTCTTTGATGTGCTGCACGTTGGTGGTGAGGTTGGCCGCCTCGTCGAGGAGCTGTTGCTGCTCGGTGACCAGTTGCTGCGCGAGGAGGTCGATGAATTCGGGGAGCCGTCGCCCGCGTGGGTCGGTCTGGAAAAAGCCGCCGAGATCGGGGGCCGATTCGCGGAGGAGGGCGGCGATGCGGGAAACGTGGGAGATGCGGGAGGCGCGGATACGCTCCTCGATCAGGGCGGTCGATACGTTTACGCTGTTGAGGACGTTTCCGACGTTGTGCAATACGGCGGTCGCGACTTCCGCGCGGCCGGCCTGGCGGGACAGGTCGAGGTCCGCGGAGTGAAGCTTGCGCTCGGCCTCGAGGAGCCCCGCCTGTGCGCGCTCGCGTTCGGCGACTTCGAGCCGGATGGTCGCGAGGTTGGTTTCCAGTTCGTATTGGGAACGCTCGATGGCTTCGTCCTTGAGTTGGATCTGACCGAGCATGGCGTTGAAGGCGCGGATGAGAGTGCCGAGTTCGACGCCTCCGCCTGGCTCGGCGCGGAGCGTGTAGTCCCGCTTTTCGGCGACCCGCCGGGCGAGATCCGCGAGCTTGAGGATGGGCTCTGCGATGGGGCGCTGGAGCTGGCGCGCCATGAACATGGTGAGGAGCGTGGCGATGGTGAAGACGCCGAGAAGGATGAGAATTTCGCGCCGAAAGAGGTGCCGGTAGCCGACGGCGAAATCGGACTGGAGGTAAAGGGTGCCGAGACGCTTGTCTTTGAGTGACAAGTTGTGCGCGCAGGTGAGGACGCCGCCCGATTCGAGGATGGTGAAATGTTCGTCCGGGCGGGGTGGAGCTTTTGCGGTGTCGAACCTGCCGAAGCTCGCGAACGCCGTGTTGTCCTCGAGGAGGATTTGCGCGCCGACGATTTCCTGGATGGAGTGGAGCATTTCGAGGGAGTCGCTGCATGCGGCCGGATCGTTTGCGACGAGCGCGGGGGTGCAGACCTGGTCCATGAGATCGGCGATCGAGTGGAGCTGGTCGCGGTAGGAAGCCCGGAATGTGATGATCTGAAAGACGAAGAGGGCCGCACACGCCAGCATCAGGACGCCAAAGGACGTGGAAAGTGCGAGCGTGGTGAGCTGGCGGCTGATGGAGGATCGCAGCGGATGGGGCATGGAGGCGGTTGGGCGTCTGGAACGGGGTGCGATGGATAGCAGCGAAGGTGCCCGGTTGTCGTTGGTATGGAAAATGTTCTCTCACAGGCGCCCATGACGACCCAACCCGCGACGATTTCTTTCGATAACGTACTTTCGACGATGCTCAATGCGACGGATGGCGTCTCGGACCTGCTCTTCGTGGTCGGGCGCCCGCCGCAGATCGAGGTTTATGGAAAGCTGCGCGCGGTGGAAATCCCTGGCTTCATGCCGATGTTGCAAGGGCCGCATACGGCGGGGATCGCGGCGAAGCTGATGGGTGAGAATGAGCGTTTGAAGAACGATTTTAAAAACTTCGGCTCGTGCGATACGAGCTACGCGGTCCCGAACGTGGCGCGGTTTCGCGTGAATATCTTCCGGCAGAACGGGAATCACGCGATCGTGATGCGGAAGCTCAACACGCAAATCCCGAGCATCGATGCGCTGAAGCTGCCGGCGATCACCAAGACGATCGTGCAGGAAAAGACGGGCTTGGTGTTCGTCACCGGTGCGACGGGCTCTGGAAAGACGACGACGCTCGCGGCGATGCTCAACGAGCTGAACATGACATCGGACATCCACATGGTGGCGCTGGAAGACCCGATCGAGTTCCTGCATCCGCACTTGAAGGCGACCTTCAGCCAACGGGAGTTGGGGCGGGATTTTTCGGACTTCGCGGTCGGGTTGCGCGCGGCACTGCGCCAGGCGCCGAAGGTGATCCTCGTGGGCGAGATCCGCGACCGTGAAACGATGGAAATCGCGCTAACGGCGGCGGAGACGGGACACGTTGTTTATTCGACGCTGCATACGATCAGCGCGACGCAAACGATCAACCGCGTCATCGGCATGTTTACCAATGACGAGGAGGAGCAGATCCGCCAGCGGCTCGCCGATACGCTGCGGTACGTGGTCAGCCAGCGACTGGCGCCGAAGAAAGGCGGCGGTCGGGTGCTGGTCACCGAGATCATGGGCAGCGGATTGCGGACGAAAGAGGCGATCCTGCTCGGTGAGTCGGACATTCGGAATATGCACGAGATCATCGAGAGCAACGTGCAGAACGGGTGGCACAGTTTTGAGCAATCGCTGATCGCCCATTTCCGGGAAGGTCGCATCACCGAGGACACCGCGATGGTCTATTGCGTGAACAAGCCCGCGATGCGGAAATCGATCGATTTGGTGAAGAAGCAGCTTTTCCCCGATGACGATACGCCGACCGGGATGCGGCTGAATATGGAGGCGCTCCATCTGAAACCTGGGATGGCGGCGCCGCGGATGTAGGAGCGGTTTTTTACGGTGCCGGAAGTCGGAGGCGGAATTCCGTCGACTGTTCGTTGGAATGGGCAAGCGAGAGTTCACCGCCGTGGGCGCGGGCTAATTCGCGCGCGATGCTGAGGCCGAGGCCGTGGCCGCGCGCACCGGCGGGAGGCTGGCCGCGATAAAAACGCTCGAAGAGGTGCTCCGCGTGGCTCGGTGGAATGCCAACTCCGGTGTTGGCGACGCTCAAGTCCCACGTGGTCGCGTCGCGAGTGAGGTCGATGCGGATGGTGCCGCCGGGGCGATTGAATTTGACGGCGTTTTCAAAAACATTGAGCAGCACGCGTGTGAGGCGGTCGCTGTCGGCGCGGACCCTGGCAGCGGGCGGGAGGGTGGTCTCGATGGTGATTTCCTGAGGCTCGGCAAGGATGTGGATGTCTTCGGCGCAGTTGGCGATGAGTTCGAGGAGGTCGGCGTCGGTAAAATCGAGGTTCAGGCGCCCGGAGTCGGCTCGGGAGAGGAGCAGGAGGTCTTCGGAAATCGCGGTGAGGCGACGGGTTTCCTCGATGAGGTCGTGGAGGGTTTCTTCGGTGGCCGGTTCGA
>JAYTDO010000435.1:0-16540 GCA_043735935.1 Chthoniobacteraceae bacterium
TGAAGAAAATTTCAACCACTGGGACGAGCAATACGTGACGCCTCAGCTCGTCGCACGCGAACGGGGCCGCGACCTTTCCGCCCTGGCGGGACATACCAAAGGAAAAATCTGGCTCGAAGCCGCGCGCATGGGCCTCGCGAACTTCGCCAGAATGCAGGCCGACTCCTTTCAGGACGCCAATTCTCGCGCCGCGACCCAACGGATGTTCCAGACCGGCGGCATCGCGGTGCTTTGTGTCCTCGCCATCGGCTTTCTCATCGCATCGAGCGGCTACAGCTTCGCGGCGTTTCGGCAGCACTTGAAAAAGATCGAGCACGCCGAGGCTCAGACCCGGGCGATCGTGCAGTCGACCCTCGACGGCGTCATCACGACGGATGACACCGGCATCATCCTCTCGATCAATCCCGCGGCGGAGAAGATCTTCGCGCTGACAGCGGAGGAAACACTCGGGAAAAACGTCTCCTCGTTCATCCCTCAGCGACTGTTCTCCGCCGACGAAGAACATCTCGTCCGCGGCACGATCATGGCCGTAGGACAACGCCACGGCGGCTCCCCGTTCCCAATCGAGATCTCCCTCAGCGACATGAAGGTCGACGACGTGCGCCAGATGGTGCTCATCGTTCGCGATATTTCCGAGCGCAAACGCGGCGAGGAAACACTTAAACACATCGGCCTCGGGGTCTCCGCAGCGACGGGTGTCGAATTCGTCAAATCGCTAGTGCAGGAACTCTCCCGCGCATTGCAGAGCGAGTATGCCTTCGTCGTCGAGCTACAGACCCGGGGCGAAAAGGTCACCAGCACGCTGACGCTCGCCGAGCGGGGTGAAATCCACAGCACGGGTCCATTCGAATTGAATGGGAGCGCCTGCGGCGAGGTGCTGGAGGCGGGATTTCGCGCCTACCTCGGCGGCGCACGCGCGCGCTTTCCCGAGGACGGACTCCTCGCCGGGCTCGAGGTCGACACCTTCATCGCGATGCCGCTTGTGGACCACAACGGGAAACCGGTCGGACTCATGGGTGTGCTGGATCACCGGGAACTGCAATCGGTCGAAGTCATCGAATCGACCCTCCAGATTTTCGCGACGCGCGCCGCCGCGGAGATCGAACGCAAACGCTTTGAAGAAGATCTCGCCGCCGAGAAGGAACGCCTCGCCGTCACGCTCCGATCCATCGGCGACGGATTCATCACGACCGACAATCGCGGGCGGATCTTGATGCTCAACAACGTGGCCGAGCAACTCACCGGATGGCTCCAGGAATTCGCCGAGGGCAAACTGCTCACCAACGTCTTTCAAGTCCAACATGACCGCACACGCCGCCCGCTGAACGACGTCATCATGGGCATCGTCGAACAGGGTTCGGCTGACGGACTCACAGGCCCCTCGGTGGTCATCGCTCGCGATGGGACGGAACGTTTGATCGAGACCAACGCCTCTCCGATCCGCGATCAGTTCAATCAAAAAGTCGGTGTCGTGCTGGTCTTCCGCGACGTGACCGAGCGTTTAAGAGCTGAGGAAGAACGGCGGAAAAACGAGAAGCTGGAATCTCTCGGAATCGCCGCGGGCGGGATCGCGCACGACTTTAATAACCTGCTCACCGCAATCCTCGGCAACGTCTCCATCGCGCTACTGACCGCCGATCCAAATGAATCGAGCACGGACCGCCTGATCGCCGCCAAGAAGGCCTCACTACGGGCACAGGAACTCGCGCAACAACTCCTCACGTTTGCCAAGGGCGGCGCACCGATCAAACAAACCGCCTCAATCGCGCAACTCGTGCGTGACACAGTGAGCTTTTCGCTGCGCGGCTCCAATGTTCGCTCCGAATTCACCATCCCCGACGATCTTTGGCCTGCGGAAGTCGACGCCGGACAGATCAGCCAAGTCGTGCAGAATCTTGCGATCAACGCCGACCAAGCGATGCCGGCGGGAGGCACGCTTCGCGTCGAGTGCAGCAATCTCGAACTCTCGCGGGACAACACCCGGCTCGGCCTCATGGCCGGACGTTATCTCCGGATCACCGTGCGCGATGAAGGCGTCGGCATCTCGGAAGAGAATCTCAAAAAGATATTTGACCCCTACTTCACCACCAAACCAAAAGGAAGCGGCCTCGGCCTCGCTACGACTTACTCGATCATCAAGAACCATGGTGGCGTCGTCCAGGTCTTCTCGGAGCCGGGAGATGGGACGACCTTTTACATCTTCCTACCGGCATCGGACAAAGTGGTTTTGGCGATCGAAGCCCCGAAGGAGGAAACGCCAGTCCCAACCGGTGGAGGACGCATCCTCGTCCTCGACGACGAGGACGCCATCTGCGCGCTCGTCACGTGCGCACTCGAACCGCTCGGCTACGAAGTCGCCGAAGCTTACGACGCGGTGATGGCGATCCGGCTTTACGAGGATGCATTTAAAGCGGGTCGGCGGTTTGACCTCGTCATCAGCGATCTCACCATCCCCGGCGGAATGGGAGGCCTCGATGCGCTCAAGCGGTTACGCGAGATCGATCCGAATGTGCGCGCCATCGTTTCCAGCGGCTATGCGATGGATCCGATCATGGCGGACTTCCGCCAGCATGGCTTCTGCGGCATGATCGCGAAGCCCTATGAAATCGACGCCCTCGGACGCGTCGTCGCCAACGCATTAGCCTCGCCGATGAGTGACGAGAAAAACGTGATCCGGCTCGACTTTGCGCTACAGCAAACGGGAGCAGCGTAGAGTCCCGGGCAGCGCGATCAGCGCAGGGACGCGATCGCTTCCGTCAGCGATTCGTTGAGCGGATGACGACTGAGTTCCGCCGGACCCGACGGCGGAAAAAATCCACCGATTCCCGCGAAGACCACGGCGAAAACGACCAGCCACATCCACGCAAAACGCGCCCGGAAGCCTCCTCCGAGGGCCAACCACACGAGCAGCGCGGTCGAAAGAGCGGCTTCCACGCAAAACGAAACGTCTGCCCTGAGAAGAAGGCTTTTAGCGACCGCCAGCAAATCGACGTCCCCCGCCCCGGCGGCGAGCGATGGCCGGACATGGTCGAAGAACATCCCAAAAACGAGCCGATCGAAAAACACCGCGGCGGTGAGTATCACGAACGAGATCATCCAAACCCAACGCCCCGCGCGCGATCCTCCGAATCCCCATGCGAACAAGCCGACGAACAGCGCGGCCACGGCGTGCTCGCGCTGCCCGTGGAGCAACAACCTCATGGTGTCGGCGCCGCCGAGATCCACGGCTCGAGCATTGGCGATCTGCGCAAGCACGAGCAGCCCCCAATGCACAACTGCAAAGGAACAACCGCGATTCAAACGCGATGGAACGGGATCAGCGGGCGCCATGCCGCATTTCTAACCGTCCACCGCGACTTCACAACCCACGTTGCTGAAATGAGCGTTGGCTACTGGACTTCGCGTTCGCGCGGAGGCCGCGGCGAACTTCCCGGATCACGGGGCGATGGGGCTTCCTCTCCCCGGCGTGGCTGGAATTGCGAGGGTGGCCGGCGCTCCGCGCGGCTGTGAATGTCGATTTGTTCGAGTTTTTTCCGGAATTCTTCAGGAATGCCTTTGCGCTGCTCCTCGGTGTCGATTGGCCCGTTAAAAACCACCTCACCCTTCGCGTTTTTCGCCGTCAAAACTCGCTTTCCGTCATCCGAGCGGACCTCCATTTCGCCGGCTTCGTCCTTGAGCATGACCCGCGCACTCGCGGTGTTCCACGTCGTGCTCGTCTGGTCTTGTGAACGCCGGATTTCCGGCGCCCCATTGGGGCCGACTTCCCGGAGAATGTCCGCCGACTCACCGCGCGCGCCTCGCGGATCAGGCCGCCCTTCCCGCGGCTGTTCGTCCGGGCCACGCGACCGTCCGCCCGGATCGCGGGGTGGATTTTCGGAGTCGCGATTTGGCTCTCCCATTGGTCGGCGCAGATTGTCGAATCGCGGCAAACGCGACATCGCGCCTCCGAAAAAATCGCCATTGAAACCTCGGCGCTCCGGCATGACCCGCTCTCCGATCTTCACGGTGAGTTTCTGTTCCTGACCCTTGCGCAGGACGACCACTGATACCTCCGCATCCTTTCCGTAGTGCTGCACGAGCGAGGCCAGTTGGCTAGGGTTGAAAAGGAGTTGATCGTTGATCTGCTTGAGGATGTCGTGCGGCTGCACGCCTCCCTTGGCGGCGGGACTCTCCGGGAGCAAATCTTCGACGACGAGGCCGAGACCGCCCGCGAGCCCGAGTTGCGCGCTCACGGTCGGATCAGGTGCCGACGTGACGACGCCGAGGAACGGTTGGGGTTTATTCGGAGCGGGCACGTTCCCATTGGGAAAACGGTCGCGCAACATCGGTCGTTCGACTCGATCACCCTCCGGGGCATCTTCGCTCCCCCGCCTGATCCCTGGACCACCCGCTCGATCTCCGGGAGGTCGTCGTTCCGCGCGGGCTCCTCCGTCCTGATTCGGTCGCTCGAAGTCGGGCGCCGTCCCCTGGGGACGGCCTCCCTCGGGCGGCGTAACCGGCGGCGGAGGATTTTGGGCTAGCGTGACGCCGCCGGACAGCGCGGCGAGGATGGGCAGGATTCGGCGAAGGGACGTTTTCATAATGGGTCTGATTGGGGGCTTACTGCATCGCGACAGGCATCAGGACGATGTCCTCGCGCGGGACTTCGACCTCGAGACGAGCACCCGTCACGGGATGCGACCAGAGGTGATGTTCGAGAATCGTGTACCGCAGCACTCGCGTGGGCTCCTGGTCGTCGTCGTAAATGACGCCGCCATCCTCGGCCGCGATCAGTTCGCGCGTGACTCCCGCGGGCTCAAAATCCGGCTCCACCGCAGCGACCGTTCCCGCCGGTGCGGCGACTTGCCGCGGCTTGTCGAAGGAACCGGCCAACCACGCGACTGCGACGGCGCCGACGGCGCCCGCGAGCGCCCATCCGAAAGCGGTCGCCGTGCGCGAAAACATTCCCGGTTCCGCAGTGCGATACTCCGCGCGTCGCGCCAGCGTTCCACTCGTCGCGCTCACGGCAATGACGTGCGACGTCGATATCTCGCGGGCGATCTTCGCTTCGAGCGCGGCCGATGGCGTCACCGGTCTCAGGGTTCTGAGCTCATTTTCAAAATCAGACTCGTTCATATTCATGCGGTTTCAGGATGCGTCGGAGGGCCTCCAGTGCGTAGCGGTAGCGCGACGCGACGGTGTTGATCGAATCGCCGAGGGCCGTGGCGATTTCGGCAAAAGAAAGGCCGCCCCAAATCCGAAGGACGAGCACCTCGCGCTGAGCCTCCGGCAGCTTTCGAAGCGCCGACTCGATGTTCCCGGCGTCCTCATGATGAGAGACGGAATCGTCAAAAAACGGCTCCTCAGGATCAGTCGCGACGACTTGCTCCCGACGCGTGCGGCGCGAGTCCGCCCGCAACAGGTCCAATGCCGTACTCCGGACCGCGGCGTAAAGGAGCGGGTAATGCTCCGGTCCCGCTTCGGGATGGCGCTGCCAGAATTTGATGAACGCACCCTGCACCACGTCTTCCGCATCCGCCATGGACGCGACCCACTGGCGGGCGAAGAGGAGCAGCTTCGGAGCAAGCTGCGCGTAGCAGGTTCTCCATGGTTCATCATTGGTTTCGTAGGGCATCGCCCGAAGGGAAGTTTGGTGATGAAACGGCACCGACCGCCCGCTTTGTGTGCGGACTTTTAGAAAAAGTGGCTCACTGCGCGGCACTCGAACCTTCGAGGAAGGCGAGCGCCTTATCGTAACTGCACCGCTGGAGATAATGCGCGAGCTGCGGATCGATCGGCTGCGGCAGGCGGCCCTGGAACTCCGCGATTTGCTCGGAGACTCTCGTGAGCGAGGCGAGGTGGCCCGCCGGATCGCGCTGATAAAAAGCGCGGTCCGAGATGATCGCGATGCGCTCGCGCAAAGCCGCCGCGAGGGTCGTTTGTGGAGATGGTTCGGACATGCCGACTACGGTGCTGGCGGGACCCTCCATTGTCCACAGCGATCCGGCTGCGACGCGTTACGCCTGGCGTCGCTTCACGCCGTGCTCCGCGAGGAGCTGACGTTCAGCCTCGATCCAATCGGAGTGCGAGTCCCCGGCCAGGCCCAATTGCTGGCGCTTTTCGCCGAGGAAATACGCGCGCAATGCCAAGTCGTCCGACGAGATCTTTGGAGGCGCCGCGGGTTTGCGCGGAGATGCCGGTTTTTTGGCCGCCGGCTTCTTCGCCGCGGGTTTGCGCAACGGTGCCGCCTTGGTGGCGGGGATGGGTGCTGCTGCCTTCGCCGCGGGGACCGCGGGTTTGGCCTGTTTCTTCGTGGTGGTGGTTTTTTTTGCCATAAACTTCAACGTCGAAGTGCCGACGTTGCCTGGGGTTCGCCGCCGAAGCGTCGGGGAACGTTCGCGTTTATATCGCGCTCACCGCGCTTGGCAATCCCCGATTCTCTATCCAAGTAAAACGGCCCGCTCCCGCCTTGCGAATCCGCCGTCGGCGACTAGCTTCGGCGCACAGAAATATGGAAGATTCAAACCCGCCGTCACCCGCTCCGAATCCCGCCCCTTTACCCTCAGGTGATAGCACCGGACTCGCACCCAACATCGCCGCGGGGATCTGCGCCGTCTTCCCACTCGTCGGTGGCATTATCTTTTATGTCCTCGAAAAGAAGGACCCCTTCGTCCGTTTTTGGGCCATGCAATCGATCTTTTTCGGCGCGGCTGGGTTCGCCTTTTCATTCGTCATGCGGATCGCCGCCATGATCCTCGTCCACATTCCCGGAATCGGGGGCATCCTCGCCTTTTTGCTGTCCCTCATAGGACTCGCAGTGAGCCTCGCCATGTTTGCGATCTGGATCATCACGATCATCAAGGCCTTCACCAACAAGGAGTGGGAGATTCCCATCATCGGGAAACTCGCGCGCAAACAACTCGCCGGGCAGAAGCTTTTCTAATCCCCGCGCGCTTCCCTCGCGAGCGCCGCCGCCAGCGCCGCGAAATCAACGTTCACAGAAAGGTCGATCGCGCGGAATTCCTCCTCGCGGCGAAACCACGTCATCTGACGTTTCGCATAACGCCGCGTCGCTTGCTGGATCGCGGAGATGCACTCGTCCCGCGTCAGTTTCCCGGCGATGTGCGCACGGATTTCCCTCAAGCCAAGCGTCTGGCCCGCCGTCGGCCCGATCTCGGGCAAAGCCCGCACTTCCTCGACCACACCATCGGCAAACATCATCGAGGTCCGCCGCTCGATCCGCGCATACAGCTCGTCTCGATCGCGCGTCAGGACGACGCCCCGCGCCGCTCGCCGCGCCGCATTCCATTGCTCGCGGAAGCTTGAAAAGGGGCGACCCGTGAGCACGGAGACCTCGATCGCGCGGATCAAGCGGCGCGGATTCTGAAAGTCGATTTGACGCGCTCCGTCCGGGTCGAGTTCCGTGAGTTGCCGCTGTAATTCGTGAAGCGGTTTTGCGGCCAACGCTTCGCGCAATTCCGGCGAACCCGGTGGCAGATCGGCCAAACCCCGGCTCAACGCCCGCACGTAAAGCCCCGTGCCTCCGACGATGATTGCGATTCGCCCGCGCGCATGAATTTCCTCGATCCGCACCGCCGCCGCCGCCAGCCACTGAGCGACGTCCCACGGCTGTTGGAGCGGGATTTCACCGACGAGATGGTGCGGCACGCGCGCCATTAATTCGGCCGACGGCTTCGCCGTGAGCAGATCCATCCCGGCGTAAACTTGAAACGCGTCCGCGCCGACGATTTCCCCGCCACAACCTTCCGCGACCGCGACGGCAATGTCCGATTTCCCCACAGCCGTCGGGCCGAGCAGGTAATAAGTGGAAGGGCCGTCCACGACGCAAAGGCGCGAATTTACGCGAGCGGCAGATCGCTCAACGCGACGCCGGGATTTTGCTCGGTGAAGTAACGCTGCGTCCACGCGCTGGGAAAGAGGACTCCGGGCAGACCACCCGTGTCGAAGGCGACCCGGCAACCGGTCGGCAGTTTGAGGGTCTTGATGTCCGCATCGACCGGCAGCCACCGGAATGATTCCCACGAAGACGTCTCCAGCCGACTCGGTGCTCCGTATTCGCTTTCGAGCCGGTATTGCACCACCTCAAATTGCAGCGGCCCGACCGCCGCGAGGAGCGGCACCTTCTGCACATTGTCGCGAAGGTCGAACACTTGCATCACGCCCTCTTGCAGGAGCTGTTCGAGGCCCTGTCGGAACTGTTTGAACTTGCCGGGATTTGGATTGTGCAAATACGCAAAGCACTCGGGCGGGAAACGCGGAATCTCCTGGAAGGTGATCTTCGGATCCTCTGTCAGCGTGTCGCCGATGCCAAACTCCGCATGGCCCACCAGACCGATCACATCGCCCGCATACGCGTCGTCGATGGTTTCCCGATCCTGGCCGAAGAGCTTGTGCGCGCTGGCCAATCGGACCTTTTTCCCGGTGCGCTGGTGGATCACATTCATGTCGCGCTGAAAGTGGCCGGAGCAGATGCGCAGGAACGCGATGCGATCGCGGTGCCGTGGGTCCATGTTCGCCTGGATTTTAAAAACGAAGCCGGAGAACGCACTCGCATCGATCGGCACCGTCTCCCCAGCGCTGCGCCGGGGCTGCGGAGGGAGCGACCGGGCGAGGAAGGCGTCCAGAAGAAGCTGGACGCCGAAGTTATTCGCGGCGCTGCCGAAAAAGACAGGCGTCTGCGTGCCGGCATGGACCGCATCGGCGTCATACTCAACCCCCGCGATCTCGAGCATTTCCAGCTCCTCCACCGCACGCGAGTAGTCCCCGGGCTCGAGTTTATCCTTCACCACGGGATCAGAGAGATCGGCGACCTCCACCGGCGCCCGGTAAGCTCCGTGAGCCGTGCGCTCAAAGAGATGCACCTCGCGCGTCTGCCGGTCGTAGAGTCCCCGAAAACTCGGGCCGTTACCGAGCGGCCAGTTCACCGGAAACGCGCCGATGCCGAGCACGCTTTCGAGTTCATCCAGGAGCGAAAGCGGATCGCGCGTCGGACGGTCGCATTTGTTCATGAAGGTGAAAATCGGCACCCCGCGGCGTCGGCATACTTCAAAAAGCTTTCGCGTCTGCGGTTCGATTCCCTTCGCCGCGTCGATCACCATGACGACGGCATCGACAGCCGTGAGCACGCGGTAGGTATCCTCCGAAAAATCCTTGTGGCCCGGCGTGTCCAGGAGGTTCACACGAAAACCGCTGTAATCGAACTGAAGAACCGTGGACGAGATGCTGATGCCACGTTTGCGCTCGAGCTCCATCCAGTCCGACGTCGTGGCACGGGCGTTCTTGCGGGCGGTCACCGTCCCGGCGAGTTGCACGGCGCCGCCGTAAAGGAGGAGTTTTTCCGTGAGCGTGGTCTTGCCGGCGTCCGGGTGCGAGATGATGGCGAAGGTGCGGCGGCGCTGGATTTCGGCGAGCATGAGAGGGCGCGGACCTTCGGGCAAAGCGAGCCGATTGGCAAGTGGCGCGCAAACCTTTGGGCAAGCGCGGCATGGGCGCTGCTAAAGACTGCAAAAAGCTCCCTGTTTCGACGCACGTAATCCATGCCCAGCCTCCGCATCAAACTCCCCAACGCCCAAGGCGAAATCACCCATGTCCTCAGTGGCGAGCGCATCACGATCGGTCGCCGCCCGGACAACACGATCCAGATCGTGGACGGAACCGTCTCCGGGCACCACGCGGAATTTATCGGCATCAATGGGCACTACCGGCTGCACGACCTCGGCTCGACCAATCTCACGTGCGTGGACGGCGAACCGGTCACCGACTTTCACCTTCACGGCAAGACCCTCGTCCGCTTCGGGTCCATCGAGGCGGAATATTCGCCGGAGACTCCGGGCGGCACCGCCGTCGGGACCGCGATCATCGTCCCCACCCGCGCCGAACTCGATTTTTTGAGGCGCGAAAACAAGGATCTCCAAACCAAGAACGTCGCGCTGGAGAAGCAGGTCGAAATCCTCGGCAGCGCACGATTGATGACGAACGAGACCGCGCAACTCGGTGTTCATCCCGACGCCCACCGTCGCACCGCGGCCCAGCGGGACGAACTGCTTCAGGAAAACGCGGCGCTCAAGATTGAGTCCGAAAATCTCAAATGCGATATCGCCGCGATCGCCCGCGACCGCGACGCGCTCCGGCAAGCGTGGAAAACCGTCAAAGGCGAACTCGCGGCCGCGGTGTCCGAAACTGCCGCGCTTCGCAATCCACCCCACAAGGCTGGGCTCGCGACTCCAGCCGTTTCCGCACCGATCACCGAGGCGCAAGCACCCGTCGTCGATCAACATCGCCAGTTTGCCAGCGTGCTCACGCGGGCTCCGGGCCTCGTCGAGAGCATTCGCCAGAGCCTTGAAAAAATCGTGACTGATCCTGCTGATGACGGCGCGCGTGCCGACCTCGTCAGCTTCAGTAAAACCCTCGCCGACGGCACCACCGCCGTCGAAGGCCATCCCATCCAACGAATCGCTGCAGCGCTGGATGCGCTCGTCGCGACGCTTGCCGCAAGCCCGCTCCCTCCGAACACCGGCGCCATTCGCACCCTCTCGCAAGCCGCCGATCTTCTCCCATTTCTCCTCGATCCCCGCGCCCTGAAGCGAGCCCGCGAAGTGCAGTCGCCACGCGTCCTAGCCATCGAATCCGACCAAATCCTCCTCGCCACGATCGTCGCCACCCTCGATCTCGCCGACCTCGATACCACCGGCCACAGCACCCTTCCCGCTGCCGTCGAAGAACTCCGAGGCTCCACTTTTGATCTCATCCTCGTAGACGCCTCCCTCCCGGGGCACAGCCTCGGCGACATTGTCTCCGCCGTCCGCGCCATTCCAGGCTGCGAGCAGACGCCTCTCGTCTCGCTCACGACTCCCGCGACGGACGACGAGCCCGCTTGCGAAGCCTGCGCAGACGCCATTACCAAGCCCATCAATCCGCTCGAACTGACTCTCAAAACGGCCGTCTGGGTTTACAAATACCAATTCGGCCTGCTCTAAGATCAGACCGCTCGGCGGTCTCCCAGTGGACTCGGTAAAAATGTCATTGAGCACGCCTCGCCCGATGAGTAAAAGAGCGGACGCATCGCTAAATCGCCGCCGCACTCAAATCCCATGAACAAGCCACTGTCCCTCGCTCTCGCCGCTTGCGTTACCCTCACCGGCTGTCAGGCCTTCAAGAAGTCGGAGACTTGGGACAAGATCACCCACTCGCGCATCGACACGATGAATGCCGCCGATCCCGGCAAGGCATACGCCGACGAACTCAGCCGCAAATTGAAGACCAGCCGCATCGAGCACAAGGTCGTCAATTACCAGTATCACTACCGCAATTCCGCACGCGAAGAAGCCGTCGGCCACGGCACCGCGGTGATTTATCGTGACGACGTCCATCCCGAACATCCTTGGTGGCTCAAGGATGAAAAGAGCGGACGCCCCGTTTGGCTCCCCAATGGAGAGACCAGCCAGCAGATCGCCTTTTACATCCGGCGAAACGCGGAGATCGTCGATACGGATGATGGCAAGCAAACCGTCGCCGCCGAACGCCCGGCCGCCGTCACGCGCATCGCCCGTATGGTTTCCCCCGAGCCTCGCCGTGCGATCGCCCGGACTCCCGCCCCGGCACGCACCCCCGATCCCACCCGCGTTCTTCCGGCGGCGCCGGACTACGATGTCATGACGCAATTCCGTCTCCTCCACGGCTCCACCTTCGACCCGGCCAGCCCGGTAGACCGCGAAAAGATGGCGTCCATGCGTGGCAGCACAGGAAACGTCAGCGCACGCGCATTCTGATTTTTTCCCGCCGCGCTTGCCCCGCGCCAACGGCCTGACACATTCCGCGCCGTGCAAACCATCGTCATCGGCCATCGGAATCCCGACATGGATTCCATCTGCTCGGCCATCGCATACGCCGAACTCAAACACCTCGCTGGCCAGCCAGACGTCATCCCCGCGCGTGCCGGAAATACCAACGAGCGAATCGACTACATCCTCGAGCGCTTTGGCGTTCCCGCTCCCCTGCTCGTCAATGACCTCTCGCCCCGAGTCTGCGACGTCATGCAGCCCAAAGTCATCTCGGTCCGTGCCGATTCACCGCTCTACGACGCCGTCCAACTCGTGGATAAAAAGCGCCTGCGCGGTCTACCCGTCGTCGACGAACAGAATCATTGCTGCGGCCTTCTCAGCGCTTTCAAAATCACCCACTACCTGTTCCCTCCGCGCGATGAAGCCAGTAGCGCCCGCAATATTGTCGCATCCCTCGCCGACGTCGTAACCACCTTCGGAGGTGCACTCGTCGCCGGCCACTTGCCGGACGACACGGCTGAAATGCTCCTCATGGTCGGCGCCATGAGCGCCGACACTTTTCTCCCGCGCATCCAGCGTTACAAAGATCGCCGCGTGGTTCTCTTCGTTGGCGATCGCCCCCACATCCAACGCGACGCCATCGCGGCGCGTGTCCACGCCATCGTCATCACCGGCGCCGCGTCGATCGACGAAGAAATCCGCGCCGCCGCACGCTCAGCCGACGTCACCCTCATCAGCTCCCCGCACGACACCGCCACCAGCGTCCTCCTTGCGCGCGGAGCCATCCGCGTCGAACGCATGCTCGAGCCGGACTATATCAGCTTCCACCGCGAGACCCTCCTCGACGACGCTCGCCGCATCGCGGCCGACTCACCGGCCTTCATCTTTCCCGTCCTCGACGACGCAGGCACGCTCGTCGGCATCCTCTCGAAATCCGACTTTCTCAAACCAACCGCCCGGCAGCTCATCCTCGTCGATCATAACGAACTCGCCCAAGCCGTCCGAGGCGCCGACCGAATTCCCATCATCGAAATCCTCGACCACCACCGCCTTGGCGGATTCTCGAGCGACACTCCCATCCTTTTCTGGAACAACCCCGTCGGCTCCACGAGCAGCATCGTCGCCATGTGCTACGCACAGCACGGGATCAGCATTCCGCGCCCGATCGCCGGCCTTCTCATGGCCGGACTCATCAGCGACACCCTCAATCTCACCTCGCCCACAGCGACCCCGGCCGACGCCGAAATCCTCTCCCGCCTTGCGAAAATCGCCGAGACCGACCCGTCCGAACTCGCGGAAAAAATCTTCAGCGTCGGCTCGCCCCTCCTCACGATGTCCCCGGAGCAGGCCATCAATGCGGATTGCAAACCTTACCAGGAAACCGGTCACCGCTTCACAGTCGCCCAGATCGAAGAGCTCACCTTCGCCCATTTCCCCGAAAAACGGGACGCCCTCCTCACCGCTCTCGAAACCGCTCGCGCGCGCGACGGTCTTCTCTTCAGCGCCCTTCTCGTCACCGACATCAACGATCAGACTTCGCTGCTCCTTGTCCGGGGTGCAGCGCCCTTCCTTGCGACGATCGACTACCCGCAAAAACAATCCCATATCTGGGAGCTTGCCGGCGTCGTTTCTCGAAAAAAACAGCTCCTTCCCTACCTCTTGAGTTGCCTCGAAAAGATGCCGCGGGCGAACGGGAAATAGGCAGATATTGAAGCACCCCGTGCGGTCTCATAAGCCACTCGCTTTCCGCCGATTCACCCCGCCCGGCGTGCCTCACCGGAAGGCTCTCCGCGATAAGATTCTGGAAATGCGCCTCCCGCTCGCACATCGCCGAAATCGCGCGCAAGAACGGCAAACCGTGATCCGCGATGATCCCGCGAACCCATCTTCTGAAACCACCCCGTATCCGATTTCGTCCACCGCTTCACAACCACTTCCGCCCCGAGCAGGGCACACCCCAGGGCACACCCGCCCTGTTTCCCTCTAAGCAGCGTAATACTTTGGATACCGATAGTAGTAATAGTCCGGCATCTCGCAGTCGATCGCGTTGAGGATCAGCCCAAGAACATTGACCTGGCGATGATACAGCGCATCAAGGGCATTCTTCGTCAGCCGGGCTGACGTAAAGCCCGCCCGGACGACCATCAGAGCACCGTCAAAATTTGGCGCCAACGTCGGCGTATCGTCGGTGGCGAGGATTGGAGCCGTATTAAATATAGTCAGGTCGTAGGACTCTTTGAATTCTTCGAGCAGAGTGAGGAAGACGGGCTTCAGGAGCAACTCGCCCGATTGGTTGCTGACGGGACCACGGGCGATGATCGAAAGGGTCGGATATTTGGTCGTCCGAACGGCATCGCGCCATTTCAATCCACCCCGCAGAATGTCGGTAAGCCCGGTACGTCCATCAATATCAAAAAGCTGTGCTACGTCGCCGCGACGCAAGTCGGCATCGACCAGGAGCACTCGCGCACCCGACGCGGCCATCGTTACCGCGAGATTACTCGCAATCGTAGATTTCCCTTCGTTGGGAATCGCGCTCGTCACAAGGAGCGTCTTCAATTCGGCCTGATTCGGCATGAAGATGAGCGATGAACGCAGGCTGCGAAACGCCTCGGCATAAGTGTAGCGCTCGTCTTCGATTTGAAGCAGGGGCAGCCCCGCCTCACCTCGGCTATCTGACACATTCGGGATCTGCCCCAGAATCGGTTCGGAGAAATGCTCGATGATTTCGCTGGAAGACGAAACGCGATCGTCAGACCGATCCAGCAGGTAAAGCGCGAGGCCCCCGACGGCAACTCCGCCAAGAAGTCCGAGAATGAGGTGATTTGCCGTGCCGCGGGAGACAGGAACGGGCTCCGTGGCGCGGCGCTGAATCGTAGGCAATCCGGAATCGATCCCGGTCTTCGTTCCGACGATCGATATGTCGGCAAGGAGTTTGTCTTCCTGTTGCTGCGTTCGGGTGACTTCGCCTTGAAGACGCTGGTATTCGTTGTCCTTACGACTCGCCTCGTTCATGCGTTCGGTCGAACTTGCGATGCTCACCTCGAGCGTTTTGAGATCGTTCTTGATCGCGTCAATCCGCGATTTACGAGCGTCGTCCGTCTGCCGCTGGATGACGGAGAGTTGACGTTGGAGCCCATCGACCTCGCGCTGAAGCGCTTCAAATTTCGGATGTTTTGGCTTCCAGACTGTCGCGCGCTCTTCGAGTTCCGCCTGTTTCTGGCTCAACTGGCTCGTCTTCTGCAAATACTGCGAGTAAAGGTCCCCTCCGAGAATTGCGTCGGGCCTCGCGGATGTCGCTGGGATTCCGACGGTTGGATTCGGCGATTTCGCGTCCAGACTCGGCCCTTGAGGCGAGAGGAGTAGTTGATCCGCTGTCGAGTTTTGAAGTCGCAACAGGTCGTGCTCCAACTGTGCCTGCTGAGTCTTTAGTCCCGACAGGAACGCGGACGCGGTAGCGGCCTGATCCTTCCATGCGGCCATGTCATTTTTTTCGACGAACGCCTGAAACTCAGACTTCTGAGTGGTCAGTTGTTTGCGCACATTTCCCAACTCCGCCTTCAAATCCCCGGATACTTCACCCGCCAAATTCTTACGCTGCGACTTTCGGTAAGCAACGAATTCTTCCACGAATGCGTCCACAAATCGCCGCGTGTAATCCGGGTTCATTCCCCGACCGACAACAGTGAAACTCGTAGTGCGCGGAACTACATTTGAAACAATGTTAACCACTCCGGCTCCGCTCGGCATTTCCAATTCCACACGCCGACGAGCCGCTTCCAGGACTTCCGGGCTTTGCAACGTCCGAAGCGTATTGCCGACGTATTGCTCGTAATATTCGGTCCCAAAAAGCTGCTTTCCCTCCAATCCCTTGAGTTCCTCGGGCACCGTGAGTTCACTGGTGGATTCGTAAAGATCGGGCTTGTTAAAAAGCACCCATCCCTGCCATGCGAGCCCGAAACCAATGGTAATCAGCAATACCCACCATTGTCTCCGAATCAGGTTCCGATACCGATAAAACTTCACTCCAAGGATGGACCCAAGGGTGCGCGAAGGAGCGGTCGGATTTGCAGAGTCCATCGGATATTTTATCTAGTTCCAGCGAATGAGCGCCGTCGGGACATACACGCGGTCGCCATCCTCCAGTTTAATGTCTTTGTCGACCTGGCCGTCCCGCTGGATCGCTTTGACGTCCACGACAAACTCCTGTTTCCCGCCTTTCGTCCGAGTGACTTTGACTTCCTTCGGCTTCGCGAACGGTTTAAATCCACCCGTTTTCAGGATCGCTTCGTTGAGGGTGATCGGGTCGGCGAGACTGAACTCAATCACGCCGGGCAGCGCGATTTCACCGGTGACATAAATCTTGCCAATAGCAGCCGAGACGTTCACCCGATCAATCGAAAGTTTGACGGTCGCGTGAAAGTAATAATCAGCTTCGAGACGCCGCTTGATGTCCAGCGCGGCTTCGGTCGTTGTCTTTCCCGCGATGTGCACGCGGTCCAGCGGAGGCACTTCGAGATCGCCAGTCGCAGTGATCAGTCGCGAAGTCGGCCCTTCGCGGTCTTCGACGATCTCAATGGAGACTTGATCTCCTACGCCGAGGCGTTTGTTCGGATCGACCAAGATCGACCGCTGGGTCATCGGTGAAGCCTGAATGGCGTTCGGCCCATCATACGCCCTTGGCGCAACCGCTTCCGCGCGTCGAACGATCTCCTGCGCCCACCCGGGCATCTGCAAGGCCATCAACGCGACTGCTAGAC
>JAYTDO010000436.1:0-3163 GCA_043735935.1 Chthoniobacteraceae bacterium
ACGGACGATGCCGACGTTACTCTTGGTCGTCGTGGTCTTGAGGCCGCTGATTTGGGATTCGAGTTCTTGCAGGATGCTGCTCATGGTGTGGGGCGATTAAGCGTGGGTGAGTTGGGTTTCGAGGCGGGCGAGGCGTTCGCGGACGGAGCTGTCGAAAACGTCGCTGCCGATTTTGATGCGGAGCCCGCCGAGGAGTTCGGGTGAGGTTTTGAATTCGGTGGTGAGATCGGCACCGTAGCGGGCGCGGAGATTGGCGAGAAGTTGGTCGCCCGTCTTTTTGTCGAGCGGCGTGGCGCTTTCGATGACGGCGTGATGCTTGGAAACCTCCATCCGAACGAGGCGCTGGTATTCCTTGAGAATGCCGAGAAAGTTGCGCGGCTTGGTGGTGGCGACAATCCTCGCGGCGGAAGCGACCTTTTTTTCGTCAAGGCGACCGCTGGTAAAGCTGCTTTGAAAAAGCTGCTTGGTCAGCTTGCGGGAATCCTTGTCGAGCTTCATGGCGGCGGATCGTTGAACTACGCAGCGACTTCGCGGGCGGCTTCTTCCGAGAGGCGCTTTTGATCGTCGGCGTTGAGGACTTTGCCGGTGACTTTCGCGGTCGTGCCGATGACGAGGCGTCCGACCTCGCGCTTGAGTTCGGTGAGCATCTTGGTGTGTTCGAGCGCAGCGGCTTCGCGGGCCTTGGTGAGAATCTGCTCAGCCTCGCCAATCGCGCGCTGTGTTTCCTTTTCCTTCACTGCCGCGGCGCTGGCGCGGGCGTCGTCGATCATCTTCTGCGCCTCGGTGTTCGCCTTGGTCAGAATCTCCTGATAACGCAGCTCGGACTCGGCGAGCTGTTGCTTGATCTTATCGGCATTCGCAAGGCCGTCAGCGATGCGTTTGCGGCGTTCTTCGAGGACGGTAAGGATCGGCTTGTAGGCGAGTTTGTGCAGAAGAAAGGCCACGATGCTAAAGCTGATGATCTGCGAAAAAAGCAGCCAAGCCTGCACACCGAAGACTTCACCGGTCGTGCGCGCACTATCGACGAGGTTGTCAATGATGCCGCCTTCCGCGGCTAGGAGTGGGATGTAAGTCATACAATCGAATGAAAGAAAACCGGGAAACGGGGCACGGGGCTGTCGCCAGCCCCGCGCCCGTGAATTACTTCACGAGGTAGATGGCGAAGAACACGATGCCTTCGGCGAAGGCTGTGCTCAGGATCGCCTGCACCAGGATCGGCGTAGCGGCACCGGGGTTGCGACCCACGGCGGACGAGGCTCCCATACCGATGAGACCCACGCCGAGCGCCGCGCCCAGCGCCGCGAGACCGACGTGGATGCTGCCGGTCATACCTTCCGCGAGGATAGTTGCGATGTTCATGTTATTTCCTTTGGTTTTGTTGTTTTTCCCGCCGACCCCCGCGGGAACCACGGTCTGATCGTCGAAAGTGTTTTGTTAAAAAAATTTAGTGATGCCCTTCCTCGTGCTGGCAGATGAGCAGGGTGAAAACAGCGGTCAGCAGCATGAAGACGAGCGCCTGCACGAGACCGACGAGCAGTTCCATGAAATAGAAGGGCACGGGAATCAGCCAGCTCAGCGCCGGGACGATGTTGGACATCGATTCCAAAATATTTTCACCGGCGAAAATGTTTCCGTAGAGACGGAAGCTCAGTGACACCGGACGGAACAGAATGGAAACCACCTCCAGCATGCCGACGACAATGAAGATGAGGATCATCCCGATTTTTCCGATGGGATTCTTCACGTCACCTTTCGGCCCGAAGAGATGGAGGATCATGCCGCCGAAGCCATTGGCCTGAAACGCCCAAACGACCCAGCACGCGAAAAAAATCAGCGACATGGCGAGCGTCATGTTGAGGTCGGCGTTGACGCCGCGAATCAAGGGCCGCGAGATGTGCTCAAGCCCGCCCTGCGCATTGGGCGTGCCCCAGCCAATAGTGCCGACGCCGGGAATGAGTCCCGCCCAGTTGCAGAAAAGAATGAAAATGAAAATCGTGGCGAAAAACCAAAACGTCTTCTTCACCAATTCGTGACCGATGATGCTCTCGAGAAAATTATACAGACTCTCGACGAGCCATTCCCAAAAATTTTGCGCGCCATCGGGAACGTCTTTGATCTGACGGGTCGCGTAACGCGCAAAGAGGATGATACCCAGCGCCACGAGCCAGGTGAAGATCATCGAATTGGTCATGGCAAACGGCCCGACCTTGTTGGCGGCCGGGTCTCCGCCAATGCCCCAAAAAATTGGCGGCGCGTTCGGCGTCAATCCTTCATGCTTGTGCTCCGCGTGTGCGCCGGGTTCCGCCGCCGACACCATCTCAGCACTGCCTTCCGCCGCACGCGCGGGAAAACCCGCGCACACCAAGCCCAGCGTGAGCGCGAGGCAAAGCAGAAGCGCGCGAACCCACCGACCTAGCAAGGTCGGCAAAGATGTGGAGAAGGCAGGGCTGGTCATTTCCAAAAAGGGGCGAAGTCGGAAGCGCGTGTTGTCGAGGGGATCGACCGTGAAAAGTGAGACTCACGCACACCCGCTTCGGGCGATGCGACGCCGATAAAACAGCGGACGCGGCGGTGTGGCAAGCCCTTTGTGAATTTTTTCACAAAGTTTTTCATCGGCGGTAGAACCGCGGAGGTTTGGGGTGAACTCACGCGCCTGGCACCCGCCTATTGCGGCGCTGTGGTGACCTCGGTCGCGCGCAGGATGGGCTCGTTGTCATCCATGAAAACGTCGCGGTACAGTTTGCCGTCGATCAGGTCGCTGTGGTTGTCGATCCGCCCGTAGGTGGATTTCTGATTCGCGGTCTGTCCCGCTTCATTCGAGACGAAAAACCCTTTCCCCGGCACCACGACGATGCCCGACAGCCGCCCCTCGCGGTTGTTCCCATACAGCGAGAGTTCCAGCTCTTCCCAAGGCACACTCAGGCTCCCGAGGACATTCAGTTCATCATCCAGCACCGTGATCGCCCGGTCCTTCCAGCGCGTGACGAGGACGCGCGTTCCGTCGATGGCCACATCCATCGGCCCTGCGACCTCGACCGATTTCAAGTCCGACCCATCGGGCTTCATCTTGAAAACCTTGCTGCCTTTCAAATCCACCAACCAGATATTCCCCTTCGCATCCACCTTCACCCCACGCAGATCGACCGCGCCGGGCACCTTGAAA
>JAYTDO010000437.1:0-6209 GCA_043735935.1 Chthoniobacteraceae bacterium
CGCGAGCGTCGTCCACGTCCCAGTGCCGAGCGCGTTCTTGTAGCGGACATGGTAGGTCTTGTTCGGCTGGGCGGTGAAACGAATGATCATCTGATTGCCCGCTCCGGGCAGGACGCTCGCGGCCAACACGCTGCTCGCGCTGCGCGGATCAGTTCCCGCGAGGTATTCCGCCTTGTTGTTAAATCCATCGCCGTCGTAATCGAGCAATGCGTCGGAAGGATCGTTCGGGTTCATGCCATGGGCGGTTTCCCATGCGTCGGGGATTCCATCGCCATCACTATCGAGATCAGCAAGGGCGTTCGCCGCCGCAGGCGTCGGCATGAGCGATTGAACGCTGCCGGTGCCGTCAGGATACAAGCCCTGGCTGATGCCGATGCCCGGCGAGCCGGTGGCCCGGGCGTCGAGTTGCACACCGGAACCCGAGAAGAGTCCGAGATTCTGATTGGACGCCAGGTTGAAGTTCACGTGACCGGGAATCGCGGTGTTATCATTGTCCGCGAACCACTGCTGCCAACGGGCGCCGCCGCTGCCGGCGACGAATGTGAGCGGCGGAATCTGGAATTTATCCCTGGTTGTCAGCACGTCAGTGAAGAAGTTTCCACTGAGCAAGACCGGCTGGGCACCGGTGTTGTAGATTTCGAACCAACCCGGAGGCACGTTCGGCGAAACCAGCCATTCGTTGAACTTCACATTCGTGATCGGACCGAGTCCCGCGGCCGAATTGAGCACGCCACGGGTACGGAGATTCAGCACGAACGCTCCAGTCCCGTTGGGCGAGCGGCCGAGCGAAAAGTCCGGCACCTGCAATCCATACGTGACGGAATCCTGCAATCCGCCGCTGTCCGCGGGTTTGCGGAAGAGATAAACGCCGCCGCCGGCTCCGGTGAGGTCGAAATGTGTGTTCGTCGCCGAGGAGGCCTGGAGAGAGTTGCAGTCGAGCACGAGATAGCTGTTCCCGGCGATGCTGGTGTTCGCCGCAAAGACGTATTTGCGCGGATCGGAGACGTCGTTGGTGAGGCTCATATCCGAGATGTCCACCGCGGCCGACGAAGTATTGAGCAGTTCGATCCATCCCGCTCCGGAGCTGTTGATCGGCAGGACTTCGTTGATCACGACCGTACTCGTGCCCACCGGCACGAGGGCATCGAGTTTCAAGCCCCAAGTGATGTCCGAGCTGGGCGAGGCGCCGCTCTGCAGCGCGGCCTGATGCACCTCGACGGCGATCACGTTATCGCCGACGACAAGTTGTGCGTTGCTGAAATTGTAAGTCTCGTAGCACCCCGCGCCCCCGGAGGCGTCCACTCCTTGCCCGTTGGAAAGCGTGGTGTAGGTCGGCGTGCCGGGGTCCATGCGGATGCGCGAGCCTGTGGTCGGGAGAATCTCGACTCCGTTCAAATAGATGACGCAGGCATCATCGCACATCAGCGTCGCAATGAGCGTCGCGCCCGCGACTGAGCCGCTGAAGTTAAAATGCGTCCGGAAATAGTATGTCTGGTAAGGCGTCGTGTTCGGAAGCCCGACGGTCGCGGGCGGGAGCAGTGTGGTCTTGGCAAAGCCGTCCGAGTTCGCGGGGAACGCGGAGCTTTCGATGTAAAGCACTCCGCCGCCGGAGACCCACCCGGTCTCGGTGTAAAGCGGATGAGTAAAGGCGCGGCCCGAGCCGTCATTGGCGGGCGCGGCACTCGCGTTGGCGTAGTAGCTCCACACCTTCGTCGGCGTCATCAGGCTCACCGTGGCCGTGCTGCCGGCGATGGCACCGGGATTTGGCGAGCCGGGCGTGGGCTGGTTGAAAAAAGCGGTCGCCGCCGCTCCATTGGGCGTGCGGCCTTGGCTCACATCGCTCGACTGCGGTCCGTAGACGATGTTGTCGAGAAGCACCTGCGCAGGGGAGAGGAAGCCGATCTCGCCCTGAAGCGGATCGAGCTTAAAGTTCAAATGGTCCGGCCCCTGGTTCACGTCGTTATCGGCCTTGAAGAAGGTGTATCCGCCGGCTGCGAGGAAGGTCAGTTGGCGGATCTGGTGCCGTGTTGGGTCCTCGACCGGGTTGTCGGTGAGGTAGCAGTTTCCGACGTTCACCGGCAGCGTCTTCGGATTATAAAGCTCCACAAAATCCTGCCCGAAGATCGTGACCGCATCGGCAAGCCATTCATTGATAACGACCCCGCTCAGATTCCCCTGGGCCGCGACGACGTTGACCGATCCAAAGGTCGGCCGGCACATATCCCACGCTCCATCGCTCGGACGGCGCCCGATCGAATAGTCGGGAATCTGTGCGCCAAACGCAACCGAGTCCGCGACAGTTCCGCCCGCCGCGACGGATTTCGTCAGCGTGAGTGTGTCCCCTTGGTCCTTCAGACCAAAGCCAGTCTTGGGCGCGGGTACATTCGCGCTGCTGCTGGCATAAATCACCAGGTATGTCCCGGCGTTCAGCGTGGTCCCATTCGGGATCGTGTATTTGTAAGGGATCGAACTATTGTCCGTGAGCCCCCAACCATCCAGGATCGCGGCCGCGGTGCCGGCATTGTAAAGCTCGATGATGTCAGGGTAGGTGCCGCTAAAACCGAGGGTCTCCGCGTTCTTTGAAAGCACCTCGTTGATGCGCACATTCGGCTGCCCGGCAGGCGGGCTGTAGCCCGTGTCCACCGTCCACGTTTTGGAAACAGTCGCCGCGGCTGGCGTGCCTGACGTCGCGGGGTAAAGGAACGTGTCGTCCTGATAATAGCCGGCGTCGTTCTTGCCGATGACGGTGACGGTGTGCGGGCCATTGGAGAGTCCCGTAAGGTTGATCGTCGCAGGATTCGTGAATGGGGAATTGTTGGTGACCGCGATTTCCGCGCTGTAGGTGCCGCCGTCGAGTTTCCATTTAAACGACGTCCACCCCCACGGCTGCGGCGTCGTCGTGCCCCAATTGAACGTGCCGCTGGGGCCGACGGTGAGGGTAGCGCTCTGCGAATTCGTCGTGCCGCTCGGCTCACCGGCGATCGCGATGCCATGCGCGGACAAACCACCGATATTTCTCCCACCAAATCCCGTCCCGATGGCAGGTGAGCCCGGCAATAGCTGCGATGCGAGACGCAACTGTGCGGCAGTAACATTCGCGACGGGGGTGCCGCTGAGCACGCCGACGTTCAGTCGCGGATCAACGACCTGATTTCCGCTGCCCCCTCCGGTCCACGGCACGGACAGGATGTTGTTATCCATGAGGATCGTATGATTCGCCGGGAAATAGAGGCGATTAAGAACGGCACAGTCGTAGATGATATTGTGCGCCGCATACAAACCGGACCCGACGCTCGCGGTAGGCGGAACGATGTTGTCATCCGACCAGTCGAAGGCCGCGATCTCGGCTTCGGTACTACCACTGTTCTCCTTCGCGACATGGATCACCGTGTTGTACAAGAACGCCACGCGCCCACCGCCATTGCCCGTCGTCGTCGAGTTGCCCTTGTTCAGGAAGACGTGGTCGACGTCATAGAAAAGGTTGTTGATGATCGTCCAGTCGGAGTTCTGACCGACCGTGTCGACGCCACCAGAAATCGCGCTCCCGGTGTCGATGGCCTGGTCGGTGCGCGTCGGGTCGCGATGAACGTGCATGAAGATATTTCCCTCGATCCATGCGTCCGTGCTGTCGAGATCGAGGCAATCGTCACTGGCGCCGTCGAAGACGTTGTTGAGGAATTGAAGAATCGGGCCGGGACGATTGCCGCCGGTGAAGTCGATCGTGTCGTTAAATCCGTAGGTGTGCCCAAAATAGTTGTCGCGGAAAATGCCGTAACCGCCCGCCTTGATGCCGTTGATGCCGTGGAGGCTTTCCGGCCCGGTCGTCCCCGAATAGGTCGAAAAATACGAGCTTTGCACGATGAACGACGAGGCATCGAAAGAGATATATTCAATGACCGGCGTCGGCGGGAAATAGAGGTGATCGAAGAAGACGATCGCGTTGTTCACATGCACTTGCGCGTTGTGGCCGCCGATGGTCGTGCCGCCGCCTTCGGAAAAGTCCACATACGACAGCGTGCTCTCGACGGTCGTGTTGATGAAATCCACGCTTCCCCAATTGCCAGTCGCACTCGGCTCTTTCGCGATCGTGATGCGCTGCGTCTCCGTGCCCGTCGCGAGGATCTTGCCCGTGCCGTTCACCGTGAGCGTCGCCCCCGATGCGAGATAAATGCTCGCGCCAGGTTGGATCGTCAGAGTCACCCCCGCCGGAACGACCACCGCGCCCGTAAGGCGATAAGGTCCACCCACGGCAGTCCACGTCTGGGTCGTGAGATTGCCGGCGGCGAACGCCGCTACACTCGCGTCGTCATACCACACGTTAAAGGTTGTCCTCTCGATCTCGACGTTGGCGTCGTTAAACGCCTGAACGAGAATGTGATTGATGCCCGGATTCAGCGCGACGCTCGTCGCGCTCCAGTCGCCGACGCTCGTGGAAAAGGCTGCGACATTCGTCACCTGCCACGGCGCGTAGCTCGCGGCCACACCATTCACTTTCACGCTCGCCGTGTAGCGGCAGTCTGCCTTCCCGGTGAGATTGCAGGTGCTCGCGGTGGAAAGCGGGTAGCCGTTCGACGTCGCGAGAGCCACGTTTCCAGTCGTGAACGCGGCCGTATTCGAGAGAGAAAATGGGAGCTGGCTCGCCACGTAGGCGACGCGGGAGACGTTAAACGCCTTCATCGCCGCGATCGTCGTCGCATCGATAATGCCGCCGAGCGTTTCATCGACGGTTTGATTGAGTTGCGCCGCCGAAAACGGCCCGTCGAGCAACCGCTTCAGCTCCTGGAAATAGATCCGCGCAAACTCCGGCCGCGCCATGAATGGATAAATCGGCGTCGGCGCATTCGGCGAAAAATCCGCGCGCGCCATACGGAAGAGATTGTGCGTCGCGCTGTTACTCCCGGCACTGCTGCCCAGGATGGTGTCGAGATCGTAGGTGACCAGATTCGACCGGGGATCGGTCACCCCAAAATACATGTAATAATCGTCGCCATCGCCGTTGGAGATGTTCGTCTCGCTGTTATCCGCCATCGTGCTGATAGCCATGAAACGCATCCACTGCGTCACATCGACCACCGACTGGACGGAGGACACGTAATCGGCGTCCCACGAAACCGCGTATGTCGCGGCGACCGAACGCCCTTTCGCGAGCTTCTGCGTGAGACCGATGAGATCGCTCCAATTGTCCTCGCTCGAATTCGTGTGCTTGAAATAATTCACCCGATACGGAGTCGGGTCGGCGAGCGCCGGATTCGGATTGTTGCTCTGGTTGCGAAGGTTCGCTCCACCCACGCTGTCCTGGCGCAATGCCCGGTAAAGATTACCCGAGCTGTCGTTGGGGAAATGATGCGCCGTAAAATCCGAATCCTCGGTCTCATTGCAAAGGTAAATCCCATACGCGGGCGAGCCTGTGCCGGAAACCGGATTAGCCGCGTTCCAGCGAAGCTGAATCGCACGGGACTCCGCCATCGCCATCCCCGCCTTGCGAAAGAGCGCGCTGCCCACGAGCTGGTACGCCGTTTTCTGAGTGTTGAGATTCATCCCGTGAATCCCGTTCCAGGTATCCGCATCCGCGAAAGTCAGATTCAGACTCTGCGGCTGCGAGGTCCGGCTGCCGTTGCCGCGATTTCGCGTCCCGGAAAGGTAACGCAGCTTCGAACCGGTGCCGTCCCGGCTGATGAAGGTCGTATTAAAACGCGCGTGACTGTACGTCTGGTCGTTCGTCTCACCCACGTTAAAGGCGAACGGCGGCGTGCCGGTGTTGGTGTTGATGTTCGAAAGCTCGGTCTTGTCGACCGGCTTCATCACGATCCGATAGATCGGCTGCGCTCCGGCGTAGATCGTATCGTCCACCTGATAAAGCGCGTTGCAGAACTGCCCAAATGTCCCCGTGTAATCCTTCGCCGCAGCAGGCCAGGTGCGCGTGTGCGAAGTCGTATCCGTCGCCTCAAAATAATACTCCACGATCGCCCCGTTCGCCTGCACCGGGAGAAGCACTCCGTAAACGCCGTCGCCAGCGGCCCCATCCCCATGCGCGCCGTCGTCGAACATCGCAGCCGTCGTAAATCCAGGATCCGTATACGGCGATACACTCGCCGCCACACGCCAACGCAACGTCGCCGTGATCGCACTCGCCTGGTCGTCGGTCATCTTCGCGAAGACCGCCACTGGATCGTTGTGCGTTGGGATCAGAGGAAAGTGCTCGGCTTTGG
>JAYTDO010000438.1:0-2424 GCA_043735935.1 Chthoniobacteraceae bacterium
TCCGCCACTACAGCGGTGGAAAAAGCGCACGCCAGCGCGGCGAGAAAGCGTTTGGAGCGGACGAGTTTTTTCAACACGGGCGCAGACTGAACCTGTTCCGCCCCCGCATGGCAATGCCGGAATCCATCTGTCGCTTTTTAACAAATCCCCGTTCGCCGGGCGGTTGAAAATGCAGGGTGAGAGAGAGCCTTACCGTGTCCGCGTCTTCTCATGCCCAAGCTCCAGCTTAGGCCGAGAGCCCAAAAAGGAGCCTGACGTGTCATCCTGAGCGGGGTGTGCGGGTTTGCGTTAAAGCACTCAACACGGAGAAAATGAGGGATTTACGGGCCAAAATGGTCTAGACCGGGTTTTGCGTTAAAGCACTCAGGCCCAGAAGGGCAGGTAGCGGGCGTAACGGCTGGAGAGAGTTTCCGAATCGTCGGCTTTGATGAATCCCGCGTCCTTCGTCGCCCCGATCACCAAAGAAACGGTCGCTGCTTTCGACTCCGAAAGGCCGAACCGCTGACGGAGCGACTGATTCGACATCCGCTGTCCAGTGACATACTGGAGGCAGCAATGCTGATAGCAGGCCCGCACCCGATCCGCCTTGGTCATGGCGGGGAATTCCTGGTGTGCGAAAAGCACCGCCGTGGTTCGCAGTTCACCCACGCGAAAATCGGGAGCTGGAAGTTGATACGCCTCCGCTGCGCTCACGACCTTGTCCACGCCACTGCCCTTTTCCTCGCACAGCCCCAACCGCCGCATCAGATCCGCCAGCCGTTCGTTCCGCGAGCGGTATTCATCGATGAACCGCTCCACCTTGATTGGCGGCAGGCCGGGGTTCGAGATTTCCACCCGATCCGCATACATCTCGATCATCACCGAGGCACCCGAAGCCGAGAAATCCTGATGAACCAGCGCATTGGCGATCAATTCGCGGAGGGCTTGCTTTGGAAACATCTTCCCCTCTTCACGCACCGCCTGCTCGATGAAGCGATTCTGCGGCGCCGCCAAATGCACGAACTCCACCAACCCGGCGAATCCGACCGCGTAACCGCGCCCACCCGGCTTGTCTTCTCGCGTCACCAGTTTGCTCGTCCCTTCGTAGATCACAACCCGCGGAGCCTTCCGCGCCAAAGCCGGACAAAACGCCTCCAGTTTTTTCGCCAGCAATACGGCGGCGAGATTTGAAACTGTCCACCCGTCGCGTGCATGAGCGATCAGCCCCTCGCTCGTCAGCTTTTCGAGGACGCCGTTTCGATTCGTCGGATACGGCAGCTTGAGCAGATCGAAATACGTCTGCGTGTCCAGCAACGCGATCACTTCATCCGCGCCGATCTTCATTTTCGCCGGCTGCTCGAACCAATCCAGCTCGCCCTCGGCAAAGATGCGGCGGAGTTGATCCGGTGTCATCGGCACGAGCGCCTCGCCCGCGCGCATCAGGTAAGCGCCATCGTAATCCAAAGGATGCCCGAGTGGACGGGAGGGAACCTCCCACACGAGCAGCCTCTTCCCTTCGAGCATCAATTCCGCCGCCTCGATCCGCATCTTCAACTTCGCGGTGATCCGCGCCTTCATGTCGTTGAGTTCGTGCGTCGAGGCGAAGGCATTGGAACCGACGACCACGCGCGGAGGTTTGTCCGTCACCCCCATGATCAAATGGCCGCCGCGTTCATTCGCCAGCGCCACGCAATAACGCAGGAGCTTTTCCGGTTCAAACTTCTGGCGGGCTTCCTTGAATTCCAGCCATTCGGTTTCGGCAGGAGCCACCAGCCATTTTTGGAGCGTCTCAATGGTCATGTCGCGAGAGGATCAATCATCGGGCTATTTTAGTGGATGCTAAAAAAAACGACGTCCGCAGAAACGACTTCGTATTCCAGTGCAGGACAACTCTTGACTGCGAATAACCCAAGCCTACAGCCCCGGCCCCGGCGCGAGCACGCAGCGGAAGCCGAAGATCACATCGCGCTCGGAGCGATCGACGACATTGCGATACGACGCGCGCAGTTCACCCGGCGCGGCGGTGCCCCACGAGCCGCCGCGGAGCACGCCCCAGTCGCGGGCGCTGGCGGCGCCGCCTTTGTAGCTGTCGGCGCACCATTGCCAGACGTTGCCAGTCATGTCGAAAAGGCCGGCGTGATTTGCCGCGAAGCTGCCCACGGGCGAGGTCTGCGGGAAGCCGTCGCGGTAGCCGGCGATGGCCGCGCCGCGCTTCATCGGGCCGTCGGCGAAATTGCCCGCGCCCGGCGGCGGCGGCCACGCTTTGCCCCAGGGGAAGTCGCGGATTTTTCCGTCGCGCTGCTCGGGCGTCGCGCCGCCTTCGTCGGGCAGGCCGGCGGCGGCGCTCCATTCGGCGTCGGTCGGCAGGCGGTAGCGCTGGCCTTCTTCGAGGCGTTCGGCGGCGAGTTCTTTCGCGGTCAGCCATTCGCAGAAAGCGGTCGCGTC
>JAYTDO010000439.1:0-1634 GCA_043735935.1 Chthoniobacteraceae bacterium
GAAGTGCAGGCGAGTCTGCTGCCCGAGGACAAGGTGAACGCGATCGTCGCTTTGCAGCGGGCCGGGCATTCCGTGGCGATGATCGGCGATGGGGTCAACGACGCCCCGGCGCTGGCCCGCGCGCAAGTCGGCATCGCCATGGGCGCCCGCGGCACGCAGGCCGCCATCGAAGCCGCCGACGTGGCCTTGATGACCGACGACCTTTCCAAAATCGTGCTCGCCCGCGCCCTGGCTCGGCGCGCGTATCGCACCATCCAGGAGAATCTCTACGTCGGCGTCGGCGTGGTGCATGTGCTCGGCATCACCGCGGCACTCCTAGGCTGGATCGGTCCCATTCAAGCCGCGATGATCCACCTCGGCCCCGACGTGCTCGTCTTCCTGAACTCCGTCAAACTCCTACGCGTCCCGATCGAAGGTTAAACCAAGCAATGGCGCATGAATCGCCCCGCGAAACCAAAGGAATTTCCACGTTCCTTTGACGTTTCTGGGCGAGGAGATTGAGCAATTTCGGCGTGTTCTTCGCGTGTGGGCCATCGTCGAAGGTCATTGCGATGTAAGGGCCGTCCATGTTCACCGCGCTGTAGCTGGATCGCGGCGGAAGGAGAGGCGTTGTCGCCGCGGGCTGAGCAGGAGTTGCGGCCCCACTCATCGGACAGCTCCAGATCAGCAACCAAGCTGCCGCGTAGCGAGAGAGAGTGATCATGAATCGAGTTTTGAAGATGGGTTTAGAGCGAAGTCCGGTAGCGCTGAATTGCCGTCGCCATGCCCTCGGCAAGTCGCTGTCGATAACTGGCTTTGACCGCCAGCGCCGTGTCTTCCGGGTTTGTCAAAAAGCCGCATTCCGTGAGTGCCGCGCGGATGCCGTTCCGACGAAGCACGTAGAATTCGGCGTGCTTCACCCCGCGGCTTTCCGTGCGTGGTAAGGAGATCAGCGCCTGCTGAATGTGCGCAGCGATCGGCTGGCTGTTGCGGGTGGCATAAAAGGTTTCCACTCCACGGGCGCCCACTCTCGGCGCAGCGTTGAAGTGGACGCTGACGAAGATCGCGTCGGGATGCGCATTCGCGATCGCCACGCGCTGGCCGAGCGAGACGAAGACATCGCTCGTGCGCGTCATCACTGTGCGAAAGCCCGCGCGATCCAGTTCCTTTCGCAGACGTTTCGCCACGTCGAGAGCGACCACCTTCTCCTGCACCTTTTGGCCGCGTATGCCGCCCAGGTCGTGCCCGCCGTGGCCGGCGTCGATCACGACCGAATGAAAGGGAGCGGCAGGAGGCGACGGTTTCCCGGGAACGGGGCTTTTGCCGTATGCGGGAGCGGCATCTGCCGCGGCGAAGAATGCGAGCAGTGAGCCGATGGAAAGGAGAGAGCGGATTCGAGACATAGGGCGACTTTTCAGGTTCAACGCGATCCGGCCACTTGCACTATAATACCGTCTTAGATTCGGCGGATTCCTTCGCGCGATTTGCTGCCCGTTGAGACTACTCTTTCCTCATGCAAATTCTCCGCTACAGCGACCCGGATTTTACCAAGGGGAACGCCTACGTCGTCGAAGCCAAACGACAGGTCTTCGGCGCGGTTGCCGTAGATTTGCTGCCGGGTCCGAGCGAGATCCTCTTTGTCGCGGATCGCAGTG
>JAYTDO010000440.1:0-4478 GCA_043735935.1 Chthoniobacteraceae bacterium
CGCGCCGCCGAAAAGATCGCGGACCAGCACGCGATAAACACCGTCCTCCTTCACTTCCAGCCGGGTCGCAGGGTCGTTCGTGATCGTGTTGAAACGCGGGCCGCCGATGTTGGTATCCGCGCCGTAAACTTCCTGCGCGTCCGCGCCTTCGCGCTGCACGAGCAGGAAGGGATTCGTCGGCAGCCCAAGGCGTTGCGAGAAAACTTCGATCCAAAAGATATCGCCCTTCTTTCCCTCGAAGATGAATGCGTCCACGTCGCCAGCCGGGAAGAACTGCCCGGCGATCTCGCACGGCACAGCGACCTTTTGCGCCTCCGCAGCCTTGTTGTTCGGCTCCTGCTCTAGGATGACCGGTGCGCCGGCGAGGTTGATGACCACTGGGTTCGAAGCGCCCTGGGGCGATGCCAGGCGATACGAAAAGCTTTCAACCGTTGCCGATGTCGGCGCGGCGTTTCCATCGACGCCTGACGGCGGCGCGCTCGGCACGTCGATCTCTACGTCGAGCTTCTCGAGAGGCTTGCCATCGGGAGTCGTGAGATTCGCGGGTGCGCCACCCGGCAGGGCGCGGCCGAAGATCGTGAACTTAGATCTCGCCCCGGCGACGGCGGCGGGCGGAAAGATGAAATCGACATGCGGGGCGGTCGTGAGCGCGAGTCGGTAGTAGAAGGACTCGGCGCCGCCCGAGTAGGTCAGGTCGTTCAACCGCACGAGATACGTCCCGTCGGCGGGCGCGGTGAAATCGACGAACCCACCGCTGCGGCTCGCCGCGAGTTCGCGGCCAGTTGAATCCGAGACCGCAATTAGGGGGCTCAACTTCGAGTCGATCTCGCGCGTGGCGCATTCGAGAAAGAAGCGCTGGCCCTGCTTCGCATTGAACTTCAGGTATTCCGACGACGCGGGATTGACGAATCCGTTGAACGCGCTGCCGGGCTGGATCTCCGTCGCCGTCTCGGGCGTTTGGTTGGCGGCATTATCGACGGCCTCGGGCAGATCGCCGACGACAAACGTGCGCGGATTCGACACGCCGGATTTGCCGACGATGCGCACATCATAACGGCCCACGGGCACGTCGGGCGCGATCTTGACCGTGAATTGCTTCTCGGCCTTTGGCGTCGCGGTGATGCCGGAATGGGAAAAGAGCAGCGCATTCGCCTCCTCAAGTTCCGCGCCGGTGATCGTGACCGCGACTTCCGTCCCGCTTTTCCCGCCCGGCGGCATGACGGTGGTGAGAAAAATCACCGGAAGTTCCGCGAGCGTGCTCGTCGCAACGAGAAGCGCGATCATCAGCCCGAAGGGCTGGCGGAAATTAGCCGGTGGCGTCAGCCACCGGATCACCGATGAAACGAATCCGCCCCGGCAGGGGCGATGGACGAATGTGGCTGCGCGCAGTTCCGCCGCCCCTGCCGGGGCGGGTTCCCCTTGTCGTGGAGTCCGGTGGTTCTCGCTCGCTGCGCGCGCTTCACCACCGGCTAATTTCCGGCAGCCCTCCGGGCTGCGCAGAACCAGATCGTCGGCAACGGAGGCGAACTGGTCGGCGGTCGAGATCATCGCGAACGTTTCAAACGAAGTTCCGCGTCGCACGCTCAATGGTTGAAGAGGAATTCCTTGCTGCTCACGAGCGCCCACACGAGGTCCTCATACGCCTGCCGGATGGCGACGGGTTTCTTCGCGGCGTCGGGTTCCTGGGCTGCTTTTTTCGCGATGTGCTGTTTGCAGAAATCGAGTTCGTCGGCGGCGGGTTCGCGGGAATAGGCGGCGGCGTAGAGGTCGCGGAGTTTGTCGTCGTCGCTGCGTTTGTCGTCGGCGGCGAGGAGCGCGGGGCGGCCGGTGGGCGCGGCGAGTTTGTCCTGAATGTCTTTGGAATTCAGCAGGTGCAGGCACTGCGCGAGGCTGGCTTCCTGCGTGCGTTCGCATTCGCAGGCGCTCGACGATTCCGGGCGTCCGAAGACGGTTAGGAAATATGAGCCGGCGTTGAAGCTGTTGTCCGGGAGCGCGACGGCGCGCGTTCCGGCGGGCATTCCGGCGAACGCGCTCTGCGCACCGGTGAGCTGGTTCACGGAGTCGAAGAGCACCTCGGCGCCGAGGCGTTTCGGATAGTAGCGGGAAAAATTTTGCCGGTCGGATTTATTGAAGTCGTTTGGCAGCGCGCTGAGCTGGTAGGTGCGCGATTGCACGATGTCGCGGATGAGCGCCTTCATGTCGTAGCGGTTCTCGGCGAAGCGGCGCGCGAGGGCGTCGAGCAGGTCGGGATTCGACGGCGGGTTTGTTTCACGCATGTCATCCTCGGGCTCGACGAGGCCGCGATTGAAGAAGTGCTTCCAATAACGGTTCGCGAGCGAGCGCGCGAAGAACGCGTTGTCGGTGCGCGTCATCCAGTCGGCGAGCGCGAGGCGCGGATCGTCGTCGGGCGCGATGTCCGCCACCGCGGCGCCGAGGCCGGCGGGCTTCACGGGCTGTTTCGTTTTTTTGTCCACAGCCGTCGCCACGCCGCGGCGCGGGAAGAGCGTGTCGGTGCCCTTGCGCCCAACCTGCGAGAAGAACGCGGCGAAGCTGTAGTAGTCGTGCTGGCTCCACTTCTCGAACGGATGATGATGGCACTGCGCGCACTGCAAACGCATCCCGAGGAAAAGCTGAGCGGTGTCCTCGAGCTGCTGCTGCGGCTCCTTCACCTGGCGATACCACGCGACCGGCGGATTCTCCGCGATGTCGCCCGACGCGGCGACGATCTCGCGCGCGAACTGATCGTAGGGTTTGTTCGCCATCAGGCTCTCGCGAATCCATCCGTGAAACGCGAACGTCCCGCGCGCGTCCTTGGCCTCGACGCGTTTGTTGCGCAGCAGCGCGCTCCATTTGTTCGCGAAATAATCCGCGTATTCCGGGCTCGCGAGCAGTGTCTCGATAAGCTTGTCGCGCTTGGCGGGATCGGCGTCGGCGAGAAATTTGCGCGTCTCATCCATCGACGGAAGCTTGCCCGCGATGTCGATGCTCACGCGGCGGAGAAAGGTGGCGTCGTCGCACGGCGCGGACGGCGGCATGCCCATGGTCTTGAGTTTCGCAAAGACGAGTTCGTCGATGAAATTGCGCGGCGCGGGCAGATTCTCCACCGGCGCGCCGAGAGGCGCGGTGCCGCGGAAAACGGCGACTTTTCCCTGATAGCGGACCATCACGCCGACATCGCCGGGCTGATCGAAAAGCGTGACGCGCCCGTCTTCCTCGACCTTGCCCATGCTCTTGTCGTTCGGCTCGTAGAGCGCGCTGCGCGTCACGTCCTGCACCGAGCCGTCGGTGTAGCGCGCGAGCACGACGAGTTGCTGCTCGCCGCCGAGCGCCATCGTGCGCTGCTTCGGCAGGACTTCCACGCGCTCGACTTTCGGATCGGTCTCCGCGCCGTAGGGCATCCCCTGCGAAATCCAGCGCGCGATGAGCCGGTAGTCGTCGGACGCGGGATCGAGGCGCTTGCCGCCGCCGTGCGGCACGACGCCGATCGCCTTGAGCAGGAGCAGGCTGTTGTCCGGCGCGGCGGGGAAGACGCGGCGGCCGCGCGCTTCCTTCACGATGTGCTCGTAATCCTCCTGAGGCTCGAAGCCGAGCAGCGAAAGGCGGAATCCATTTTGCCCGCTCGACTTGCCGTGGCAGCCGCCGGAGTTGCACGTGGCTTTGGTGAAAATGGGGACGACCTGGTTAAAGAAATTCACCGGCGGATTGCTCGCCGCGTTTTCCACTTTTACCTCGAGCGTCGCGGCGACGCCGTCCGCCGTCGCGGTGATTGTCGCGGTGCCATCGGCGACGGGCGAGACGACGCCGTTCGCGTCCACATTGACGATGCCCGCGGGCGCGGCCTGATACGCGGCTTTGTGCGTGAAATCGCGCTCGGCGTTCGTGTCGAGCTTTCCGGTGACGAGCAGTTGCTGGCGCGCGTCTTTTCCGCGCAGCGTGAGCGCCGGCGTGCCGGTCGCGTCGATCTGCAAGCTGGCGAGTTTTTCCGCGTGAGCGGTGGTGACGAGCGCGAGGAGGAGGAGCCAGTGCTTCATGGTGTTTAGATAAGTTCTTTCATCGGGGACCAGCCATCGACGAGATACTGCGGGCGGCCGGAGAGGTCGGGCAGCGTCACCGTGTTCAAGTCGATGCCAAGCCAGTGGTAGAGTGTCGCGAAGACTTCGCCGAAATGCACGGGGCGTTCCGTGGCTTCGCCGCCGAGTCGATCGGTTGCGCCGATGACCTGGCCGGTTTTGAATCCGCCGCCCGCGAGCACGCCGCAACCGACGCGCGGCCAGTGATCGCGGCCCGCGTCCGTGTTGATCTGCGGCGTGCGGCCGAACTCGCCCCACGCGACGACCGCGACGTCCTTGTCGAGCCCGCGCGCGTGTAAGTCTTCGACAAGCGCGCTGAAGCCCTGATCGAAGAGCGGCAGGTGCGTGAGCAGCTCGGAGTGGTTGTTCGAGTGAAAATCCCAGCGCCCGAAATTCATCGTGACACAA
>JAYTDO010000441.1:0-2092 GCA_043735935.1 Chthoniobacteraceae bacterium
GCAGTTCATGTCGCCCGAGCAGGCGCGCGGCGAAGTCGAGACGCTCGATGCGCGCAGCGACATCTATTCGCTCGGCGCGATCCTCTACCAGATCCTCTCGCTGCGCGTCTCCGTCACCGGCGCGGATGCGATGGAGGTCGTCGGCAAAGTCGGACGCGGCGAGATCGAGCCGCTCACCGCGCAGGAGGATGTCACGCAAAGGCGCAAAGACGCAAAGAGCGGCAAAAGCCCGGAAGCGAAATCCGCCCCCTTTGCGCCTTCGCGCCTTTGCGTGACTCATCTTCCCGCCGGCCGCATCCCCGACTCCCTCGCCGCGGTCGTGCGCAAGGCCATGTCGCTCGGGCGCACGGGCCGTTACCAGAGCGTCGCCGACCTCCAGCGCGACATCGAGGCCTACCAGGGCGGCTTCGCCACCGGCGCGGAGCAGGCGGGCAAGTGGAAACGCTTCACCCTCTTCGTCCGGCGCAACAAAGCCGCATCCATCGGCGTCGCCGCCGTGCTCGTGCTCACCATCGGCTTCATGGCAAAAGTCATCGCCGAGAGCCGCCGCGCCGAGCGTGGGGAGGCGAAAGCCAACGCCGCGCTGCGCGACTTGCGCGGCACGGCCCCGACGTTTCACGCGCAGGCGATGGGGCTGCTGAATGACGGCAAGTTCGACGACGCGCTCACGAAGATCGGCTTTGCCATCAAGCTCGACGACGGCAACGCGGACTACCGTAGCTTTCGCGCCAATCTCTTGCAGGCATCGCAGCGGCTCCCCGAGGCTGCGGCGGAGTATCGCGAGGTGCTCCGTCTCCGGCCCGGCGACAAAGCATCCGCGGAAAACCTCGCGCTGTGCGAGAGCCTGCTTCGGGAAAATGGGGCCGACACGCCGCTGAAACGTCCCGTGCAGTTGAAGCTCCTCGCGGCGCTCAAGCAGCAGAAGCGCCTCGTGGAAGCCAGCCCGCTGAACGCGCTAATCGCGCCGGACATCGCCACCGCGGAGGCGGCCTTGCGCGCACGCCTGCGGAGCTACATGAACCAACCGGGCTGGGCAAATACGCGGGTGAAGCGACTGGATGACGGCACCTTTCGCATGGAACTCAACGGACTTGCGCTGGGCGATCTTTCGTTGCTCCAGGGGCAGCCCATTTCATATCTCAGTTTGCAGGGAACGAACGTGTCCGACCTGCGACCGCTCGTCGGCTTGCCGCTCACGTCGTTGGATCTAAACAGAACCCCGATCACCGATCTTTCGCCCCTTAAGACGATGCCTTTGGAGTGGCTGGGAATCAGCGAATGCAGCGCCTTAACCGATCTCAGCGGCATTTCCGGGCTCCAGCTTCGCGAGTTAGGGATCGCCAACACACCGGTTTCAGACTTGATGCCTTTGCGGAACATGCCGCTGGAGAAACTCGCTGCAATCGGTTCAAAGATTCGATCTCTGGAACCGCTGCGTGGCCTGCCGTTGCGGGCGCTGGAGATCGGCAAATGCTTTCAAATCGAGGACGTCAGTCCGCTGCGCGAATGCCCCTTGCTGGAACGGCTCGATCTGGGTGCGACGGCGGTCCGGGACCTGAGCCCGCTCGCAAACTTGCCGCTCAAGGTTCTGCGCATCGGTGGGACAAAAGTGATGAGCCTCGAACCACTGCGCGGTCGTCCTTTGGAGACGCTGCACCTCGACAACACGCAAGTTGCTGATTTCAGTCCGCTCCTCGACTGCCCGACCTTGCACGATCTCATCATCCCGGACGCGGTGAGAAACATCGAACCAATCCGCAAACTTCCAAATCTGAAACGCCTGTCCCGGAAATCGGTCGGCCAACCGTCTGTTCCAGCGCAGACCGTGGCCGAGTTCTGGGCCGAATACGACGCGCAGCAGGCGGCGGGGAAGAAGTGACCCGTAGCCGACGACGTAAGGAGGCGGGCACTCTGAAATGCGGAACGCGGATGGCGGAACGCGGAAAGAACGACCAGCCCGCCTCCTTACGTCGTCGGCTACAAGAAAACCGTGCCCCGGTGCTCACGCTGCCCCGGCTCGAACGGCTGCATTGCGACGTGCTGCCCGCGGCCCTGCTGCCGCTGCGCGAGAGCGCGACCTTGCAGAGCATCG
>JAYTDO010000442.1:0-13461 GCA_043735935.1 Chthoniobacteraceae bacterium
TCGCCGCCCAGTCCGTCGTCACGCATCGCGACATTGGTGAAGGAAGTGATGCCGTCGAGATGCCAACGCAAGGTCGCCGACGCGACTCCGTCCGGATCACTCACGCGGGCAAACACGCGGATCGGAAGACCCGCCGCCGGCAGGAGCGGACGGTGCGAGACCTCGCTGATCGATGGGCCCGCATTCGCAACAGCGCGGCTGTTCGGCGCCGCGGCGGTGCCGAGGTTCGTCGGCACCGCGAGCGTGCCGAGGGTTTCCAGATAACCGCCTCTTAGCCGAAGGATGAGTTCACGAGTGCCGCGCAACCAGCGCGCCTTGGTCGAGATGGTCGCGTTTGAATTCGCCGCGAGCGTGCTGGAAAGCGCCGCGTAGACTCGGTTCCCGTCCGGGTCTCCGTCTTCGCTGGCACGCAGCTGCAAGGCCGCGCTTCCACTGATCCCGACGCCGGTCACCACCGATGAACGGGACTGATTCCCCTGAGCGACCCAGCCGCTAATCCCGCTTTCGAAGCCGCTGTTCGGCACCACGTTCCCAGCACCATTCGGAGCGACGGTGACATCGTCCACGAGAGACTCGCCGGCACCCATCAGGAAAAGTTGCACGCGGTCAGCGCCGCTCAGCGAGGTGTGCCCGAGGTCTAGCGCGCCCGCGACCACCACATTACTCCACGGCGCTTTGGCGCTCTCGTCGCTGTCGGCCCACGAACTCGCGAGCGTGCGATCCGCGCGCAGGTCGGTCACCTCGAGGCTCGAACCGCCGCCCGCCGCCCATCGGCTCCATCGCCCAGCTTTTCCATATGAGATCGAATCGACTTCGACATCGATCGCAAGAGTCCCGACGCTCTCGGGCCGCACCAGCGTCACGTGGTCGCCCCGGTCGCCAAGCGTGCCACCGTAGTCGCCGACGATTTGCGCGGGGTTGACCGCCGGGTTGTTCGCGCGCATGCGAGCGGCGTTCTTTGCCACGACGATCCGCCCGCCGGCGGTGATGCTCGTCCCTGCCGGAATGGTGAACGAGATCCCATCGGTGAACTTCCAACCGCCGACGTTGACCGTCGCGGCACCGGGGTTGTAAAGCTCCAGCCACTCGTCGAGATCGTCGCCCGTGATGGGATTAAAAAAGACCTCGCTGATGAGCACGTCGGGCGTGCGCGGGCCGGAATTCGGAGCCCCGGGCGTCGACGTGGCCAGCGCACGGAACGTCCCCGCGCGATTGTTCGGACGCCCGAGGCTCGTGTTTGCGGCGGAGCCGCCGAAGTGGACGCAATCGAGCACCCGCGTGTCAGCGGCATTGGTGAAGAACACCGTCACGCCATCGGCGCTCAACGCGAAGCCGAGCTGTGTCTCGGTGAAGGAAATCGTCGCCCCCGCGGCGAGCGTCGTCCCGCCCGGGATGACGAATTTCCCGAGCGCTGAGGCGCTGTCGCTCAGCTTGCAACCGGAGATGTCGACGGCCGATGGCGCATCGTTTCGCAGCTCGATGAAGTCCACCGTCGGCAGGTCGGAGCGCGCGAGGACTTCGTTGATCGCGACATGATCCTGCGCGCTGGCAGGAGGCACGTCACCCACTCCAGGGGAGCCACCGATGCTCGCGCTCGCGTCCCACGCCAACGCCGAACCCTCGCCGAAACTCGGCCGCGCAAGCACCAGGGAATGACCTGTTCCATCGGCGGCGACCGGCCACGGCTCGTGGTTATTCCAAGTCGTCTCCAGCACGATGGCGTTGCTCGGCTTCCGCAGCCGCAGGGTGCCGCCCTCGTTGGAGAGATTTTGCGTAAAGCCGCCGTACACGCCGCTCAATCCGTAAACCGCCTGCACATCCGCGGGCACCTTCGCGATGACGGTGTAACCTTTTGCCGGGATTTGCGCGCCGACCGGAAACGTAAAATCAATATCGCCCGTGAAACTCCAGCCGGCGAGGTCTTCGACCCAGGGATTCGAGTTATACAGTTCGATAAACTCCAGGTTCTTTCCGTCGCCCCGGGTCGGCGGATGGTAGTGGATCTCCGAAATGGTCAGCCCGGTCCGGCGCGAAGACGCGCCCGCGCCCTCCCAAGTCCGCTGCGCCCGCGTCGGGGCGATCACGTCGACGAGCACCGCATTGCTCGTGGCGCTGCCCTGAGCATTCGTCGCCACCACCGTATACGTCCCCCCTGCCCCGGTCGAGTCGGTCAGGGTGTAGGTACTGCCCGTCGCGCCGGAGATGGCGACGTTGTTGCGATACCACTGATACGTCGGCGAGGGGTAGCCGGAAGCCGCGGCCGTCAGCGTCAAAGCGTCGCCGATCCAGACCGTCTGCGGCGTCGGCTGTGTCACGATCGACGGCGCCGCCGGTGTCGTGTTCAATCGCGAGATGACCAGGTTGTCGACGCCGGCGACCTGGTTGCTGTGGAAATCCAGATAGTTCTGCGCGTAGCCGCCCGCCTTCGTGAAGACGTAGCGCGACACGCCATCCGCAAAGATCTCCACGCGCGTCTCGCCCGCTCCGTCGAAAGGATTTCCATCCGTCGAATCGGTGATGATCAGTTCGATGTGGCGAAGCTGGTTGCTGACCACCGTCCCGCTCCAGACCGGCTCCGGAGTCGGGGACACGACCAAGTTCCCATCGAAGGCCTGGAGCGTCCCGGTGCTCCCGCGGAAGAGCACACCGAAGTGCGTCTGCGACCCGTTCACGCTCCCGAGTTTGTCGGCCGAGCCCTGGCCGAGATTGATCGCACACCACGAACCGTTGCCGTTCGCGTTGATATCCGGCGCCATGTCGAATGCGATTGATAGGCCGCCCGTGCTGTCCGCGCCGTTGAAATTGTGATCCGGCGAGGCCTTGCCCGTCGTGGTCGCCGTTAGCAAATAGTTCCCCCCGTCGATCCCGCCGGTTGTATTTCCCACCTGTGTATTGCCCGCCACGACCCACCCGATCGTCCCACCGGCCAGCACTAGCGAACCGCCCTGACGCGCAGCAAGGTTGTAATTCAAATCGAACGTATTGGGATTGGAAGGCGCGTAGAAATTATCCGTGAACAACGCCTGTAAACCCACTGCGCGATTGCTGAATGCGTATTGGTGAAACGTATTTCCCGGCACGGACGGCGTGATCGTAAAGGCCATCGTCGCGCTCGCCGCCGTAAACGCATAACGCAGCAGGCTGCCCGGCTGCCCATTTTGATCGAACACGATCGATCCCCCATCGCTCGCGTTGATCGTCTGGAAACGAATCCCGGCGCCACCGTACGCCGCGTTGTAAAAAACCGTCTCATACTGCTGTCCCACCCGCAGATTCTTGAGCGTCAGCGTCTCCGGATTTCCGTTATAAAGAAAGTTCGTCATCAACCCGGCCACGCTTCCGGTGATTCCGTTGCTCGTCGTTGCGTTGTATCCGGGGAACCCAGTCACGAATCCCATCGTGCTGTAGTTATTCGTCGCGGGATTGGCGACTGCCCCCGTTCCCGTGAAGACCGCCCCGTTGATCTTCAGATTCGGGGCGGTGTACATGTTTACCGCATGCGTAAAACTCGTGTCCGCGGTGACGCCTGAAGTGGCGTCCCCGCTCAAGGTCGTCACCGAAAACGTGCCCGCCTGCACGCCGCCCACCGAGCACCACAACGAGAGCCAAATGCAGACGCGGGTGAAGGCGGCGGAAAAACGAGTCATCGTGATGCACACCCTCGCCGAAGTTCGCGGAAAAGAAAGATCCCGCTCCGGCGAAGCGCCGTCGCAACCCCTCATATTCATAGGAAGACGCAGAGCTTGGAGGTTTTCCCGTCCACGCAGTCACTCGAGCGATCCAGACAGGGCGATCCAACGTCCGCGCCAGCGTCATTTCCTCCGACGGCGACGGAGGAGCAACCCTAGTCCGGCGAGCAGAGAGACAGCCGTTCCCGGCTCCGGCACGGCTTGGGCGATGACGAGATTGTCGGCACCGCAGATGAAGGTGCTGTTAAAGTTGACGTTGTTGTCGAAATAGCCGCCGCCGGTTTTCGTGTAGTTGAAAATCAGCCCCCCGTCCGAATACACGGCGATGTTGGTCTGGCCGACGCCATCGAAGGGATTCGAGTCCGTGGGGTCGGTAAGGAGGAGTTCGATATGGTTGAGGGAATTGGTGGAGCCAGCGCCCCAAATTTCGCTCCCCGACACGACAGTGGAACCATCGAATGCCTGAATCTGTCCATTTCCCCGCGAAAGGAGGCCGGAGTGGGGCACGCCCGCGTTGACGCCCGCATTTCGATCCGCGTCGGACAGTCCAAAATTTATCGCTTCCCAGACCGTGCTATCGCCGTTGTTGACGCTGTTCGGTGCAAAGTCGAAGCCGATGGAAAGGCCGCCGGCGGACTCGGTGCCGCGGTAGTTGTGATTGAGCGCGGCTGTGCCTGCGGGAACTGGGGGAGGTCGTAGGTGCGCGGAGAAGACGGCAGCATTGGGCACTCCGCACGGACCAAGTTGCACTATCTTGCGACGCCTTCGCCAACGAGCGCGGAAATTGGCTCACATTCCCGCGCGATTAACGGCGTTGCGTCGCGATGCGATAGCCGATGCCTCGCTCCGTTCGGATGAGTTTGACCGCGAACTCCGCGTCCACTTTCTTGCGGAGCCGCATCATCACGACTGCCACAAAATTCTCACATTGCGACTGATCGATCGCATCGAAATCTTCCCGCAGCGCGAGCGCGAGCGCTTCGTCCCCATCACGCACCTCTTCCACCGCGTAGCCATCTTCGCTGACCGCGCGACGCAGGTACGTCGCCATTTTTCCCCATCTTCTACATAGAGGAGGACACGCATGGAGCTCATGCTGGATCGCAGAAACGCGCGCGGAATGCGATGACGTTCCAGAGCGATTTCGGATCCGTGTCCGCCCGTTGACTTGGCCGAACGGCGTCCCTATGGTTGCCCGCTCGATACCTTGAACCTGCTGTGAAACACGTCCTCTTCGTCTGCACTGGAAATATTTGCCGCAGTCCGATCGCGGAGGGATTGTTTCGGGAAATGGTGAAGGGGCGAGCGGACTTCACCGTAGCTTCGGCGGGCGTCGGCACCATCCATGGGCAGCCTCCGAGCCTTCACTCGGTGCAGGTTTTGCGACCGTGGGGAATCGACATCACGGCACAGCGCAGCCAGCCGCTTTCAGCGGAATTGGTGGCCCGCTCGACCCATATTTTTGCGATGACTCTGTCGCATCTGGAGACGATCCAACTGATGTTTCCGGAGGCTTCGGACAAGACCTACCTGCTCTGCGAGTTTGATGATGACCTCCGCGTGATGCCGGATGTGCCGGACCCGATCGGGCTGGGGCTGGACGCGTATTTTCAATGCCGCGACACGATCAAGGCTGCCATGCCGAGCGTGCTCAATTTTATCGACCAATCCACCACTACGACCATGCCGACGACCAATCCTGCCACTCCGACAACGACTCAAAATGCCGCTCCGTCGCGTCCGCTTCGGATCGCGATCGGCTCCGATCATGCCGGGATCGAGCTGAAACAGGCGGTACATCAGTCTCTTTCAAAACGGGGTGAAGCGGTGGCGGACATGGGAACCGGGACAAAGGATTCCTGCGATTACAATGACTTTGCCGAGGCGGTCGCACAGGAGGTGATCGCGGGCCGCGCGGACCTCGGAGTCCTCATGTGCTCGAGTGGCATCGGGATGAGCATCATGGCGAATCGGCATCCGCAGATCCGCGCCGCACTGGTGACTAATCCCGCCGATGCGGCGGTGACGCGGCAGCACAACAACGCGAACATCCTTTGCTTTGGTTCGCGAAACGTGACGCCCGCCGACGCCCCGAAAGTCGTCGACGCTTTCTTGAACGCGCACTTTGAAGGCGGTCGCCACGAGCGCCGTGTCTCCAAGCTCACGAACGGGGTGGAGCGCTCTCAGGGTCGCGACGGTCTCGAACAGACGGACCCCGAAATCTTCGCCGCGATCCAGAATGAGGCCAAGCGGCAGTTCGAAAACATTGAGTTGATTGCTTCGGAAAATTTCACGAGCCGGGCCGTGATGGAGGCTCAGGGATCCTGCCTGACCAATAAATACGCCGAGGGTTATCCCGGGCGCCGCTGGTACGGTGGATGCGAGAATGTCGACGTCGTGGAGCAACTGGCCATCGACCGTGCGAAGGCGCTTTTCGGTGGCGACCACATCAACGTCCAGCCCCACAGCGGGAGCCAGGCAAACATGGCGGTGTATTTTTCCGTCCTGCAACCGGGCGACAAGATCATGACCATGGATCTCTCACACGGGGGTCACCTCACGCATGGCAATAAGGCCAATTTCTCCGGGCGTTTCTTCCAAATCTCGCACTACGGCGTCAGCCAGACGGACGAGCGGATCGACTACGACGCGCTTGCGCGGCAGGCAGCGGAGTTTCAGCCAAAGATGATCACCGCCGGAGCGAGCGCATACCCGCGGATCATCGATTTTGAAAAGATGAAAGCGATCGCAGACAGCGTCGGCGCGATGCTGTTTGTGGACATGGCGCACATCGCCGGACTCGTGGCCGGCGGCGTGCATCCGAGTCCCGTTCCACTCGCGGATTTCGTGACGACCACCACTCACAAGAGTCTGCGCGGCCCGCGCGCCGGCATCATTATCTGCCGGGAAAAATACGCGAAAGGCATCGACTCGCAGGTCTTCCCCGGCATCCAGGGCGGACCGCTCCAGCATGTGATCGCTGCGAAGGCGGTTTGTTTCCACGAAGCGCTGCAGCCGAGTTTCGCAGCCCACGCACGCCAGATCGTGAGCAACGCCAAGGCGCTCGCCGCCGGACTCATCAAAAACGGATACCGGATCACCAGCGGCGGCACGGACAACCATCTCATGCTCGTCGATCTCCGGCCTGCCGGGCTGAACGGGAAAATCGCATCGGACGTTCTCGACCGCGCCGGCATCACGGTAAACAAGAACGGCATCCCATTCGACACGGAAAAAATCACGCTTGGAGGTGGCATCCGGGTCGGGACTCCGGCCGTCACCACCCGCGGGATGAAAGAGGAGGAAATGATGGAAATCGCCGACCTCATGCATCGCGCCCTCAGCAACAAGGACAACGACGCGGAACTCGCGAAAGTCCGCAGCGAAGTCCAGACGCTCACCCGCCGTTATCCCCTGCCCGGCTGATCTCCTCGATCGGGAGTGGCGACGTTGGTCGAATCGCTTCTACAGCAGCGACTCGTCAACACCGGCGGTGCCAGCAGTGGCCGAAAAGAGGACTTCGAAGTCGGTTTCATCGAGTGGCAAAATCTTGGCGGCGTAGCCCTGTATGGCAAGCATGCCAATGAGCGGCCACGGGTCGCGTCCCACACGGATTTCATCCCGCACGTCGATCGTGACGATGTCTTCGGACACGGCGGGATTCAGCGTTGCAGGCCGGCGGTCGCCTTTTCGATGGCCGCGATCAGCGGCGCGGGATCTTGCTTCAAGCCGGCGAGCTGAAAAACGATCTCCCCTTCGGCATTGAGCAGCGTGATCAGATTCGAGTGCGAAAACTGGCCGCGACCATCCTCCGCGTAATTCACGCCGAGGAGCGCCGCGAGTTCGCGCACGTCATCGGGTCCGCCATGCAGCAGCGTCCAGCGTTGTCGGGAAAGGTTTCTTTTCGCGCGAAACGCGGACAGCTCGGCAGGCGTGTCTCGTTTGGAATCCATGCTGACGAGCAGGAAATCCACCCGTGCAAGCACGTCCGCCGGCAATTGCCGTTCGATGGTTGTCAGTTCAGCCACCAGGATCGGGCAGGCGTATTCGCAGTGCGCGAAAAACATGGCGACGATCTGTGGCCGCCCGCGCAGCGCGCCGAGTTTGATTTTGCGTCCGACATCCGACGTCCACGTCGAATCCAGAAGGTAGAGCGAGCGATCCGTCGGTTGTCCGAGTTTGAGCGGTTCGCGGCAGCACGGCGGTTTGGTTTCCATCGCGCCGGGCGTGGGCGGTTCGACGCCGAATGCAGCGGCGGCGCAGAGCAGGATCGGGAAGAGCGATTTCATGGCAAGTCTTTGGCGCAGCGGAAGCCGAGGTTGGGGACGGTGTATCCGGCACGCAGGCTGGAGCGAAATCCAAAGCGCATGAAGCCCGGATAGTTTGCGCGATCCGTCGCGCCCAGTGAACCCGCGCCGCAGAAGAGCTGGCGCTCGAGACCCGTGTCACCGCGCGCGTCGCCGCTCACCAGCGCGCTGTTAAAGTCGCTGGTCCATTCCCAGACGAGGCCATGCAAATCGCGCACGCCGAAAACATTCGCCCGCCCGCCGCCCACCTCCGGGAGCACCGCGGGCGCCGGCGTCGCGTACCAGCGCGCGATGGCTGTTTGAAATTCCGCGTCCTTCGCACCATCCGGTTCGGAGAAACCTGCGCCCGCCGCGACCTCCCACTCGGCTGTCGTCGGGAGCCGTTTGCCCTGCGCCGTCGCGAAGGCCTTGCCGGCAAACCACGAGACATTCGTCACGGGCTGCCCGGCCCGTGCGCTGCCAAGATCCAGATCCCCCGCCCAGTGTGCGAGGTAGCGATCATCGGCAAAGAGGCGCTTCACCTGCGATCGTCGCCACTGCGGGTGCTCGCGGACAAAGACGAGAAATGCCTCGTTCGTGACCGGTTGTATGTCGAGTTGAAAGGACGCGATGCGGATTTCCTTTGCACCGGCTTCTCCCCGAAAAAGCGGGCGATAGATCGAAGCGGGAACGTTCGCCATGCCCGCTTCGCCCGCTCTCGCGTTGCAGAGTGTGAGCACGGCGACAACCGTGGAGATGGCGGTGCGCCTTGTCATTGATTCACCGATTCAGCGTGGACGCGCGCCACCTCCGCCTCAGTCACGATGTCGCCTTCGTTGCTCCAGGAGTTCCGGACGTAGGTGAGGACGTGCGCGATCTGCTCGTCGGTCAACATCACCGGCGGCATGACGCCGTTGTATTTCTGGCCGTTAACGACCATCTCGCCCGACTGGCCTTTGATCACCCCGCGAATCGCGCGCGTCTTGTCTGCCATGAGATAGTCGGACTTTGCCAGCGGTGGAAAGACACCCGGCAATCCCTGACCCTCGGCCTGATGGCATGCAAAGCACGTCTGCGCGTATACGCGCTTTCCTTTCTCAATGAGGATCTCCTTCCCGATCGCCGCGATCCTCGGTTCGCCAGCGATCATTTTTTTCTTCTCGGCTTCGAGCGCCGCGACTCTCGAATCCGCCCCGCTCGGCAGCGCGCTTTCGCCGAGATAGGTCGCGTCCACTTCTTTTCCCGAATAGGTGAGCGGGTTTTGAGCGCCTTCGACCTTCAGCATCCCGAGCGCACCCTTGTTGAAGGCGCGGAAGATCGAGTGATCGACGAGGATGAACGTGCCCGGCACGTCCAGCTTGAATTCCACGATCGCCGAACCACCCGAGGGCACCAGCGTCGTCTGCACATTCTCCTGCGCCACCTTCAAGCCGCCCTCCTGATACACGCGGTCGAAGATCTCGCCGATGACATGGAACGAAGAGATGAGATTCGGCCCGCCATTGCCCACGAAAAGCCGGACCCGTTCGCCGACCTTCGCTTGGAGCGCCTTATCGCCGACGAGCGAACCGACCGCGCCATTGAAGAGGACGTAACTCGGCTTTTCATCGACCGCCTTCTCCATGTCGAACGGCTGCAAGCCTTCCTCGCCGAATTTTCCTTTCGTATAAAAGTCGCCCTGCATCACGTAGAATTCCTTGTCTACCGGCGGCAGTCCCTCCTTCGGTTCGACCAGGATCAGCCCGTACATGCCATTGGCGATGTGCATCCCGACCGGCGCCGTCGCGCAGTGATAGACAAACAGGCCGGGATTCAGCGCCTTGAACGAAAACTGGGACTCGTGCCCCGGCGCCGTAAAGGACGAAGCCGCCCCGCCGCCCGGCCCCGTCACGGCGTGCAGGTCGATGTTGTGCGGCATCTTCGAGGTCGGATGATTTCCGAGGTGAAACTCCACAAGATCCCCCTCGCGCACACGGATGAAAAGTCCCGGCACCTCGCCTCCGAAGGTCCAAAACAAATAATCCACGCCATCCGCCATCCGTTTCACCACCTCGCGCACTTCGAGGTTTACGATGACCTTCGTCGCGTGTTTGCGCCCGATCGGAGGCGGCACATTGGGCGCGGCGGTTAATACTGCCCTTTCCTCTCCGAGGAGATCGGGATCAGTCCCTTTCGCAGATGTAGCGGCCGACGCCACCGGCGCGAGCGTTGGCGGCTCGGCGGAATCCGCTGACAACACGACGGATAGACCCCAAGCCGTGGCGACGACGACACTTTGCAAGTGAAACGTTTTCATGCCGTTGATCATATCAGACAAATCACGCAGCGCTTCGATCGAAGCCGAAGTTTGGCGCGACAACACCCGCGCCTCCCATCTTTAGCGGCACCCTCATGCACACGCTGGAGCCTGTTCTCAGACGTTGCGCGCTTTTGATTGGCTTGGATCGCATTCACGTGTAGCCATCGCCTCACGCTGCTATGGATGAAATGCGGATAAAACGATCAAAGACCGTTTCGATCACGGTTCTTCTGGCTCTGGGGTATTTTGCGACGGCAAACTGTGGGTTATCGCTACCGACGGTCGGATCCATGATGACCCTGATCTGGCTGCCAGCCGGCGTCGCGTTGGGCGGCTTGCTCCGGTGGGGCCTTCGGTGCTGGCCCGGCGTCGCGATCGGTGCGTTTGCGGTCAATATTCACTCGGGAATGGCTATACCCGTATCGTTGGCGATCGCCGCCGGGAATACCGTCGGTAGCGTCTTTTCCGTATGGCTGTTGCAACGGATGGGATTTCGTCCCGGGTTCGATCGCAAACGCGACATTCTGCTGCTCGTCGCGGGTGCGATTCCCGGCTTGATCATTTCCGCGACCATTGGAGTGGCGACGGTCGCGCCATCGGTAATGATGCCCGAAGGCTCTCTCGCGGGTTGGCTCGTCTGGTGGGCGGGAGAGACGATGGGCGTGATCACCCTAGTGCCTCTTCTTCTCACGATGACCCGCACCGAAGTCGGACGGATCTCCCGGCGACCGGTCGAGTTCCTCGTTTCGCTGAGCGTGATGTTCGGCCTGACGTGGTTTATTTTCATCCTCGACCGGGGCGTCAGCGGCCAGAAATGGCCCCTGACGTTCATTCCGCTGCCAGCGGTGGCATTTGCATCCCTACGATTCGGGGCATCGGGGAACTCCCTCGCACTGGTCGTTCTCTCGGTGCTGGCCACCTACGGAACCGCGCATGGGCATGGGCCCTTCGCGCGGCCCCAGCCGATCGAGGGCACCATCGCATTGTGGCTCTTCATTACGACCGGAGCCGTGCAGGGATGGCTGATCACCGCCCTGCAAACGGCTCGAGTCCAGGCCACGGCGATTCAGCGTCTTTTTGAGCAAGCGCTGAGCGATGTGGAACTCGGAGTCCTACTCGCCGGTTTCGACCGCCGGATTACCTATGCCAACTACGGATCCACCCGCCTGACCGGGTATACAGAGGAGGAATTGCGCGGAAAGAATTGCTCGATCCTCCAAGGGCCGGAGACAGATCCGACCACGCTCGACGTCTTAAAGAACGCGCTGCGTGGCGACGGTTACTTTGACGGCGAGATTCTGAACTACCGAAAAGATGGGACCACTTTCTGGAACGGTTTGCTTGTCTCGCCGATCCATGATGAGAGCGGGAAAATGACGGGCTTTTTGGGAATCCAACGCGACGTCACCGGCCGAAAGAAGGCGGAGCTGGCGCTGCAACAAAGCGAAGAGCACCTGCGGACCATCGTCGAACTGGAGCCGGAATGCGTAAAACTCCTGTCTCCCGCCGGCACACTGCTGGAGATGAATCCGGCGGGGCTGGCAATGATCGAAGCATCCTCGATTGACGAAGTGCGCGGCGGTCCGATCCAACAACTCATCGCGCCCGCCGATCGCGCGGCATTTGCGGCCCTGCATCGACAGGTCATGCAGGGCGCCACTGGCCAGTGCGAATTCACCATTATCGGCCTGAAAGGAACCCACCGGCGGATGGAAACACACGCGGTGCCTTACCGCAATGGCCAGCGCGAAATCGTGGGTATGCTCGGGATTACGCGGGACATCACCGAGCGCCGACGCGCGGCGGTTGAATTGGAGCGCAGCCTTGCCACCTTGCAGCTCTTCATCAATTCGGTCCCTGCCTACATCGGCTTTGTCGATGCGGAGGAACGCTACCGTTTGGTTAACCATCGCTATGAAGAATACTTCGGCATCCCGGTGGACAAGATTATCGGCAAGCGGTTGCGCGACGTGCATCCCGCCGCCACTTACGCCGAGATCCAGCCCCGCGTCCGCGAGGCGCTCGCTGGAAAAACGGTTCGTTTCCAAATCAACGCCACAAACCGCGACGGTCGCTCGTCGTGGGTTGACGCGCAGTACGTGCCACGGCGGAATGACGATGGAACGATTTCCGGATTCTTCGCCCTCGTTTTCGATATCACGGAAAACAAGGAGGCCGAACTCGCGCTGCGGGAAAGCCGCACGCGACTCGACGGGATTCTGAATTCGATGCAGGACGTCGTCTGGTCCTCCTCGCCAGATGGCAGCGTGATGAATTTCGTGAGTGTCTCCGCGGACGCAATGTATGGGGTTTCCTCATCGGAGTTCATGAAAGATCCGATGAAGTGGGTCGAATTGATCCACCCTGAGGATCGCGAATCGGTCAGACGCGCTTTCGAGCGGGTGCCGGAAGCCGGCGGGTTCGAAGCTGAATACCGCATCATTCACCCCGATGGCGCGATCCGCTGGCTCCGCAATCGCGGTCGTATCGTCTCAAATGATGACGGACAGCCAATCCGGCTCGATGGCATCGTCACGGACATCACCAATCGAAAACACGCTGAGGATCGCTTGCGTGAAAGCGAGGAGCGCCTCCGGCTCGCCCTTTCCGCGGCCAATCAAGGGCTTTACGACCTCAACGTCCAGACCGGCGAATGTATCGTCAGCCCCGAATACGCCCTCATGCTTGGCTATGATCCGGCTGAGTTCATTGAGACCAACGCAGCGTGGATCGAACGATTACACCCCGATGATCGTGAGAACACGTTTGGGGCGTTTTCCGAGTATCTCGCCGGAAAGCTGGTCGAATACAGGGTGGAGTTCCGCCAGCGCACAAAGCAAGGAACATGGAAATGGATCCTCTCCCTAGGGAGTCTGATCGCGCGATCCGCCGATGGGCGCCCGTTGCGAATGCTGGGCACACACACCGACATCACGGCGCGAAAGCTCGGGGACATTCAGAATGCCGGCGAACGCGATGTGCTCGAACTGATTTCCTCCGGTGCGCCGCTACCCAAGATCCTCGGCCGCCTCGCGTGCAGTTACGAAGAGACGTTTCCAGGCGTATTGTGCTCCGTCCAGCTCTTGGACGCCGATGGCTGCCACCTCCGCAGCGGCGCAAATCCTTCCATTCCGGAGGCATTCAGCAGGGCCATCGACGGCATGGAAATCGGCCTGCACGCTGGATC
>JAYTDO010000443.1:0-3973 GCA_043735935.1 Chthoniobacteraceae bacterium
CCGTCGTCCACGATCTGGTGCTGTTTGATGCCGAGGAAACCGATGTTGTTGCAAAGGATCAGGTCCCCTTGCACTTCATCGGGAAAGTGTCGCGACGAGACGATCTCAAGACCGGACGTGGGCCGCACCTTTTGTCCCTCGGGGACGAGATCGGGAGCCGAAGGCGTCTTGCTCCCGAAGGTCGGCTTTACCTCCAAGGGCAACGCCCAGTTCATGGTCGTGCCCGAGGTGTGAAGGAGGAAATCTTGACCCCATTTGTCAAAGACAAAGCCCCACGGATTCGGGATCGCCATCTGAATGGTGCGCTCGAGTTGGCCCCGCTGCGGGCTGTAGCGGTAAAAGCCGCCATCGACGCAGCGCACGGGGCCATATGGCGTCTCGATGTTTGAGTGAAGAAACACGCCCTCGCATAGCATAAACGCGCCGCTCGGGTCCGCCGTGTAGGCACTAATCGCGTGATGCGTGTCGTGCGTGTCGAAACCACCGAGCACGATCTCCATCTTGTCGGCCTTGTCATCGCCGTTCGTGTCGCGGAGCAGCACGAGGTTCGGCTCCTGCGAGACATAGACACCCTCGGGTGCGAACTCGAAACCGATCGGCAGATGGAGGTGATCGGCGAAGACGGTTTCCTTGTCCGCCTTCCCGTCGCCGTTCGTGTCCTCGTAGATCAGGATCTTGTCGTTCGGCATGGGATCGCCGGGACGATAGTGCGGATACGTGGGCATCACCGCGACCCAGAGGCGGCCTTTGTTGTCGAAGGACATCTGCATCGGATTGGCGAGATTCGGGAACTCCTTCTCACTCGCGAACAGTTCGACCTTATAGCCTTCGGGGACAGTGAGGCTCTTTACGGCTTCGTCGCCATACAGATACTGCTCGCTGCCATTCTTTACGCTCGGCTGGTAGTTCGTCGGCACCGCCGGGAGAGAGTGCGTCTTGCTGTCGTCCACCGCGAGGGTCTTCTTTTTGCTGGAGGCGACATCGAGGATGAGCGCATCGCGAAGCGCGGCCATCTCTCGCGTTTTCTGCAATTCGTCGGGATAGTTTTGTGGCCCGAACGGATTGTAGCGCTGGCCAAACGCATGCACGCCGTTGACCAGGTTGTAGTCGTTGTTCCAGAGCCAGTCCTTCTGCTTCACCGCCGCACGGACGAGTTCCGGATCGGCCTTCGACATGCGCGACTGATGGCCATACATCCCGGTGGCCAGCATCTCGGCAATGGTCTTGTAACCTTCGTCGGTCGGAATGAAACCGCCGGTGGTGAACGCCTCCTTCGCCTGTGCGTAGATGGCTTTTGTCGTGGTAAAGAGATCGATGAAAGTGAGGCCTCGCTTCTTCGCTACGGACTCGACCGCTGCCGCGTAGAGCATGAGATTAGCGTTCTCCCTTTCGCCGTTCGGCAGGTCGCGTTTCGCCGATTGGTTTTCATATGCGATCGGCGAGACGAGTACCACGCGCGGCGCGGCTTTGCCGTTGTAGGCTTTGCTCAGCGTGTGTGTGGCCCATGCGTCGAGTTCCGCCTCGAAGTTCGCGACCTTTGATGGCCCATCGAAGGATTCGTTGTAGCCGAAAAACGCCACGACGGTGTCCGCCTGCAAGTGCGTGAGCCATTGGTCTGGAGTCGGAAAGAATCCGTTGCCGTGATGCACATTGAGCTCGGGATGAAACTTTTCCGCGCCGGGAAACGCCCACTGCGAGACGCGCGACGGGTGCGGGCGGAAGCCGGGTGTATCACCGACGTGGCCCATGTTTCGGAAAAAAAGCGAGCTCTCCGGATAGCGCATCTGCAGTTCCGTTTCGATGCGGCTGTAATAAACGTCGCGCTCCGCGAGCCCATTTCCGATGAGCACGATACGTTCGCCTTTCAACGGCGGGGCGACCACTTGCGGACGCGCTGAGGTCGCAGGCGCGGGCTCCGCATCGAAGGAATGGGGCGGCGCCGCGGTCTTCGCCTTCGCCTTCTTCACCGCCGGCGCGGGAGAGCCCGTGGCAGGACTTTTGCCAAGCGCATAATCATCCGGTTTTCGGTTCAGCTTCTTGTAGTCGTCGCTGCTGAGATTGCCGTAGTTCGAGGGCTCAAATTTATCGACGAATGCGACATCCGCCTTCGCCTGCACCTTCAACCCGGTAAAAAGACACACCGCATTCACGATCATCCGGCGCAGGTCCTCATCCGCAAAATCCACCGACGCGCCGAGGGTCGTGCAAAACGCCTTTCCCTTCGCGGCTCCACTCGGCGACGTGTATTCGCGCAGCCACGCGAGCGGCATCATCGGCTCGTTCTTTTTCCCGGCGACCGCCTTCGAGGTCGGGTCGAGCGACTCGGTGACCTCGCCCCGCAGCAGGATCGTCGCGGTGGTCTCGTCGAGATTTGCGATGCTGTAGACATCCGTCGTTGCGAAGATTTCACCCACGCCTTTCAAGACGTCGTGCGAACCGTTCGAAGTCACCACGATGCCCCGCGTGCCTTCCGTTTTGTGCGCGCCGTGGTGGTTTACCCACTTCTCTCCGAGAATCTTCAGGCCAAATTCCGCCCACTTAAACTCGCCCGTTTTCGCCCCACCGCTGAACGCATGGGTCGCCGTGCGGAAGCCGATCACCGGTTTGCCCGCGTCGAGAAACTTTGCGAAGTGCGCGAGTTGATCGTCCGGGAGTTGGCGGAAGCGCGTGCCGATGATGAGCAGATCCGCTGAGTCCAGCGCCTCCGTCCCTGGGATATTCTTTTGAAAGTTCGAATCGATGTATCCGCCGTCCGGATTGATCGCAAAGAGCACCGTGCAATCGAAACCGTGCTTCTGGCTGAGGATCTTCGCCAACATCGGGCAGGTCTCCTCGCTGCGGTATTCCTCATCGCCGGAGACGAGGACGATCTTCTTTCCGTTGGCAGTGCCGGGTTTGGCGGGAAGGTGAAGCCAATCCGCGGAGAACGCGGTTGAAGCAAGGCAGGTGAGGATGAGGAGGAGGTTTTTCATAGTGGGGAATCGAACGTCCGGAGATGACGGGAGGGATCTCCGAGGGTTGGGAGTGATTGCAGGAAGTGGGGCATGATTGCAAGACGACTACGGTCGAGGGCTCGCGTCGCTCGCTAGATGAAAAGGAAGATGCGTGTTGTCTGACGCAGTCACAGCTCGGGGCCGTAATTCGGCGTCACGGTCGCCTCGAGCTGTGCCGGCGCGGGCTGAACGCCGGCACGATGTTTTTCCACTGCGGCGGCAAGCTCCGCGATTACTTCGGGATGCTGCGCGGAGACGTTGACGCTCTCGCCGGGATCGGCTTCCAGGTCGAACAGCAGTGGCGGCTCGTGCGCTTCCGGTTTGGGCCTGCCGTATCCGGGTTGCGTGAAGTAGTGCGCCTTCCATCTGCCCGCGCGCGCCGCGAAAAGCTGTGCGCCACGGTAGAAGAAGAATGGGTCGCGTTTGACGGAGCCGGTGCCCGTGAGTAGCGGAAGTATGTCCACTCCGTCGATCGGGCGGTCGGCGGGCAGCTTCGCGCCGGCAAGCGCGCTGCATGTGGTGAAAAGATCCATCATCGTCGCCATCTCGCGGCACACGCGACCGGCGGGCACTTTCCCCGGCCACCACGCGATGCCCGGCTCGCGCATCCCTCCGTCCCACGTTGAGCCTTTGCCCTCGCGCAGAAGCCCCGCGCTGCCGCCGGCGAGGCCGCGGATGAGCCACGGGCCATTGTCGCTGGTGAAGAAGACGAGCGTGTTTTTGTCGAGCCCTTGGGCGCGTAGCGTGTCGAGGATCTGGCCGACGCTCCAGTCGAGTTCCTCGACGACATCGCCGTAGCGTCCGCGCGGGCTTTTGTCGCGAAACTGCTCGGACGCGAAGAGCGGTGTGTGTGGAAAGGTGGACGCGAAGTAGAGAAAGAACGGCTGCGCTTTAGTCTCGCGGATAAACTTCAACGCGCGCTCGGTGTAGCGGCGCGTGAGCGTGGTCTGGTCGGCGGGTTGCTCGACGATCGTCTCTTC
>JAYTDO010000444.1:0-1866 GCA_043735935.1 Chthoniobacteraceae bacterium
GTTTGCGGGCACACGAGGGGTGTGGATGAACTCCGAGGAGTAGGCGCACTTTCCGTCGTCGCAGAAGACGAACGGCTTGGCGTTCCCCGTCCAGACGGAGCCGTCGAAACGATACTGCGTCACGCTGCGCCAGAGTTGAATCCACGTCAGGACAAGCTGGTCGCCCGGCGTGATCGCGAAGATTCTCCGGCGCAGGAATTCGCCGTCGGCGCAATTCGCGGTGAAAGCCTCGTCCGCATCGATGACGGCAAAATGTGTTCCACCGATCTCGCGGCCCGCGCGAAGCAACGCGTTGCGGTCGCCCGGCTCGTCGCGATGCCAGGTGGGTTTGCGGATGATGCGCTCGACACGGCACTCGGCGGCGATGGATTCAACGATGGAGACAGTATCGTCGTCCGAACAGTCGTCGAGATACACGATGGCATCCACGACGCGGGCGAGCGCACGGAAGCAGAAGGCAATCTTCGCGCCCTCATTCCGTGCGGGCACGAGCGCGACGATTTTTGCGCCGGGCTTGGTGACGGTGAAGGCGGGCATGGGCTTGGTGAAGCTGGCGTTGTTGCCGAGCCGCGTGACGGTGATGCCGAGTTCGGCGCAGGCATTGTCCACGCCGGCTTTGACGCCGGGCGCCCAGTAGTAGTCGTCCCAGAGCAGCAGCCCGCCGGGTCGCAGCAATCGAAAGGCATCAAGCGTATCCGCATGGACTCCCTCGGCGCTGTGATCGCCATCGACATAGATTAAATCGAAGCCGGCCTTGGCCAGTGTCGGCAGAATGGCGCGCGAAGGTCCGCGATGCACCGTTACCTGGTGGTCCCGGCCTGTGGCCTCGCAGTTCTTCACGAAGCGATGGAAGACTTCTTCCATGCTCTCTTCATAGACGCGTTCACCGCTCCGCTGCTCCCAGGCATCGACGCAGGTGAGCGTGGACTTCGAGTTGTCCATGATGCGCGTGAGGAACCAGCATGAGCTTCGGCCCTCGTAGGAACCGATCTCAAGAATGCACACCGGTCCACGGCTCTTCGCCCAGGCTGTGAGTTCGCGATCCCAATGCGGTTGATGCGTACTGAACCAGTCGTTGGAAAAATGAAACGCAGTCTTCGTCGACGCCGGTTGATCCGGAACGGGCCGAGGCGCTATAGAAATCACATCAAGACTCAACGCAGGCTGGGTTGCTCGATGGTTGGACGCAGGCTCTCCAGCCTGACCGACGAGGTTGTCGATGGCCGCCACATCCTTCTGATCTTTGCCTTCGTTACGTTTGACCTTCAGCTTCCGGATGACTTCGAGCGAGGCGAACTTGATCCCAAAGTAGTAAAAGTGGTTGTCCGGATTGAAGATGATGTCGTCGCGAGTGGTGACGTGATGGTGAACCTCCGTGTTGTGACTGCTGAGGTCGCGGTTGCCCGTCTGCAAGTCATCACAGCCGAAGTGGAGGAAGTCCAAGTCCTGCGCGTCACGGAGGCCGTAGGCAGCCATGACGGCACTGCCATCCACGCAGAAGTACTCTGGATTCAGGCGTCGCTCGACAAGCATCTGCGCGTAGAGAGCGAGGTGCTGGTGGAATCGCTGGAGGTGGCGCGGGCGGGCGTGGTTCAGGAAGTGGACGCTGTTTTCGTTCAGCAGAATCTGGCCGAGATAGATGGTCTGCTCGTGAGTGTCGTTGATGTGAACGGAGTGGTTTTCAATCCCGAACAACGCGCGGATGCGGGTCTTCGCCTCACGCACCGACTCCATGCTGTCCGACTCAAACACAAAGACGCGAACCGGCCCCGGCTGGCGGAAGCACGGGTCGGCCTTGCCCGCAGCGCCGCCAAAGTTATTCGACCAATCCCCGAGCCATTTCTCGCCGACGTAGATCTGTTTGAT
>JAYTDO010000445.1:0-2368 GCA_043735935.1 Chthoniobacteraceae bacterium
GAAAGGCCGGGCCGACTTCGAGCAGTGAGGAGCTGAAGAGCCCGTTCGCCGGGATGACGATGAAGATGACGAGCGTGCCGGTGCTGAAGAAAAACGAGAAGGAGGAGAAGATCGAGGGCATCTCCGCGGTCACGCTCACGGTGACGTGGCAGAGCGGCGGGGAGGAGGAGTCGAAAGAGCTGATTTTTTATGTCTATCCGCGCCAGAAATAAAACCGCGCGCGGCTTCACGCTGCTCGAGGTGATGCTCGCGACGATGATTGTCGCGCTGCTCACTTCGGTGCTGTTCCGCTTCGTCTCCGCGAATCTGCGCGCGATGCAAGACACCACCGAACTGCAGGACGAACGCGAGGCCGTGCAGGCCGTCATTCGCTTTCTCCAGACGCAGCTCGCCGACCTGCCGCGCCGCGAAAACAGCGCGCTGCTCGGCAACCCGTTCAAGATCCACGAATTCTCGAATGACGAAATCATCTGGCGCGCGCACGCGGGTCAGGGCGTGCTCACCGCCGCCGCGCCCGGCGAGTTTCGCGTGACGCTGACGGTGCAGCCGGTGGAGAGCAAATCCGATGTGCTCGAACTCGGACTGCGCCGCGAACCGATCACGCCCGAAGCACGCGCGGACGTGGATTTTTTCGCGCGCGGCAGCGGGCAGAGCAAATACAACTGGGTCTCGCTCGTGCGCCCGCTGGTCGGCTTCGAGGTGCGCTATTTCGATCCGCGCCTGAATGCGTGGCTCGACCGCTGGACCGACCAGACCACGCGCCCGCAACTCGTCCGCGTGCGCCTGTGGAAAAACGCGGACGACCCGCCGGTCGAGGCGATTCTCCCCGTGCCCTCGTCGCAAATGCAGCAGCCATGAAACGCGCCGGAAAAATCCTCGTTCCTCATTCCGTAATTTGGAAAAATTCCGTCATTCCGTCCTGCCTTTTACGGAACGGAAAAGACGGAATTACGGAATTTGACCAAATGACGGAATTGGGGGCAAAGAGGGCGGGTGAGCGCGCCTCCGCGCTCCTGCTCGTGATGTGGGCGCTCATCGTTTTGTCCGGCGCGGTTTTCGCGTGGGTCGCCATCGTGCAGAGCGAACTCATGCTCCACGCTGAGGCGAACCGCGACGTGGAGGCGCGCGCCATGGCCCACTCCGGCATCGCGCTCGCGCTGCATCCGCTCGTTTCACAAAAGACGCCCGCACTCGATGAGGATGTCGCGCCCGATCTCGGCTACAAAGTGCGCATCGTCAGCGAGGGCGGGCGGCTGAATGTGAACTGGCTGCTGCGCGGCGAGGAGCCGCGCAAGCTCGCCATTTTCAAGCAATGGCTCGAAGCGCGCGGCCTCGATTTCCAGCAGCGCGAGACTTTCGTGGACTGCCTGCTCGACTACGTGGACGGCGACGATCTCAAGCATCTCAACGGCCTAGAAAGCGAAGGCGACTACCACCCCGCGAACCGCGAACTCACGAGCGTGGACGAAATCGCCGACGTGGCCGGAGCCGAGCCGCTCGTCTCACAGCCGGGGTGGAAAGACGACCTCACCATCGACAGCCAGGGGCCGATTGATCTCATCGCCGCGTCCGTGGAAATCCTCCGGCTGCTCCCCGGCCTCGGCGAGTTGCGCGTCGTGGCGTTTGTGAAATTCCGCCAGGGCAAGGACGGGCTCGACGGCACCATCGACGACCCGGAATTCAAGAGCCTGCACGACATCCAGGTTTTCCTCGGGCTCGGCGACGCGCAGTTCAAGGAGATCGGCGGGCTCGTCATGCAGAAGGACCCGACCATGCACATCACGAGCGAAGGGCGCTCGGGAAATGCCTATCGACAAGTCGAAGTCGTTGCCCGAAAAGCCGCGGGCAATCCCCAAATCCTTTCCTGGAAAGAATGAAAAAAAACGCCGAGGACATCGCGCTCCTCACCCCCGATGCCGACGGCTGGCGCCTGAGCCTCGCCGGGGGAGCTGCGCAGAAAATGGCCACCCTCGGCGAAGCCGCCGCCGCGCTGACCAACGGCACCCGCGTCCACCTCGCGCTGCCCTGCCAGGCCGTGCTGCTGGAGCGCATGACCCTGCCGGCCACGGCTCGTGACGAGCTGGCCGGCATGGTGCAGCTCCAGTTGGAAAAGACGCTGCCCTTTCCCGTCGAGGGCGTGTCGTCGGATTTCGTGGTCGTCGAGAGCGGCGCGCATGAATCCACGCTCGTCTCCGCCACCGCGCAGCACACGCAGCTCGACGCGCTCTGCGCCCCGCTCCGCGCGCGCGGACGGCTGCCGGAAAAAATCACGCCCTTTCCCATGCACATCGCCGCCGCGTGCCCGGCGGATGAGACCGTGCTCGCCGTCTATCCCGAGCAGGGCCAGCTCGTCGTGGCGATTTGTGAA
>JAYTDO010000446.1:0-5349 GCA_043735935.1 Chthoniobacteraceae bacterium
CGCTCGGCCAGGACGCTGCACCTCCCGCGCTGGGTTTCCTCATGCAGGCGCTCGCGAAATCCGACGACGCGAGCACGCAGCTCAATCTGCTGAAGGGCATCAACAAAGCGATGGAAGGCCGCCGCGGTGTCCCCGCGCCAGCGGAATGGGAAGCTGTCTCCGCGAAGCTGGGCGCTAGCTCGGACGCCGCGGTGCGCGAGCAGGTGCAAACGCTCGGCGCAGTTTTTGGGAGCACCGGCGCGCTCGATGGGATGCGGAAAACTCTCGCCGATCCGGCCGCCGATCGTGCCGCTCGGGAGAAAGCCCTCGAATCGCTGATCGCGGCCCGGGACAAAGACGCGCTTCCGCGAATCCTCGCGCTGGTGACGCAGCCCGGACCGCTGCGCCGACCGGCGTTGCGCGGCCTGGCTTCGTACGACGACCCGCGAGTGACGACGACGATCCTCAGTAATTACGCCACCTTTGACACCGATGAGAGGCGCGATGCGCTCGGAGCGCTTCTCGCCCGCATGTCCACCGCGAAAGCTCTCGTCGGAGCGCTCGACGCCGGACAAATCCCAGCGGGCGAACTCGCCGCGCCGCAGATTCGGCAGCTCAAAGGCTTCAAGGATGGCTCGATCCAAGACTGGCTCCGCAAAAATCCGGCGTTGACGATCAGCGCCTCCGACAAGCAGGCAGAGATCCTCCGATACAAAACCTTTCTCACGCCGAACTCCGTGAAGCGCGGCGACGCAAATCGAGGGCGCGCACTCTTTACGCAGACATGTGCGGTGTGCCACCGGCTTTTCGATTATGGCGCGGACATCGGGCCGGAGCTCACCGGCGCCAACCGCGCAGATATCGACTATCTTCTCCAAAACATCCTCGATCCAAACGCGCTTATCGGAACGGACTACCAGAGCACGACGGTCGAAACGAAAGACGGGCGGATCGTGGTGGGCATGGTGCGTGGCGACGACGCGAATGCGATCACGATCAAGACGCTGGGCGGCTCGATGATCGTGCCGCGGGATGACGTGAAAAGCGTGACTGTGAGCGAAGTTTCGATGATGCCCGAGGGCTTGCTGGCCGCGCTTCCGCCCGCGCACGTCGCGGATTTGTTCGCGTATCTGGGCAGCGTGCGGCAGGTGCCGATCCTTGCGACGCCGCTCAACGCGGGCGATTTTTTCAACGGGAGCGACTTCACCCGCTGGCACAAGTCGAGCGACGCGTGGAAGGTCGCCAACGGCGAAATCTCGGTGCGCGGCAACGCGGCGAAACCGGAATCGCTCATGAGTGAAATGATCGCCGGAGACTTCACGCTCCGCGGGCAATTCAGGATCACCGGCGAGAAGGCGGTGGCTGAAATTGCATTGCGAGGCCGGCCTGGGGACGGGACGTTTCGGGGATTTTCCATGAGCCTCGGAGGGGGATCGCCGTCGAATCTTTGGATTTATGGCGAGGGCAAACCGCAACCGGCGCCGATGGCAGGCCCGGTCATTCCAGTCGGTAAATGGGCGGCCTTCGAAATCGTTGCGGCGGGCCCGAAGGTGCGAGTCCGAATCGACGGGAAAGATGCCTTTGAATTCGCGGCCCCGACGCCCGACCCGCGGACCGTTCCTGCTTTTTACCTGCTCGGCGAAGGTGCGGAATTGGCGGTAAAGGATCTCAAGATCGAGGTCGCGCCGTGATGCGATGGGCGATCGCTGTCGCCCTTTGCGTCTCCGCCTTCGCCGGGGACGTGCTCGAGCCGCTCGGCCATCTGCACATCCCGATCGGGATTCCGAACTCGCTCGATACGCTGAAGACCTTCGTGGAAGCGGAGGGGAATTTTTCACCGGGCTTTGCGACGTGCGGCATCTCGTTTTGGGTGTACGACGGCGCATCGGAAAAGCTCGTTGCGCCGACGATGCCGGGCGTCGCGTGTGCGCATGGCCTCGCGCCGGGCGGCCTGTTGATTCCTTGGTCTGAATGGCGGGCCGGCGACGTCGCAGTGCGCTCGGAGGTGTGCGAGGTGCAGAGAGAGGCGACGTTCATCGTCGGGGCGCGTGCGAAGCTGACGAATACGGCGAAGGCTCCCCGCACCGTATCGCTTTATGCCGCCGTTCAGCCCGTCGGGGCGGCGGGGGCGCCGATTCAGAAACTCGTGTTTAAAGACGAGGCGGTCTTTGCGAACGAACACCTCGTGCTGGTGGCGAATCAAACGCCGACGGGTGCGGAAGCGCCGCTGCCCACCGCCGAGGCGAAACAGGTTCCCGCCGCCCAACTGCTTCGCAACCCCGGGATGGGCGCGAAGGGTGGAGACGCTTCGGGTGCGTTGCGTTTTGATGTGACCTTGTCGCCGGGCGAATCGCGGACGTTCGGTTTCGTGTGCCCGGTGCTGCACGGACGGCGGGCGGTGGGCCACGATTGGGACGGGACGAGCAAGTGGGCGCAGTTGGATCGGGCGAACCCGATCCTAGGGAGCGGCGGAACCGATCAGCCGTCGCCGCCGGTCGCATTCTACCGCGCGATCGAGGCGGATGACCTGTTCGTCGAGGCGGAGCGCGATGCTCGAAAACTGACTGGAAAAGTCGGGATCGAATTACCCGATCCGCGATGGGGCGAAGCGTTCAACGCGATCACATCGCACGTCGCCATCGCGATGAATGAGGGCGCGCCGGACGTGTCGGTCATCAATTACAACGTGTTCAGTCGCGACGGAGTTTATGTGGCGAACATTCTCCAGAAGTCCGGCAACACTGCGCTGGCGGCGGAGGCGATCGATTATTTCCTGGCCCATCCTTTTAATGGCCGGATCGAACCGGAGGCGGACAATCCCGGCCAGATTCTGTGGATTCTCGGCGAGCATTGGCTTTTCACGAAGGATCGCGTCTGGCTCGCGCGGATCTACCCGGCGGCGCAAAAGCTGGCGGCGATGATCGCCTATTACCGCACGACGCCCGAGCCGCATTGGGTCAGCGCGACGAGTCTGGATTTCGGCGAGGCGCTACCCGAGGCGCAGCGCGAGCGACTGCGCCCGGGAGCGTGTGACGGTACGCAGCCGCGTTACACCGAGGCCTTCGATCTGGCGGGTATGAGGGCGGCGTCGATGCTGGCGGGTGAGATGGAGAACGATGCGGATCGCGAACGGTGGAGTGATTTGGCAGCGCGTTTTTTTGGCGAATACGGAAAGGAATACGCCGCTGATTTGGGTAAGGATTACGGCAAATACTGCGTGCTGTGGCCGTGTCGGCTTTTTCCCTTGGCGAGTGGTCCGGCCTTCGAGCAGTTCAAGGCGATCGGTGCGCAAGAGCCCGCGGGGTGGCGTTACTTTCCGTTGGCGAGGGCTCACCAGGGTTTACTGGCTGGCAATCGCGCGGCTGCTGCGGAGACGCTGGCCGTCCATTTGGAACACGAGCAGATGCGAGGCTGGTATGCGTTCGACGAAGGGGGGCCTTCCGGGCCGGGGAACTGGACGAAGGTGCGTAGCAACTGGACGGTGACTCGGGACAATCATGACGTGGACCGCGCGAGAGCGATGCCTCACGGGTGGGCGATCGCCGAGTTCCAGCTATTGCTCCGCGATGGTCTTGCCTACGAGGAGGGCGATCGCCTGGTCCTTTTCGCGGGCGTACCGGCGGAGTGGTTTGAGAAGCCGATGCGACTGCGGAATTTTCCAACGCACTTCGGCCCGGTGTCGGTGAATTTTCGCCCGACCGAGGCTGGAGGCAGCGTCGAAGTCGCCGGCACCGGAATCCCGCCGGGAGGATTCATCGTGCGCGCGCCATGGAAGGATTTGGCGATCCCAGCGGGAGAAAAATCCGTCTCCTTTTCGGGACGGTGAGCGGTTATCGCTCGGCCTTTGCGGGTTCGAGTGCGCTACGCAGGATGCCGATGAGCTTGTTCGAGAGGTAAGGCTTCGGCAGGTAGTTGAGGCCGTCGACCAATTCAACATCGCTTCCGAAAAGCTCGGCGCTGTAGCCGCTCGTGTAGACGACTTTGAGGCTCGGCTTTTCGGCGAGGAGCCGCTGGGCGAGTTCGAGGCCGTTGGCGCTGCCGGGCATGACCATATCGGTGAGTAGAAGGTCGATCGTCGATTGATTTTTCTGCCAGACGACCATGGCGTCATCCGCATTTTCCGCCTCGAGAACGTGGTAACGATCGAGGATGAGAACTTCGCGAACGAGGCCTCGTACCGCGTGATCGTCCTCGACGACGAGGACGGTGTGATCGCGCCGAGGTTGCTCGGAGCGAGCGGGTATTTCCGGGGACGGATCGGGCAGTCGATCCGTGGAGGGAAGGTAGACGCTGAATGTGGAGCCGGAGCCGGGCGCGGTGGCGACTTCGATCCATCCTTCATGCTGGTGGACGACGCCGTAGACGGTGGCGAGGCCCATGCCGGTGCCCTTGTTGATTTCCTTCGTGGTGAAGAAAGGTTCAAAAATGCGGGCGCGGGTGATTTCGCTCATGCCTGTGCCGGTGTCGGTGACGCTGAGACAGATGAACTGACCCGGACGGGGCTCGGGGTGCGGGCCGCATTGTTCCGGGGTAAACTCGACGGCGCGGACGGCGATGGTGATTTCCCCGGATTTCTGGATGGCGTCGCGCGCGTTGAGCGCGAGGTTCATGAGGATTTGTTCGATCCCGGTTTGGTCCGCGCAGATTCTCGGCAGATCGGGCGGTAGATCGCACCGGAGCACGATCGTTGCCCCGAGGAGACGCCGGAGCATGGTCGTGAGATCGTCGATGAGAGCGGTGAGGCTCAGCACGCGTGGCCGCATGATCTGGCGGCGGCTGAATGCGAGGAGCTGGCGGGTGAGGTCTGCCGCGCGCTCTGCGGCGTGCTCGATTTGATTGAGCGAATCCGCGAGGTCGGAATCCGCGTCGGAATGCCCGATTTGGAGGCTGGCGTGGCCCTGGATGATGGTGAGGAGGTTATTGAAGTCGTGGGCGACGCCGGCGGCGAGCTGCCCGATGGCGTCCATTTTTTGGGACTGCCGAAGCTGGCTTTCGAGGCGCAGCCGTTCCGAAATGTCCTGGGCCATGAGGAGGACGTGCGGTTCGTCGGCGATGGTCATCGGCTCGAAGGAGACGAGGATCTGGCGAAGGTCGTCGCCGCGCGTGGCGATATTCGCTTCGATCTCGCGGACGGAATGTCCGCTGCGGATGCGCTCGCGGATCTCGGTTGGAAAGTCGATCAGCAAGCGGACATCGAGCGGAGTGTGCCCGATGAGTTCGGCACGCGAGATGCCTGCGATCTCGATAAATGCTTCGTTCACTGCCACAAAACGCCCGCTATCGAGAACCTGGATCGCGAGTGGCAGCGGGCTGGCGAGAAAGGCTTTGGCAAACCGTTCCTCGGATCGCTGCAACTCGGAGTGGGCGCTT
>JAYTDO010000447.1:0-3120 GCA_043735935.1 Chthoniobacteraceae bacterium
AATCTTCTTGAAACTTATCGGGCGAAAAACGCGGCATGGTCAAAACATACCAAACGAATGTCACAGGTTGCAAGACGCCGACACCGCGCCCGTGTAACCTGTGGCCGATGAACACTGGACGCCTGTTCGCCCTGCTGCTTCTGCTGCCTTCGTTGACGCAGGCGGCCAGCGCGCCGCCGCGCGTCAACTATGGGCGCGACGTGCGGCCCATCCTTTCCGAGAATTGTTTCTACTGCCACGGGCAGGACGCGAACAAACGCAAGGCCAAGCTGCAACTCAACACCCGCGCCGGCCAGCGCACCAACGATGTGGTCGTGCCGGGCCACCCGAACAAAAGCGAACTCATCCGGCGCATCTACACGACGAACGCGGACGACCAGATGCCGCCGCTGGATTCGCACCGTGCGCTCACGGCGACCCAAAAGGATTTGCTCAAGCGCTGGATCGCCGAGGGCGCGGAGTTCAGCGGGCATTGGGCGTTCGAGCCGTTGCAGCGACCGGTGGTGCCGAACGCATCCAGTTTCAAAGCGCAGAACCCTATTGACGCCTTCATTCGCGCCCGGTTGAAACGCGAAGGTCTCAAACCCTCACCCGAGGCGTCGCGTGAGACGCTCATCCGCCGCGTGACGCTCGACCTGACCGGCTTGCCGCCGACGCCCGTTGAAGTGGACGCCTTCCTCGCGGACAAAAAGTCCGGTGCCTACGAACGCGTCGTGGATCGGCTGCTCCAGTCGGAACATTACGGCGAGCGGATGGCGCTGCCGTGGCTGGACGCGGCGCGTTACGCGGACTCAAACGGCTTCCAGCAGGATGGCGACACGTTCCAGTGGATGTGGCGCGACTGGGTGGTGCGGGCGTTGAACGCGAACATGCCGTTCGATCAGTTCACCATCGAGCAGCTTGCCGGCGATCTGCTGCCGGAGGCGACGGTGGAGCAAAAGATCGCCACGGCTTTCAATCGCAATCACATGCTCAACGGTGAGGGCGGCGCGATCCCCGAGGAGCAGCGGCACGTCATCCTCTTTGATCGTGTGGACACCACGGCCACGACGTGGCTCGGGCTGACGGTGGCTTGCGCGCAGTGTCACGATCACAAATACGATCCCATTACGCAGCGCGATTACTACGCGCTGATGGCGGCGTTCAACAACCTGTCGGAGAACGGCGTCACGCCGATCATTCCCTACAAAGTGCGCGTGGCCGAACCGCTGCTCGACGTGGCGACGCCAGAACAGAAAGCCCGGCTGGCCGACCTGACGACGCAGCTCGCGGCATTGAAGGAGGCGCAGAAGGATTTCACGAACAAACTCGAAACCCTCCAGCTTGAGTGGGAGGCGAAGGTCGCGGCGGATGAAAAGTTTCCCGATGCAGCCATTCGTGAGTTCGCCCTCCTGCCGCGCAATGACAAGCCCGGTCCGCGCGAGGCGCGGCTCAAGGAATACTTCACGGACAAGGTGCTGCCGAATCTTCCAGACAGTCCCGCTACCACCATTGGCAAACTCGAACGCGAGCTGAACAGCTTCAAAAATGATGACTACCCGCGCGTCATGGTCATGGCTGAGACGAAGCCGCGCGACACGTTTATCCTCGAGCGCGGCAATTATGAGGCCCGCAAGGACAAGGTCGTTTTCTCCACGCCCGCCTTCTTGCCGACGATGCCGACGAACGCGCCACGCAACCGCCTCGGTCTCGCGCGCTGGCTGGTGAGCGCTGAACAGCCGCTGACCGCCCGCGTCGTCGTGAACCGCCAGTGGCAGATGTTTTTCGGCCTCGGTCTGGTGAAGACGAGCGAGGATTTCGGCGTGCAGAGCGAAGCGCCGGCGTACCGCGAATTACTCGACTGGCTGGCGGCGGAGTTCGCGCTACCGCGCGAAAATGACGAAGCACGAATGACGAATGACGAAATGCTTTCCCGTTCTAACTCAGCCGCCCCGTCGTCATTCGTCATTCGCCATTCGTCATTCAATCAGTGGAACATGAAGCACCTCCACCGCCTCATCGTGACAAGCGCGACCTACCGCCAGTCTTCACGCGTCACGCCGGAGTTGCGCGAGCGCGATCCCGAGAACCGCCTCTACGCGCGCGGGGCGAGATTCCGTTTGCCGGCCATGCTCATTCGCGACCAGGCGCTGGCGGCAAGCGGGCTGCTCGTGAACAAACTCGGCGGCAAACCGGTTTATCCTTATCAGCCCAAGGGCATTTGGGACTCGCTCGCCATCACGAAAGAACGCGACTTCACCTATCCGCAGTCGGGCGGCGAAGACCTGTATCGGCGCAGTCTCTACACGTTCTGGCGGCGCACCGTCGCGCCCGCGAACCTCTTCGACGCCTCGACGCGCAACGTCTGCAAGGTGCGCACGGGCGTGACGAGCACGCCGCTCCACGCGCTCACCACGCTGAACGATCCCACTTACGTTGAAGCCGCTCGCTCGCTCGCCGAACACGCGCTGCGTGACGCCGACGCGAAGCCCGACGCTCGCCTCGACTTCGCCTTCCGCCGCGTGCTGGCACGCCATCCCGACAAGACTGAGGCGAAACTTCTGCGCGCCAGCCTCGACAAACAGTTAGTGAAATTCCGCGCCGACCCAGCCGCCGCCGAATCCTTCCTGGCCACCGGAGACAGCCTGCGCGACCCGAAACTCGACGCGGTGGAACACGCCGCCTACGCCGCCGTGTGCCTCGGAATCCTGAATCTCGACGAAGCCCTGACGAAACCATGAACCCGCTGCTCGAATCCAAACTCCAACTCACGCGCCGTCAGTTCCTCGGCCGCACGACCACGGGCATCGGTGTCGCTGCGCTGGGATCGTTGCTGGGAGATAACTTGTTCGCCGCCGCAAAAGAAACTCCAGCGGCTAGCGGCGCATTGCCCGGCCTGCCGCATTTTCCAGCGAAAGCAAAGCGCGTCATCGTGCTGTGGCAGGGCGGCGGGCCGTCGCAGGTGGACTTGTTCGATCACAAACCCGGCCTGAACGCGCGGAGGCTGGAGGAGCTTCCCGAGTCGGTGCGGGCGGGTGCGCGGCTTTCGACGATGACGGCGTCGCAGAAGAAGTATCCGATTTTGCCCGCCATCAAACCCTTCCAGCAATACGGCCAGTGCGGGCGCTGGTTGAGCGAGAT
>JAYTDO010000448.1:0-35021 GCA_043735935.1 Chthoniobacteraceae bacterium
CCGGCGCCGAAAACTACATCACCAAACCCTATCGGGTGCCGGATTTTTTGCGGATTGTGAACGAGGCGCTTGGTAAACGCGGAACGTGACATCGTTGGCTCGAAATCGCTCTTGCCGGTTGGAAAATTTCTGGCATACGTTCCGCCCCTTGTTTTAGGCAGGCCAGTGTAGCTCAGTGGTAGAGCAGCTGTTTCGTAAACAGCAGGTCACGGGTTCGAATCCCGTCACTGGCTCCAGTTCATTTACTCTGGAGGCCGCATTGATAAATGGTTTGCGGGTGATTCGCCGGAAAACATGATCGCGCGGGTTCGCGCGTGGAACTGCGCGGAAATGAAGTCCTTTCGCCGACGGAAATTGCCCGGGCCTCGTTTAAATCAGGGTGATTGCCTTCTCTTCGACACCGGCGAGTCCGGGCTCGCGGCGGAGCGAGAAAAACGTGTCGCCTGCGGCGGACTTGAGAGGGAAGATGGCGTTATGCCGCGCATTAACAAGACTCCTGATCGCCACCCGCCCTTTCCGAGTTCCTCCTCGGGGACCAGCCCACGCATCGTGCCAGCACGGCTCGTCGCGCCTGCGCCACCGCAGGAGAACATTCCGCTTCGCCTCATTCTGAAAGCGTTGCGGAAAGTCGACGAAAAGTTCGATGCGGAAGCGGAGCGTGCGAAGTCGCAGCGCGCGGCGCAGGATTCGGCGCGTGAAAGCGATGCTAATGACGAAACTCGAAGGGAGTCGGGGGACGGCGGGGCTGTCGGAGGGGGTGAGGGCGAAGCGAAGAACGCGCAATCTGATGGGGGCGGAGATTTACCCCGACCGCATAGCCCGGACGAGGCTTCTTAAACCGCCGCGCAACGGAACTCTTCTGGAAGCTGGACGAAGCGTTAGCACGGAAGACCGCTCCGATCTCGTGACGTCCGCGGGACAGTGCGGGGGCAATCGACTCGCTGCGAGTAGCCGCAACGAAAGATACGGTGCGTCAGTGGTTTTGCGGTGACGGCAGGGAAATGTGATGTCTTGCGGGAGACTCGCTGGGCGGGCGAACAGCCCCAGCCGCGCGAAACGTCGGCATTCCTTCAATGGAGACAAGGGTAACGCATTTGTGCTCGCGCCTGCGAAACGGCGTTAATCGCGCTTGCCTTGGGGGGGTGGGCATCTGGGACCGGCTTCGAGGTATCGTATAGCCGTTTATGCCGTGCCAATCGGAGTCGTCGGATTTCGATCGCCGGATCGACGCGCGAATCCATGGCGAGAGATCCGGAATTCCGCCATTGAAAAGGCGCGCGATGGCTGGCACCTTCCCGCCCCTTTCGCATGGAACTACAAATCTATCTCGATGGTAAGATCGTCCCGCAATCCGAAGCGAAGATTTCGGTCTTCGATCACGGCATCCTGTATGGCGACGGCATTTTCGAGGGGATTCGGTTCTATAACGGACGGGTTTTCCGTCTCGATCAGCATATCCGTCGACTTTACGATTGTGCGAAGGCGATCCTTCTCAAGGTGGCGCTGACGCCTCAGGAGATGATCGATGCGGTGCGAGCGACGGTGCGCGCGAATGGATTGCGTGACGGATACATTCGGCTGGTTATCACGCGGGGCGTTGGCCCGATGGGTTTGAGCCCGTACAAGTGTCCGACGCCCTCGGTGTTCATCATCGCGGACAAGATCACGCTCTATTCCGAGGAGGCATACAAAAACGGACTGACGATGGCGACGGTCGCGACGCGGAGGCCATCGCACGACATTCTCAGCCCGCAGGTGAAGTCCTTGAATTACCTCAACAACGTGATGGCGAAGGTCGAGGCGATCCAGGCGGGCGCAGAGGAGGGTTTGATGCTGAACGATGTCGGTCTCGTCGCGGAATGCACGGGCGACAATTTGTTCATCGTGAGGGATGGCGTGATCTCGACGCCGCCGCTCACGGCGGGCGCTTTGGACGGTATCACGCGTGGGGTGGTCTTCGATATCGCGAAGGAGCTCGGAATCCCGATTCGGGAGCGGGACCTTTCGCGGCACGATATTTTCATCGCGGATGAATGTTTCCTGACGGGCACTGCGGCGGAGGTCATCGCGGCGACGAAGCTCGATCAGCGCGTGCTTGGCTCCGGTGCCCCCGGACCGATCACCGGCAGAATCATCGCGCGTTTCCGCGAGTTGACGCAGACGACCGGAACGCCGATTGATTAGGCAGAACCGGACGCCATGATTTGCGACGTTTGCAAGAATAGCCAAGCCACTGTTTTCCTGACGCAAATCGTCGATGGAAAAATGCAGAAGGTGAATCTTTGCGAAGCATGCTCGAAGGAAAAGGGGGTCACGGACCCGACGGGTTTTGCGCTCGCCGATCTCCTGCTCGGACTCGGAGCGGCGCAGGATATGGATCGTGCCGGCGGCGTTCAAAAGTGTCCCGTGTGTGGATTCAGCCAGGCCGATTTCAAAAAAACGGGGCGGCTCGGTTGCGCCAACTGCTACGATACGTTTTCGGAAGGACTCGCGCCGCTTTTGAAGGGCATGCACAAGGGCACGATCCATATCGGAAAGGTCCCGCCCCGTCTGCTCAAGACGATCGAGCGCGAAGCCCGGCTGAAGAATCTGCACCGCGATCTGCGCAAGGCTGTCGCCGACGAAAATTACGAAAATGCTGCGGCGATCCGTGACCAGATCAAGCACTACGACTGACGCACGATGCCTATCCACAACATCCTGACCGGCTCCGGCGAGTGGTTGCGCGCGGAGGGTCCGCATCATCAAATCGTCATCAGCAGCCGCGTGCGGCTGGCGAGGAATCTGAAGGATTTTTCGTTTCCAGGATGGGCGAAGAAATCGGAGCGGCTGCAGATCCTCGACACGATCAAGCCGAAGGTGGAAGCGTTGCCGGAGATGTCGGACGCCTATTCCGTTTATTCGCAGGATCTTTCGGCGCTGGAAAAGCAGGTATTGGTCGAAAGGCACCTCATTTCCCGCGAGCACGCGGCGAAGAGCGTGGGCTCGGCGGTGGTGATGAACAAACGCCAGACTTTATCGATCATGCTCAACGAGGAGGATCACCTTCGGATGCAGGGCATTCGAAGCGGTCTCCAACTCAAGAGCGTTTTCAGGATGATCGATAAGGTCGATTCCGAACTGGAAGCCGCGCTCGATTTCGCATTCTCCCCGCAACTCGGCTACCTCACGGCGTGCCCGACGAATGTGGGCACTGGCATGCGTGCGTCGGCCATGGTGCATCTTCCCGCGCTGGTCCTTTCGGAACAAATCAATCAGGTCATTTCCGCAGTGAACAAGATCGGCCTCGCCGTGCGCGGCCTTTACGGAGAAGGCACCGAAGCGCTTGGGAATCTCTTTCAAGTTTCAAATCAAACGACGCTCGGGGAGAAGGAAGAGGATATCATCGCGCGGCTGCAACGGGTCATCGAGCAGCTTATCGAGCACGAACAGAATGCGCGGGCCACTCTCCTGCAAAAAGCGCCGCGCAAGTTGCTCGACCATGTGGGCCGCGGATACGGCACGCTCCGCTACGCCCACAGCATGACGAGCAAGGAAGCCCTCAACCTTCTTTCGTTCATGAAACTCGGCATCGACCTCACTTTCTTCCCAGAAGAGTGCCGTTTCCCGATCGACGAACTTTTGATCGAAACTCAACCTGCACACCTTCAAAAGGGCTCGACGCAAAAACTCTCTGCGGACGAACGCGACGCCCTTCGCGCCGATATCATTCGTGCGAAGCTAGCTGCATTCCCGGCTCCGACCGACGGTGCGACCGGTGGTGGACCAGTCGCAACCGCTTAAGTCCCACTTTCGGACGGCGCTCCAGCGACTCGTTTAGACATCGGCGTTTACGGCTTCCGCCGGCGGCGGGAGAGGAGGCCGAGGGCGCCTGCAAAAAGCAGGCCGATCGAGCCGGGTTCCGGCACGGCGGCAGGGGCGCCCGCATTCGATCCGCCGCCAGCGGCGGGGCCGGAGGCCGACAGCGCCGGTGCGCCGGAAGTCAGCGACGCGAGGAACAAGCTGAAGTCGTCGGTCGTCACCACACCGTCGTAGTCGTAATCGCCGTTGAGCCACGATGCAGGCGCCGCTCCGGTGAAGCCATCCAGGAACAAACTGAAGTCGTCCGTGGTCACGGTGCCGCTCAGGTCGTTGTCCCCGTAGTAGGTCGTCTTCACCAGGATTTCATTTCCAGTAAGGCCATTCACATTTCCAAAGGCGCTGTAACCAAGGTCCACATTGCTGGCGACGCCGACAGCGGTCAGGCCGAGCGGGTCATTCGTGGCGGTGCTGCTGTTGATGCCCGCGCCGTTCCACGAGCCGCCGTTGAAGCCGCTGGCGACCTGGTTGCGGAGGGTGACGAAGGTGCCGCCGCGGACGACGAGCACGTTGTTGGTGAGGTCGAATTTTCCTCCCGCCGTGATGGACAACGCCGAGGTGTCCATCGGCGCGATGTTCGCAGGCCCGCCGGTGTGCAAGGCGAGCTTCGCCACACCTGCCGCGCCGACATTGAGCGCCGCGAGGGTCTGACGACTGCCGAAGTTGGTGGTCGCATTCGAGGTGACGGTGGAACCGGCGGCGTCGGCGTTGAGGTTGAGTATGCCGCCGCCGTTGGAGATGGCAGCGCCCGGGAGCGAGGTGGTGAGGGTCGTGGTGCCGGCGTTGGCATTGAGGGCGGCGTAACTCTGCGCGCCGCTGATGATGATATCGCCTGTCCCCTGTTTCAGCACCGTTCCCTGGCCCGAGATTGCGCGATTCATATCCCATGTCCCGTCGAGTCCGAGCGTGGCGCCACTGCCCACGGAAACCGACGTCCCGGCACCGAGGGAGTTGTTGGCGCCCGAGAAATTAATCGTGAATTTACCGGCGTTGATCGTCAGCGTTCCAAAGTTGTCGGCCTGCGCCGGCACGTTGCGAATTTCCTGCGTGCCGGGGCCGTTTTTGACGAGATTGACCGCGCCGCCGGCCTGATTTCGGATGAGGCCATTGAAGATGTAATCGGCGGTGTTGTTGATCGTGAGCGTCGCCGCTCCGGGTGTTCCGGTCTCTTGATTCTGAATGATCGAGAGCGTGTCGTCCGCGTCCGATTGGATGCCTGCGACGGTTTGGTTAAAGCCGCGCAATTCGAGCTTCGCGTCGCTGGGTCCGTTGTTCCAAGTGATGACCGAATTCGGCCCGAACTGGTTTGCGGCTCCCATGATGAGGAAGATGCCAGCCTGCACGCCGTTGCCGATGGTGACGTTGCCCGGCAGTGCTGCTCCGCCTCCGGCTGCGGCAACGAGTGAACCGCCGGAGAGCAGTGTCGTCCCCGCGTAGCTGTTCGTGGAACTGAGCGTGAGCGCGTTCGTTCCGAGTTTCGTGAGCCCGCCGCTTCCATTGATCGTCCCCGAGACGGTGACGCCGCGGATCACTTGGTTGAACGTCAGCGCGTCGGGAGTGGCGCTGTTATTCGTGATCGGAGTCGGCATCGTGCCGCCGTTGTTTTCGATCACGAGTTTTCCGGCATTGATCAGCGTTGGTCCAGTCCAGGTGGAAAATGCGACGCCTGCCGTATCTGCGAGGGTCAGCGTGCCGTTGCCTGCCTTGGTCAGTGCGAAAAAGGTGCCGCTTCCCGTGCTGCGGTCGCGAACGATTCCGTCGTAGGTGTAGTTGTTGCCCGCGGTGTCGACGGTCAGCGTCGCGGTCCCGGCGATGGCGGAGTTGTTCTCGAGGACCGCGGCGTTGCCGACCGTGGTTTGAATGCCCTGCACGGTTTCGTTGAATCCATTGAGCCGGAAGAATGCGCTGTTTCCACTTCCGCCTGAGTTGAACGTGACGACGGACGTATTGCTGATCTGATCGGCCGCGCCGAGTTGGAGCACATCCGAGCCCACGGTGTCGCCGATGGTGATCGGACCGACGACCGCGTTGCCGGCGGACTTTTGGAGAATGAGAGTCCCGTTTTTCACCGTCGTCGTTCCACGAAACGTATTCGCATTAGCTCCCGCGAGGGTGAGCGAGCCGGTGCCGTCTTTGGTGAGAGCGACCGTCCGGTTGGCACCGTCGTTGATGGTGCCGCTGAAAGTCGTCGTCGCGGATTGGATCACGTTGAACGTGCTGGCCCCGATGGCGCCGTTGTCGACGATCGTTCCGCTTGCACCGGTAAGAAATCCGGACGTGACGTCGTTCCCATTGAGCTCGAGCGTGCCGCCGTTGAATCCAAGCGCGACGCCCGTTGCCAGTGCTGCCGGGCCCGCAAGCTTCACGGTTCCTGCGTTAAGATTCAAGCCGCCGCCCGCGCCGGTCGCGAAGGTGTTTGTGCCAGAGAGGGTGAGAGTGCCCGCGCCGAGTTTGGTCACTTGAGCGCCGGCTCCGCTGATGTTCGTCAGGACCGTCGCGTCGGTCGCGCGGTCGAAGATGAGCCCGGCGCCGGATGCGATCGATGTGGCGCTTGCGGAGAGATTGCCCGTGAGCGTGAGCGTGCCGCTGCCGAGCACGAAATTCAGCGAGCGCGTCGCGCCGTTGGTGAGATCGCCGCCGTACGTCGTCGGGCCGGTTTGATTGAGCGTGAAAGTCGTTGTGCCCGCGACGCCCGAATTGTCGGTGATCGTGCCGCTCGCTCCTGCGAGAGAGATGGCCGTGGTCGCGAATCCGTTGAGATCGAGCGTGCCGCCGGACGTCGTCAGATTGATTCCCGAAGGCAGCGCGCCGGCACTGCCGAGTTGGAGCGTTCCGCTGTTGATCCTGACCGTGCCGGTGACGCCGCCTCCCGCCGAGTTGGTGCCGGTGAGCGTCAGTTTGCCCGCGCCCAGTTTCGTCAGGGTCGTGTTGGTGCCGAGCAGGTTGTTGGCAACGGTGATGTCGTCGCTGCGGTTGAATGCCAGGGTCGCGCCGCCCGACATCGTGACATCGCCGGAGCCGAGATTGCCCCTGGTGCCGCCCGCGCCGATTTGCAGCGTGGCATTCGTGATCGTCGTCAGGCCGTAGGTGTTGTTTCCGGAGAGCGTGACGGTGCCGAGGCCGGTCACGATCACGCCTTTCGATGCGCCGGAAATATTCCCGCTGATCGTGAGGGCGGTCCCGCTCGCCGCGGTCGCGCTCAAGTTTCCGGTCAGCGCCAGCGGTGCTGCGAGCGTGTGCGTGCCGTTGGTGACGGCGATGCTGGCGGAGGCCACGCCGTTATCGAGCGTGATCGTGTCGCCCGCGCCGCCGCTGACCGTGTAGCTGTTCGTGTTATCGAAGACGACACCGCCGACGGTCTTTGCGCCATTCACCGAAACCGCGGTGGCCGACGTCGGAATGCTGCCGAACTTCGCGACCACTCCGCCCGCGTTGGGCGTGCCGCCGTTCCAGTTGCCGCCCGTCGTCCATTGGGAGTCGCCGGGATTCGCCTGCCATTCGGATTGGGTCGCGTCGGCGATGGTGAGCTTGATGGCGGTGGCGGCTCCGTTGTCGTCGGCGATGGAGTAATATTTTCCCGCCTGCGCATTGAGGATCGTGAGATTGCCCGCCGACCCCGCGAAGCTCGTGTTGTAGTCGAGCAGGGTGTAGGTGCCGTTCGTGGTCCACGTGGTGGTGCCGCCTTCGGCGTAAAGATTGAATCCGCCGCCATTGATCGTCAGTCCGGCCGCGTTGCTGATGATCACCTGATCGTTGGCCGGACTGCCGTTGAATTCAAAATCCAGAATCGCTCCGGGCACCAGCGAGACGGAGCCGACGGTGAGTGTGCCGACACTCGCTCCGGGCGCGATGTGTGCGCCGCTCACGGTGCTCACGCCGCCTCCGATCGTGCCGCCGCCGCTGAGGTTCGCGCCGTTCGCGATCGAGACCAGCGAGCCTGCATCGAGGCTGCCGCCGACGCGGAGCGTGCCTGCGCTGATGCTCGTGGCACCCGTGTAAGTATTGGCGCCGGCGAGGATGAGCGTGCCCGCGCCGGTCTTCGTCAGCGCTCCGTTGGATGCGGCGCCAGTGGCGCCGTTGAGGGCGAGGCTTGTCGCCACGTTGCTCACGTCGAGGGTGGCCGACGTGCCACCATTGATCGTGAACGCGCGATCCGAGGTCACACTCCCGCCGGTGTAGCGCAGCGTGGCGTTGCCGAGAATGAGGTTCGTCTCGGCGCTGCTGGATGCACCGATACTGCTGGCCGCGCCGCCATTGGCCAGGGCGCTGACGGCGAGGGTTCCCGCGGTGACGGTCGTGGCTCCGGTGTAAGTGCTCGCTGCGTTTGAGAGCGTCCAGGTGCCGCTGCCGCTGTCTTTGAAGACGGGTAAATTCACGGTTGTGCCGTTCGAGATCACGCCCGAGATTTCGCCGTCGCCATCCCCGCGGAGATACAGTTCGCGACCCGGTTGGTTCGCCGAGAGATTGCCGGTGAAGGTGATCTTTCCAGCATTTGAAAGGAGGCGCGTGCTGCCGCCGCCGCTCGTCAGCGTCACATTCCCGCCGACGGTATTGGTCCCGGCTTCGTTCACGATCGATGCGCTCGTGGCTGTGGAAGTGTTACTCGTGGCGTAGCTGAAAGTGGTCGGGAGCGTGATCGATCCGGCGGTGCCATCGAGATGCAGAGCCGGGTTTCCGGCGGTCCCGTTATTTAGGGAGATCGTCTTGGTGCCGGCGCCGAGGGCGCTGCTTCTGGTGATCCAGAGGTCGCCTGCGGTGACCGTCACGCCGCCGGTGAAGGTGCTGTCCGTGGCGGAGAGGACCCATTTCCCGACGCCGTCTTTCGTGAGCGAGGTCGCGGTGGCGGCCTGATCGTCGAGTTTGATGGCAAAGGTGTTGGCGCCGGTGTTGCTGCCCTTCAGCGTCAGCGTGCGTGTGCCGCCGGTGTCGAACAGGTTCATGTTCGCGCCGGTGTGCGTGAAGCTGAGGGTCGCGCCCGGGTTCGTGCCGGACGCGTCGATGGCCGCGCCGGTCGCGCCGTTCAGGATGCGGATGTTCCGGTTCGTGCTCTGCGCCGTCGATCCCGTGAACTTCAGTGTGCCGCCTTGGAAATGAAGGCCGACGCCGGTGATGGTCGTGTTTTCTTGCGCGAAAGTGCGCGCCCCGATCGCGCTCGCCACGCCGTAGTCGGAGAGCGTCTTCACCTCCAGCGTTCCATTGCCGATCAAGGTTTCGCCCGTGTAGGTATTCGTGCCGGCGAGGGTGAGATTGCCGCCGCCGACCTGCACCGTGGATGCTCCGGCGGTGATGTTGCCGCTGAGCGTGATGGTGCCCGCGCCGAGTTTGAGCAGGGTGGGGGAGGAAAGGGTGATGTTCGGCGTGATCGTGTGCGAACCGCTCAGCGCGCTGAGCGTCGCCGCGCCGCCGATATCGGCCTGGAGCGTGAGCGTATTGGCGACCGCACTTCCGATGGTCCACGCGTTCGCGCCGTCGAATTGAATGTGGCCGACCGTGCGATTCGCATCGAGGTCGATGGTCGTCGGCGCGGCTTGCGCGGTGAAGTTCGCGTTGGACCCGGCGAGATTCGGCGCGACCGCCGCGCCGCCGCTCCACGTCGAACTCGTCCAGTTGGCGCCGCCGGTCCACGTGTTGTTAAAGGTCTGCTCGAGTGTGAAGCCGTATTGGTGGTCCGTGTTGCCGGCGACGAGCGCGACGAACGAAAGCGTCTGCGACGTGCTGGCCGCCTGGAAGGTGTAGCGGAGCAAATTCAGATTTCCCTGACCGGCGGCGGCGTCCTCGTCGTACGCTGCGGCTGCGCCTACCGATGCGCCGCTCGCGGTCAGGTTTTGCACGCGATTGGGCACGGCATCCCACGAGCGATTGTAGAAAGTGACCACGTAGGTCTGCCCCACGACGAGATTGGCGTAGGTGAAGGATTCCGTCTGGCTGCCGTAGACGAATTTGTTGGTCAGCGATCCGAGCACGCCGCCAGGGTTCGTGCCGCCGCCGGGGTATGCCGCGGTCAGCCCGGTGGTGCTGAAGACGCCTGTGACCAATGGGTTCGTCCCGGCCACTCCGGTGAACAACACGCCGTTGATCGTCAGGTTCACCGCTTCGCCGAGGTTGTAAGCGTCGAGGTAAGTTTTAGTCGTGCTCAAGCCGACCAACGCGTCCGAGTTCCCCGTGCCCAAACTCCCCGAGATGGTAAACGCGCCGCTCGATTGCGCGGAGGCGGACGATGCGCCGGCGAGCACCGCTGCGACGGCGGCCGCGAGGGAAAGTGCGGACGCGCGGTGGATCGAGCGGGTGAGGATGGTGGGGCGGTTTGGATTTAGCATGACGGAATGGAGTCAATCCGGATGGGTTCCGGGGTGCGGAAGTTCGCCGACGAAATGCCGACGTGCCTCTGGACGCGCGGGATGCTAACGAGCGTTCGGCGCCAGTAAACCGGAATGTTTTCCCAATCGCTCCGCCGATCGGCGGAGGTGCGGCGATCGCCGCGCTACGCTGCGGGAGCGGGTTTTGCCTTGGCGACCTTGGGCGCCTTCGGAGCGCGCGGGGCGAACTCGAAGGTGACCTTTGCGCCTTCGAGCTTGAGGTAGGCGGCGAAGGGTTTGCCCTTTTTGCTGATGAAGCGCGGGAGCAGATCCGTCTTGCCGTCGCGGAAGATTTTCAGCGCCTGATCGGCCGGGATGTTTCGCTGGCAGATGGTCTTGCCCATGCGGATGGGTTTGGCGTCGGCTTGGGCGGGCACGCAGAGGAAAGCGTTGTCCGTCTCGTAGACCTTGCCGTTGGCCGTATCGCCAAGTTCCTTCGCCGCGCTGAGGTCCGGCGCGCCGTTGGCGCCTTCTTTCTCGTCAAAATCGAACCGCTGCTTCCACTCCTCGGGGTCGAGGATGACGACGGCGTTGAATGCCCGGCCGAGTTTGCTGCGGAAGCCTTCGAGCGGGCCGACGCGCTTTTCGGTGAGGAGCTTGGCGACTTCGTCGCGCTCGAGTTCGCGGCCGGACATGCTTTTCCAAATGATGAGTTTGCACTCCGGGTTGGAACATTCGTAGGCCTTGAAGCTTTCCTTGAACGGGCCGCCGCCGCACTTGGGGCAGGGGGTTTCGATGGATTTGTAGTTTCCCTCGACGGTGATGCCCATGCTGCCGCGCACCTTGCTGACGAGGTCGGTCGTCAGGTCGCGGATCTGCTGCATGAAGACCGGGCGGGCGAGTTCGCCGCGCTCCATCTGCCGGAGCTTGTGTTCCCATTCGCCGGTGAGCTCCGGTTTGGTCAGGGATTCGGCGTGCAGGCTGCGCAGGAGCGTGATGAGCGTGAGGCCCTTTTGCGTGACGATGAGGTCGCGCCCCTGGCGGATGAGGTAACCTTCAAACAAAAGCCCCTCGATGACCTGCGCGCGGGTTGCCGGCGTGCCGAGGCCGCGTTCGCTCATGGCGTCGCGCAGTTCCTCGTCGTCGATGAGTTTGCCCGCGCCTTCCATGGCGGAGAGGAGCGTGGCTTCCGTGTAGCGCGGGGCGGGTTTGGTTTCGCTCTGCTTCACCTCGATCGCGTCGGTCCTCGCGGGTTCGCCGACGCGGATGGCGACGATGGCCTTGTCGTTTTCCCCGTCGCCCTCGGCCTGCTTGCCGTAGACGGCGAGCCAGCCCGGATCGACGATGATTTTGCCGTCGGTCTTGAATTTTTCCTCAAGCACCGTCGTGATGCGGGTGGTGACTTCAAACTGCGCGGACGGGTAAAAGACGGCGATGAAACGCCGGGCGACCATGTCGTAAATCTTCTGCTCGGTCTCGGAGAGATTCCCCGGCTGCGTGCCCGTGGGCACGATGGCAAAGTGATCGCTGACCTTCTTGTTGTCGAAGATGCGCTTGTTTGGCCGGACCCAACCCTGGCCGAGCGCCTTGTCGGCGTGGATGGCGAGGCTGCGGTCCCCGAAGCTGCCCATGACGCGCTTGGCCGTGGAGACGTGATCTTCCGGGAGGTAGCGGGAGTCGGTCCTGGGATACGTGAGGGCCTTGTGCTTTTCGTAAAGCGCCTGCGCGATTTGCAGGGTCATCTTTGCGGGAAAACCGTGGCGCTGGTTCGCCTCGCGCTGGAGTGTGGTGAGGTCGTAAAGGAGCGGCGGAGCCTGCGTCGTGGGTTTTTTCTCCTCCTCGACGGTGCCGGTCTGGCCTTCGCATTTGGCTTTGATGGCGTCGGCTTTGGCCTGATCCCAGATGCGCTCGGCGCGGGCGTCTTCCTCGCCGGCTTTCTTGAATGCCGGATCAAACCAGCGGCCGCGATAACTGCCGGCGGTGACACCGAAGTCCGCGAAGACCTCGAAGTACGTGCGGGGGACGAAGGCGCGGATCTTTTCCTCGCGATCCACGAGGATGGCGAGGGTCGGCGTCTGGACGCGACCGGCGGTGGTCTTGTTGAAACCGCCGCCTTGCGAGTTGAAAGCGGTGAGGGCGCGCGTGGCATTGATGCCGACGAGCCAGTCTGACTCCGAGCGCGAGGTGGCCGCGTCGGCGAGGGGCTGCATCTCTTCGTCGGAGCGCAGGCGCTCGAAGGCGCCGCGGATGGCCTCGGTCGTCATGGACTGAAGCCAGAGGCGCTGGACCGGCTTCTTGACCCCGGCGGCCTTGAGGATGTTTCGGAAGATCAGTTCCCCTTCGCGGCCGGCGTCGCATGCGTTGATGACGGCGGTGACGTCCTTGCGTTTGAGGAGGCGCTTGAGGGTGTTGAGGCGGCCGACGTTTTTCTCGATCGGCGCGAGGGCAAAATCGTCCGGCAGCGAGGGAAGATTTTCCATCTTCCACTTGCCGCGGGTCATCTCGGGCGGGGCGAGCTCGAGCAGGTGGCCGACGGCCGAGGAGATGACGTGGGTGGTGCTTTCAAAAAAGTCGGTCTCCTTCTTGAAGCCGCCGAGCGCTTTGGCGAGATCGCTGGCGACGCTGGGTTTTTCGGCGATGACGAGGGTTTTCGACATGAGGATGGAGGCGCACTAAAGCTTCACGAAACGCTGACCGGATAATTTTTTGACGAGCCGTTTCATTTCGAGGGCGAGCAAGCTAGAGGACACTTTCTGCGTTGGCAAACTGCATTTCGACACGAGGTCGTCCAGGCTCGATTCGCCCTCTTCGAGGGCGGAAAGCAGGACGATTTCGTCTTCCGAAAGATTCGTCGGCGCCGGTGAGGGGGCTGCGACCCGGGTTGGCGGAAAGAGGGCGTTGAGGTCGTCGAGGATGTCTTCGGCCCCCGTGACGAGCTTTGCGCCCTGTTGGATCAGGCGATTGGATCCGGCGGCGCTCGGGCGGTCGATCGGGCCGGGGACGGCGTAAACCTGCCGGCCGTGATCGATGGCCTGGTTGGCGGTGATCAAGGCGCCGCTATTAAGACCCGCCTCGACCACGAGCAGGCTCTGGCTCCACCCTGCGACGATGCGGTTGCGGTAGGGGAAGTTTTGGCGGTCCGGCGGATATTCCATCGGGTATTCGCTGACGACGGCACCCGACCGGGCGATTTTTTCCGCGAGCTCGCGGTTCTCCTCCGGGTAGAGATCCATGAGTCCCGAGCCGATGACGGCCACCGTCCGCCCCTCGGCGGCGAGCGCGCCAAGATGGGCCGCGGTGTCGATCCCGCGGGCGAGACCGCTGACGACTGTCATGCCGGCATAAGCGATTTGGAACGAGAGTTTTTTCGCGCACTGGAGACCGTAGTGGCTCGTCTTCCGCGAGCCGACCACGCTCACCGCGCGGTGGTCGCGCTCGCTCAGGGTTCCAAAAACGTAGAGGACCATCGGGGGATTATAAATCTCCCGGAGCGCGGGCGGATAGGCCGGAGACTCCTTCGTGATCACATGTGCGCCGAAATCGGAAATGCGCTGAAGCTCCGCCGAAAGATCGATGATGGATTCCCAATTGGCGATGCCATTGGCGACTTCGTCACCGACCCCGTCCACACGGCGCAACTGCGACGCCGTCGCGAGCAGGACGCGTTCGGGTGTCTCAAATACTTCGAGCAGCTTGCGAAGCCTGACCGGCCCCAGATGGGGGACCATATTCAGCGCGATGCAGGCCTCGGTCCCAGTCATGACCGTGATGCGAGAGCTACCGTTTGACCGGATGCGCGGCGAAATCTTTGCGTTCAGCCGACTGCGCGACGTCGAGATCGTTGGTCAGCTGCGATTCCTTGACCTCAAATTCATACTTCCCGCTCGCCACCTTCATCGTGCCGTCGGCCTTTCGCGACATGAGTTTGACCGGTTCGCCGGGGATCACCGCCGCGACACCCGTCGCATGCTGAATGGACGAGCGCTCAAGCATGTAGTAGGTGCCGGGAGGAGCGAGATGCTTTTCGCCCGGCCGGGCGTCTACCGGGATGGCGATCTTGGAGCGAAATACGGCCACGGCCGGCTCGGCATCCGGTGAGACAGTGGTTGCGCCGGAAGCAGTTTTAGCCGGAGGAGTCGAAACCTCTTCCGTCGCGGGTGCTCCCATTCTTTCAGTGTAAAATGTGTAGCCGAGATAGGCTGCTGCTGCGATGACGATCAGATAAATAAACTGCCTCATGGAGTCTCTTGCGGTGCGATGATCCGCCGCATCATGCGACGGAGGCGCGGAAGTTATGAGACCCGCCGGACCTTGTAAAGGAGGACTTATTCCGTCGCCCGGGAAGCGTCGGAGGAGCGGTGTTGAGCGTATTTCGGAGCGCCTTCGAGCGCGGGTGCAGAGACAATTTGCGCCTTGGCGACAGATTGGATGGTGGGCGCTGCGGTGAGCAGCGGATCGTTCTGGCGTGCGACGTGATCCATCCCCAGCATTCCGACCGCGACGGTGAACAAGGTGGAATAGGCGGACACGAGGTGCGATTTCCTTAATGGCTTCATAACAGGCGTCGAATTATAGCAGTTATGGTGCCAATGGTGGCATTAACACGGGATTTGCGGATTAACCGTCGTGCGATGGCGTCCCCTGCGCCTTGAGCGTGACCTTTACAGGCTGTCTTTCCAGTATTCGGGCAACCCGGGAACGGTTTCCCGTACGATCTCGATCACTGCCCGGCGATCCTCGGGTGAGATCTTGGCGAAGTCTGGACTCGGGTCTTTGCCGGTCAAAATGTCGAATAGGCGCCCGAGCAATTCATCGCGCATCACTGTCGGAATTTGGGCGAAGGCATCGCTATTGAGGAGATAGCTGCACGGGTATTTGAAGAGGCGAGTCTGGAGATCGAGCTGCCGCAGGCTTCGCCCCTTCGAATCTCGCGGTCCAGCCTGTTCAAAGTCGGTAACAAAGCTCGCATAGCCTTGAACGGGAGCAGTTAAAGAAGCTTCTTCCGTAAATAACAAATATCGCAGAAACGCGGAAATCTGGTTCTTGAGGTAGCGGATATGGCCATACATCGCGACCATGATTTGCGTCTCGAAGTTCAGGCGGGCGATGTAGTTATGCATGTGGGCTTGGTGCTCCAAGACCATCAGCGCCACGATGTCGCTGCCTTGCGTAGGGTACTTCGTTTCGTCAAAGAAACGGCTCAGTTCCGTGAGGTTCCCCATCAGGCCCGGTTCCTCGGCGGCGCGGGCGAACGCATTCGCACCGACGAGGTTTCCCCGGTGCGTCTGAGAGCCGTGCTGACCGGTGACGTACCAGCCGGCCCATCGATCCGCGAGTGGCGTGCATTGGGTGATGTCGCTTACCTCGTTTTGCGTATCGAGTTCGCCGGTTTCATCCGTCGGCACCGACCTCACGAAGTGTCCCGGCACCCCGAGCGTCCGCTGCGCCCCGTGACATTGCATGCAGTCGGCGTTGCGGACGAACTTCGGTTTCCGCACCTTTTCCTGCTCGATGCTGTAGAAAATCCCGCCCAGCCGCGGATCGACCGCCGACACCTCCATCATGGGCGAGCCCGGGATGTAGCCGACGTAGACGTCGTCATTAAAATACAGCGCCCTCGGATTCGAAGGGGAGATCAGCTTGCGCTGGAGCGAGGTTTTGGAGAACACGAGCATCTGCGAGGCAACGGGTACGCCGAGCGCCTCGAGCACCCCGGGCAGGTAACCGAATGTGTCGTCCCAGCGGAGTTTCATTTCCCCGGCATCGAGCCGCTTCTGCAGGCGTGCCACCGGGTCGTTCGGCTCCTTCTTGCTGTACAAGATCGGCGCCTCCTCGTAGTCGAGCTTTTGGCTGGAGCCTTGGAAATCCTCTCCAAAAGCGAGGGATGCGGCGAGGAGCGAGGACAGGATGAAGGGGCGGACACGGGGCATGACGCTCAACCTCTATCCCACGGTCCCGGGGTCGCGCCACGCGGATTTTGCGGGATGCTGACCGCCTTCCATCTTTACCTGTCAAAGCGCCTGCCGCTATATCGCCCGATGCGCTTTTTCCCCTTCCTGCTCGGCTTCGGCCTCTGCGCCCTGGCCGAATCACCGGTCGTTCCGGGCGTCCGGCCCGATGGTTCCGTCCTCCTCCCGAATCAATGGAGCCTCCGGCCGGCCGGGAAACAGACGCGCGTGGGCGATTTCCCCGTGAATATCGTCATCCATCCCAGCGGCGCGTGGGGGGCGATCCTGCACGCAGGCTACGGGCCGCACGAGATCGTGGTCGTCGATGTGACAACGGGGGCGGTGCGTTCGCGGGCACCGATCGAGGAAGCCTTTTACGGGCTGGCCTTCACTCCGGATGGCCGCCGACTTTACGCCAGCGGGAGTTCGGGCGAAACGCTTCACGTCTTTGATTTCGCCGGCGGATACCTGAGCGGATACCGGGCGCTGCCGCTGCGCGATGTGAAATCCCGCGGTGTCCCGAGCGGGCTCGCGATTTCGTCCACCGGCCAGACGATCTACGTTTGCAATCTCTGGGGTCAGAGCCTCACCCGCGTTCGTCTCGGCAAGAAGGAGCCCGTCCTCACGGAACTCCCGCTCGGTGAAAACGCCGCCGCCTCGAATCCCTTGCCACCCGAACACACGACCGACGATCCGAGCATCACCAAACGCGACCAGGCCCTGCTCGATACGACGCGCTCGGGCGACCCGTTCCCATACACCTGTGTGCTCGATGAGAAACGCTCCCGCCTTTACGTGTCCCTTTGGAATCAGGCCAGCGTCGCCGTGATCGACACCAAAACCTTCAAAGTCACCGCCCGCTGGCCGGTCGAGGAACACCCGAACGAACTGCTCCTCGACAAAGCCGGCTCCCGGCTTTTCGTCGCCAACGCCAATCGCAACACCGTCACCGTCCTCGACCCGGCGACCGGCAAACCGCTTGAAACACTCCTCGCCGAACTCCAGCCGGGCGCGGCCCCCGGTAACACGCCGAACTCCCTCGCGCTCAGCCTTGACGGCACCCACCTTTTTGTCGCCAACGCCAACATCAATACCGTCGCCGTGTTTGATCTGAGTGTTCCGGGCAAGGCGCGTTCGCTCGGATTCATCCCGACCGGATGGTATCCCACTTCCGTCCGCGTTTCTCCCGACGGCAAAACGCTCCTCGTCGCAAATGGAAAAGGCACGATCTCCCATGCGAACCGGCACGGCATGACGCCCGGGCTGAAAGTCCCCGGCGGCGTCAGCGAATACATCGGAGGCCTCATGCAGGGGACGCTTTCGACCGTCGCGCTGCCGGCCGGCGAAAAGTTCGAGGGTGCGATGGCGGCCTGGAGCAAAGAAGCGTTTCACTGTTTGCCGCCGATCGTCGAAAACGCCCAGGCCGCTTCTCCTATCCCGGCGCGCGCCGGCGACGCCAGTCCGATCAAATACGTCATCTACATCGTGAAAGAGAACCGCACCTACGACCAGGTGCTCGGCGACATCAAGGAAGGCAACGGCGACCCGAGCCTCTGCCTTTTCGACGAATCCATCACGCCCAACCATCACGCGCTCGCCCGGGAGTTTGTGTTGCTCGATAATTTCTACGTCGAAAGTGAAGTCTCCGCCGACGGCCACGAGTGGACGATGGGCGCGTATGCGTCGGACTTCGTGGAGAAAAGCTGGCCGATCAGCTACGGGCACGGCAAGGGCGGCAAGTGGCCCTACCCTTCCGAAGGCAACCTCGCCATCGCCACGCCCGTCGGCGGCTACCTCTGGGATCGCGCGAAGGAAGCAGGCATCACGTATCGCAGCTATGGCGAATGGGTGAGCAACGCGCCGAAGCGGGGCGACCCTGGCAAGGCGAAAGCCAAGGCGCTCGAAGGGAACTTTGATCCGCTCTTCCGTTCATTCGACATGGACACGCCCGACGCCCAACGCGCGGATCGTTTCATCGCCGAACTCGCCCGCTTCGAGGCCGAGGGCGAAATGCCGCGCCTCCAAATCGTGCGTCTGCCGAACGACCACACGAGCGGGACGAGTCCGGGAAAACCGACCCCGATCGCGCATGTTGCCGACAACGACCTCGCCTTCGGGCGCGTCGTCGAGGCGGTGACGAAATCGAAGTTCTGGGCGCAGACCGCGATCTTTTGCGTGGAAGACGACGCGCAAAACGGCCCCGACCACATCGACGCCCACCGCACGATCGCCTTTGCCATCAGTCCATACGTCAAACGCGGCGCGCGGGACAGCACCCTTTACAGCACGTCCTCCATGCTGCGGACGATGGAACTCATCCTCGGCCTGAAGCCGATGAGCCAGTTCGACGCCGCGGCCCAACCGATGCACGCCTGCTTTCAGACCGAACCGGATCTGCGTCCGTTCGCTGCGAAACCGGCCACCGCCGACACGGAAGCTCGCACTCCGAAAACCGCGTGGGGCGCCGCGGAATCCAGCCGCATGAACTTCGCAAAGGAAGACGCCGCCGACGACCTTCGCCTCAACGAAATCATCTGGCGCAGCGTGAAAGGCGCCGATCAACCGATGCCCGCGCCGGTGCGCGCGGCGTTTGTTTTCACCAAAAAGCAGACCGCCGACGAAGACGACGACTAACCTCTCAATCCGGGCGCCTCACGACTTCCAGGTCCGACGTCGGAACCAGATGTCCAGCGGCAGGAGGACGAGCGCCGCGATGAGGAAAAGGTCGGTGAGGTCGCGGCGTTCTGGCGCGCTCAACGAGGGCCGAGCGAAGACGTCCTCCGGTTTCGGATCGAACTTTCCGCGGGCGATTCCGGCGAGGCTGCGGAGAAGGTTTTCGTTGGTGTCGGTCGAGAGAAACTCCGCCGGGTAACTCCGCGTGTGGCCGAACGTGGTGCCGCCGTCCGGGAGGTCGGGTGAAGTCACCGAGACGATCGTCGTGCCGGTCGGCGGAAGATCGAGCGAGGCTTCATATTGTCCGGGCGCCGTCTGCACGGCCGTGGTCGTGCGCGTGTCGCCATCGGGACCGAGCGCATTGATGGTGATCGGCAGGCGGTTGTGGAAGGCGCCCTCGGGCGTGGTGGCGTCCACGGTCACGAGCAGCTTGTCGGCCTGCTTGCGAGTGGTGACCGAAAAGCTGGCCTGATCGGTCTTTCGCATGAGCCCGCGCGCGACCTGCGCCCAGAATTTCCCGAACCCCGGCCACGGCAGCCACTCGGCGGCCCAGCGCGCACGGGCGTCGCTGGTGAACGCGGCCGACTGGCCGAGTCCGTAACGCCACGTCGCGAGCAGCGGTTCGCCGCGTTCGGTCGCCAGCAGGATGTCGGCGGTCGGTTTCGGTTTCGTCGCGTTGTAGCCGAGCAGGAGCGGCGACTGTGCCCAGTCGATCCCGGCGGTGAGCGGACTCGGCTTCACCGGCACGGCGAGGAAGGGCTCCTCGATCAGGCTGCTCTGCGCGACCTTCATCGTCTCCGTGCTGAAAATCTGTGGCAGCGTCGTCGCATCGCTGGTGAGGTAAAAGCGCCCGTTACCGCGCTCGGCGAGTTGCCGGAGGAACGCCGTGTCCTTGTCCGAATCGAGCCCGAGCGCGACCACGGAAGTCGTGATTTTCGACGCCAGCATCGCCGACGCGAGATCGAGCGACGATCCGCCGCCGCGGGCGCCATCTCCCATCTCGCCGCCGTTCTTTTCCTCCGCATCGGCGGCATCGGAGAAAAGGATGATGTGCTTGATGCGGGCGGGAATATCCCGGAGCTGCCCGAACGCCTCGACCAGCGACGTGTAGATGTAGATGCCGCCGCCGCCGGCCGTGACGCTGAGAATCTTCGATTCTTCACCCGCCTTCGTGGCGTGCTGCGCGAGGGGCACGATCGTGTGCGAGCGGATGTCCACCGCGAGCACCCCGAAAAAATCGCGCGGCTGCAGCACGTTCATTGCGAGGACCGCGCCTTGATTCGCCAGCGCCATCTTGGTCGTGCCCTGCACCTGCGCGGTCATCGAGCCGGAACGATCCAGCACGACGAGGAGCGCGACGCTCGGCGTGTCCTGGCGGTCTTCGTGTTCCATGCGGACGGGGAGCATCTGCTCGATCGGCGTCCGGTAATAGCCGCCCACGCCGAAGCTATTCTCGCCGCCGATCATGAGGAAACCGCCGCCAAAGTCCTGCACCCATCGGCGATACAGCTCCATCACATCGCGCGGGAGCGTGAGCGCGGACACATCGCTGAGCGCGAGGAGATCGAACTGCTGGAGGTCTTCGAGCGTCTTCGGCAGCCCGAGCGAGCTGCGCGTTTCGACGAGCATCTGCTGGGTGCGCAACACGTCGGCGAGAGGGCGCGCGCGCGATTCGTCGCCGTCGACGAGGAGGATGCGCGGCTGTCCGCGAAGGCTGGCCGTGGCGGTGGCGCGGTTGTTTTCGAGCGCCGTGTCCTTGGCCGGGATGACTTCGAGTTCGTAGGAAATGAAGCTCCCTTCCGCCTTCAAATCCGGTGCCCGGTATTCGTTGTTGCCGACCTTTAGCTCGATGTCGCGTTGCTCGACGAGGAACTGGTTTTGGTAAAGCCGCGCCTTCGCCGTGGTGGCCACGTTGCTGCGGATGTTGGCCGTGAGGTCGAAGGGTTCGCCAGCCTTCAGGCGGCGCGGGATGTCCACACGCTCGACGAGCACCTCCGGGCTCGACGCGTTGTGAAGCGGGACGGTGAGCAGCTCGATCCCGGCGTCGGCGAGCGCATGCGCGGCGGCGGTCGCGCCCCCCGTCGTGTCATTGCCATCGGTGAGCAGGACGAGGCGGCGCGTTTTATCCACCGGGAAAACCGCGCTGCCAAAGTCGAACGCCCGCCCGAGGTCGCTCGCCGAACGGTCCTTCATCTGCGGCCACGAGTCCGCAAGCTGCAGCGCCGGCACCGGCGGCTGCAAGATCTCGGCGTCGCGGGCGAAACCGAACACACCCGCGTCATCACCCGAGCGTTGGCTGCGCAAGGCCGCCGCGATGAATGACCGCGCGTCCGACTGGGCCGCGGGCGAAATACTCGCCGATTCATCGACCGCGAAAAGCACCGCGAGGCTGCTCGACGGCATCCGAAGGCGCACACCGGCGAGGGCGAGGATGAGCAGCAGCAGAAGGATCGTGCGCGTTACAAAACACACGACGCGCTGCCGCGGTGCGAGGCCCGCGATCGAGCCGCGTTGGCCGAGCCAGAGGAGGGCAAGGACGGCGGCGAGGCTGAGAAACCACGGGTGCGCGAAGTCCATTATTCCGTGCGCCTCCGGTGAAAGAGCCACCACTCAACCGCGATGAGGACGAAGGCCGCGAGCGCGAGATACTGCCAGAGCGGCCAAGCAAATCCCGCGAGCGTGGCGGCGGGCAAGCTGGCGGTGCCGGGCTCCGCGGAGGTCGAGCTGCGCAGGTCCGATTCGGCTGCGTTGAACGTATTGACGGCGAGCCACGTCACGCCGGTTGGCTGGGCGATTTTGTAGAAGCCGTTGGTGAGCGGCTGGAAGTCGCCGATGGCGGTCTTGGTGGGGTCGGGCTCCGCACCGGTCGCCGAGAGCGGCGTGGTGAAAATGGACGCGCCGGCCGGCAGCGGGAGCGTGCTGCCCGCGGTGAGGCTGCCCGCGCTTTCCGCCGCCTCGCCCGCGAGCCAATGCACGGTGTTCGACATGAGGAGCGGGAACGCGATGCGGAGCGGAAGGTCGGACTCGGCGAGGTCGAATGCGAGCGCCGCGACACGCTGCTGGCGCCGGGTCCCGGCGATGAGGAGCGGATGTTCAAACGACTTTAGCGGCGCCTGCCACGTCCAGCCGTCGGCCGATTCCGGCAGCTTTGTGGGAGTCGAGCGAACGATCGTCACGTTCTGCAGGCTCACCAACCGGAGCAGGGGATGGATGGTGTCGAGATCGCTGATGAGCGGTTGCTCGATCGGCGCATCACCGGTGCTGAACGGCGAGCGTTTGAGAAAAAGGAAATTCCCGCCGTCCTTGGCGAGATCGAGACCCGCGGGCAGGAAGTCGTCGAAAATCACCGCGTCGAATTTCTCCGCGAAATCCGCCTGCCACGCGTCCGGCCCGATCAACTCGAATTTCACCTGTTGATCGGCGTCGAGGAGTTTCTCCAGGAACCAGTTTCCCTTGCTCACGAGCAACACGCGCCGGGGCTGTGGCAGCGGCAGCACGGCATACGCGATGTTGTCCGAGGACAACGCGTCCGGCGTATCGATCTTTGCCGTGAGCCAGCCGCGCGCGGAGCGGGCGGTGCGCGGGACCGCCGGGAAAATGTCGAGCCGCTCCTGGCCGGGATCGAGGGCGAATGGCTTCACGTCGAGCGGCTTTCCATCGAACGCGATCTCGACGTTGCCGCTCGCTTTGGTGGTCCCGAAGTTTTTGATCGCGAGGAGCACCTCACTCGTCTGCGGGCTGGTGAGCGATGGGCGTGTGGCGAAGCGCGTGATCGCGATATTGTCCCGCGCGGTGGCGCCGCACGGGACGAGGCTGGTGCGCGATCGCGGCTGAGCGGTAGCGGGCAGTGCGTCGGAAAAGACCACGATCTGCGCGTCGCCTTTGCGCGATGCGAGCAGCGAGTCGGCGAGCGTGAGTGCGGCGTTGAGATCCCCGGCGGCGTCGGTCGGCGTGAGGCTTTCGAGGCCGTCGAGCAGCGCACGTTCGTCGCTGGTAAATGGCACGACGACATGCGGCGACGCCCCGGCGCTGAGCATCGCGATCTGCCGCCCGGCCCCTGCTTCGCGCGCGTATTTGCGCGCCGCGGCGAGCGCTTTCGCAAAGCGAGTTTCGCCGCCGTCCACCGTCGCCTGCATCCTCGCGCGGAGATCGATGACGAGCACCGTCGAGGCTCCGTCGCGCACGAGGCGGTCAATCGCGGGTTTCGCCAGTGCGGCCACGATGAGCAGGAAGATGAGCAGGTGCAGGAGCAGGGAGAGCAGGTGACGCAGCTTTTGAAAAAGTGCGCGCTGGCGGTTTTCCTCCATCACACGCTCCCAGAAAAGCAGTGTGGAGACCGTGAGCGGACGCCGCTTCAGCTTCAGCAAATACAGGAGGACGATGACGGGCACGCCGGCGAGGAACCACGCGGCCCATGAAGCGAGGAACGTCATTTGAGGATCATCCCATCGCGCAGCACGCGCAGCACTAGGTCTTCAAACGGGACCTCTGTGGTGGCCCGCGCGTAGGCGATGCCCCGGCGCAGACACGAGGCTTCGAGGCCGGCGATGAATGCGTCGATCTCGCGCTCGTAGCGGCGCAGCAGCGAATCATTCGCGGTCACATCAAACACCTCGCCCGTTTCCGCCTCCACAAGCCGCAGGTCGCCGGTGTCGCGCGGACGCAATTCCGCGGGATCGAGCGTCTGGATGACGTGGACTTCAAAATTGTTGTAGCGCAGCAGGCTGAGCGCCTCGTCGTAACCTGCCGGGTCGAAGAAGTCGCTGATGACGAAGACGAGGCCGCGCCGTTTCATCCGCTGCGAAAATGCGCGCAGACTCGGCAGCAGGCCCGTGCTGCTACCGGCGACCGCGGGTGCGCGCCCGAGAAAATCCAGCACCTTGTGGAACTGCGATTTTCCGCGCGAAAGCCCCATGTCGCCGCGAAGAAGATCGGCGAACCAGAGCACGTTGACCCGATCGAGATTGGCGAGGCCGATGTAGGCGAGCGATGCCGCGATGCGGCGCGCCTGATCGAACTTTGAGCCGCCCGTCGCCCCGGCGGGCTGCCAGCGCATCGAGGAACTGGCGTCGATGAGGAAATAGATATGGAGATCCTGCTCCTGCTCGAAAAGCTTCACGAAAAGCCGGTCGAGCCGCCCGTAGATGTTCCAGTCGATGGAGCGCAGGTCGTCGCCGATCGTGTAATTGCGGTAGTCGGCGAACTCGAGGCTCGACCCGGTGTGGCGGCTCTTGCGCTCGGCATGGTGCTCGCCGCGAAAGAGTTTTTTGGAGAGGAGGTAAAGCTGTTCCAACTTCGTCAGGAAAGCGGAGTCGAAGAGCAGCGGTGCGTCGGTAGGCAAGGGGGGCGAAGATGAGTGGGAAAGGCGGGACGGGCAACCGCTAACGTGTGGCGGAATTGCCGCGTTAGCTGATCAAAAGCAATCGCGGTGTCTGGCCGGCGTGGTGATCGGGAGCGCGGTGGATGCAGGGCGGCACGGGACTGCCGGGCCAGTCCACGGCGATGCGCCAGAGATTTCCCAGGCCGAAGGAAAACGGTCGGGACTGCGGGGTGGGGGCGTAGTGGAGGTCGTAGCAGTTTTCGCTCAGGTATTCGCGGAACTCGTCGTCGTCCCGACCTCCGAGGCGCTTCAGGAGTGCGGCGCGCGTCTCGGGGACTTCCACGCGCCGGCGGGCTTCGTCGTTGCGGAGGCCCTCGCTGGCCGGCCCGTGGTAAGTGCACAGCCATGTGTCGGCTTCCACCGGAGCGCTATCGGCGTGGAAGGAGAAAACGTCCGTGGAGATCGGCGCGTCTTCCTCGTCGCGCGGGTAGCCGTGGATGCAGTTGAGCACGGGGTCGCGGTCGTGATCCCGGAGCAAACGCTGATCGTCGAGGAGAGCGGCGATGGCGATCTTCCCAGCGGCGCTGACGGGGAGCGCATTCAGCCGGGCGTCATCGAGCGTGACGATCCCTTCATCGACGCCGAGAAGATTTACCACCTCGCCAAAATCTCCGGGCAACTCGCGCGGCCAGCACAGGGCATTGATGCCGTCCGTGAACCGGGCGGTGATGAGTTCGTGAAAACTGTCCACCCGCTTGATGCGGCGGTAGTCGGGTGGCAGGGCGAAGGGAGTCATTGGTGTGGCGAAGAATGGGCGGGCGACTTGGCGATGGGCGCGGCGGTCGGATTCCAACGGCCCGGAAAGGAACTCCGCGGGTTTAAGGCGAACCCGCAGCCGCAAGCAAGCCTGCCGCCGGAGTGGGATCGCGGATCACCGAAAATCATGGGACGCGGGCGCCGCGATCACATCCATGACCAGCGGCGCGATTTCGCGCGCCTTGATGTGGATGACGTTGTCCACGTTTTGGAGCAGCCCGTCGATTTGCAGGTAGGGCTCCTGGGAAATACAAAGCCTTCGTTGCTCGAACAGCTCCGGCGAGACGATCGCATTCGCGACGCCGGATTCATCTTCGACGCTGAGGAAAAGCACGCCCTTTGCGGTGCCGGGCCGCTGACGGCAGATCACCATGCCGCCGATGCTCACATATGCTCCGTGAGCGGCCTGCGGCAGATCGGCCGCGCGCCAAAGATGCGCGAGTTTTTCCCGCACCAGGGACATGGGGTGCGGGCCGGTCGTGAGCGTGGTGCCGGCGTAGTCCGCCTGCACGCGCTCAAAGCCGTCCATGGGCTGGAGCGGCATGTCATCGGCGGCTTCGGCGCGCGCGAACAAATCATCGGCTTCGCGATGGATTTCCAATTGCCACTGCGCGGCGCGGCGATGCCCAGCGAGTCCGTTGAGCGCGCCGATCTTCGCCATGGTGCGAAGCGCGGGCCTGGGCGTTTCGGTGCGAAGCTGAAAGTCGGCGAGCGATGTGAAAGCGGCGTTTTTCCGCTGTGTGATGATGCGCTCGCCGTCGGCGCGGGAGAGGCCGCGCACGTAGCAGAGGCCGAGGCGCAGGGAATCGTCCGCGCCGACCGTGCAGGCCCATTCGCTTTCCACGACGCTGACCGGGCGGATGCGAACGTCGTGGCGCCGCGCGTCTTTGACGAGCGTGGCGGCGGAGTAAAATCCCATGGGCTGATTGTTCAGCAGGCCGGCGAAAAACTCCGGCGCGCGATGCACCTTCATCCAGCAACTCGCGTAGGCGATGAGCGCGAAGGAAATGGCGTGCGACTCCGGGAAGCCGTAGACGGCGAAGGATTGCACGGCCTGCACGATGCGCTCCGCCGTCCCGGTCGGGACGTGCTGCCGGGCGAGCCCGTCGCGCAGTTTCACGCACACCTTGTCCATGCGCTCATGCGAACGGTGGAAGCTGAGTGCGCGTCGCAATTCTTCCGCCTCGCTGCCGGTGAAGTCGGCCATGACCATCGCGATCTTTAGCAGTTGCTCCTGAAAGAGCGGAACGCCGAGTGTGCGCTCCAGGACTGGGCGGAGGCGTTCGTCGATGTAGTCGATTGGCTCCTTTCCGCTGCGGCGCGCGAGGTAGGGGTGCAAAAGGCCGCCCTGGATCGGGCCGGGGCGGATGATGGCGACTTCGACGACGACGTCGTAAAACGTGCGCGGCTTCATGCGCGGCAGCGTGGCCATCTGCGCGCGGCTTTCGACCTGGAAGGTGCCGATCGTGTCGGCGCGGCACAGGAGATCATAGGTCGCCGCGTCGTCCTTCGGGATGGTCGCCCAGTCCACGGGCCGCCCGCGCTGCTGGCAGAGTTCCAGCGAGTCCTGCATCGCGGCCATCATTCCCAGCCCGAGCAAATCGACCTTGATGATTCCCAGATCCTCGCAGTCGTCCTTGTCCCATTGCGCGACGACGCGGCCCGCCATGCTCGCGTTTTCCAGCGGCACGACGCCGCTCAATTTTCCCTCGCAAATAATCATGCCGCCGCTGTGCTGGCCGAGGTGGCGAGGCAGTCCGTAGATGCGCCGGTAAAGCGCGACCGCGGCGATGGTGCGCGGATGTTCGGGCGGGATGCCCGCCTGTTGCAATTGCGCGTCGAGCTCCAGCGTGTGCGGGAAATCGCCGCTGCCGAAAAGGCGAGAGAAGCGATTGAGCACGTCGGGGGCGAAGTTGAGCGCCTTGCCGATTTCGCGCATCGCGGAGCGCCCGCGATAGGTGATGACGTTCGCCGTCATCGCCGCACCGTGCTGGCCGTAGCGTCGATAGACTTCCTGGATGACGCGCTCGCGGCGCTCGCCGCTCGGCAGGTCGAGGTCGATGTCGGGCCACGATTTGCGGCCTTCGGAGAGGAAGCGCTCGAAGAGTAGTTTGCCCGCGATGGGGTCGCAGGCGGTGATGGCGAGCGAGTAGCAGACGACGCTATTTGCCGCCGAGCCGCGGCCCTGGATCAGGATGCCTTGCTCGGTGCAAAAATTCACCAGATCCCAGACGATGAGAAAGTAGCCGCTGAACCCGAGCCGGGCGATGAGGTCCAGCTCGTGGTGGAGCTGCGCGAGCACCTGGCGGCTCAGGTGCGAGTAGCGCGAGCGCGCGCCGGCCATGGTGACCTTCCGCAAAAACGAATCCATCGTTTCGCCCTCCGGCACGCGATATTTCGGAAACTCGTAGCCGAGATTTTCCAGCGTGAAATCGAGCCGCTCGGCAAGGCGCACGGTGTTTGCGACGGCGATCGGTTTGTCCGCGAACAGCCGCGCCATTCGCGTGGCCGGCTTCAGATGCCGCTCGTCATTCGAGGCGAGTAGACGCCCGGCGGCGTCGAGGTGCGTGTGGTGGCGTGTGCAGGTGAAAACATCGAGCACCGCCCGCTCCTCGCGCGTGGCGTGCAGCACGCCGTTTGTGGCCAGTAGCGGGAGTTGCGTTGCCTCGGCGAGATCGGCGAGCGCGTCGTTTTCGCGTTCTTCCGCGCGGCGGAGATGGCGCTGGATCTCGATGAAGACGTTTTCCTTTCCAAAGGCGGATGCGAGCAGCTCCACGCTACGTTTGGCGGCGGCCCGGTCATTGCGGGCGAGCGCGCGGCGCACCGGGCCTTCTTCATCGCCGGTGAGCGCGACCAGCCCGGTGGAAAATTCCGCGAGTTCATCCCAAAACACCGGCGCATGGTTTTTCGTCCCGCGCAATTTGGCGCGCGTGATGAGCCCGCAAAGATTGCGGTAGCCTTCGCGGCTGGCGACGAGCAGGGGCACGACGCTCGCGTCGTCCATCGTCAGTTCCGCGCCGACGATGGCGCGGATGCCGTGTTCTTTCGCCCCGGCGAAAAAGCGGGCGGCGCCGTACACGCCGTCGCGATCGCACACGGCCATCGCGGGCAGGCCGAGCCGAGCCGCTTGTGCCGCCAGGGTTTGCGGCAGCGATGCGCCGCGCAAAAAGCTGCACGCGCTTCGCGCATGGAGTTCGACGTATTCCATGGTGCTTCATCACCCGGCCTGTGGGCGCATCGGCACGATGGCGCGCGTGGCGCGGACGCCCGCCGTGGCGGGTTCGTTGTAGCTGCCTTCCATCCGCCAGGCATCGCCGGCGCGGGCGATGCGGTAGAGGCCGCCGGTTTCCAGCTCCACATCCCATTCCTCCATCGCCCACGAATCGGACTCCCACCACGCGCCCGAAACGCGGTAGGGGCCGCGGGCGTCGCGCACCGCGCTGCACACCTGCGCCGATGCGAGAAAGACGGGCGCGTGCCGGATGACATGAACGTCCGCGGCCACGGGCGGCCGGTAGCGGCGCAGGGGGAGGCCCACGGCGAAGTCGTCAGCCGTGGGCGCATGATGGCCGGGTTCGTGGAAGCGCGGCGGATCGAGGCGGAAGCTGTCCGGCTTGTGGCTGTCGATCACGAATGGAACGCCGACGTTTTTTTCGCCGACCAGCGCGGCGAGTCTGCCGAGCGTTTCGCCGAAGCGATTCGGATCGCGCAAGGGGCTCTCGAAAAGCTGGAACTGCTGGCGCTCCGCGAGCGTGGGCGTGATGCACAGCCGCACGCCCACCGCGCCGTGTGCGAGGCGCAGCCCGTCGAGGTGCGTGTGGAGGATGCGGAAAAGCACGTCCACGTCGGCGGTCGGCGAGGGCACGGTGAAGCCGCGCTCGTACCGGCTTTCGTCCGCCAGCAGCAGGGTGAACGCCATCTGCCCGGCGACGCGGCAGGCGCTGCCGAGGCGGATGGCGAGTTGATCCAGAAAACGGCGAAGCAAAAACAGCAGCGGCTCGGCGGTGTCGATCTCATGCTCGAAATCGAAGGCTTCGCTGAATTCCTCGGCGGGCCGCACCAGACGCAAAGGGCGCCCGGTTTGTCCGGCTGCGCGTTCCCACAGGCAGGCGGCACTCGGCCCGAGTCGGTCCATCAAGGCGCCGCGCGGGAGGCTGGTGAGTTGGGCGAGATTATGGACGCCCCAATCGGACAAGACGGAGAGCAGTTCCGGTGAGGGGTCGAGTTCGTGGATGGCGAGATTTGCGAGGAAGGCGGTGGGGGATTGGACGACCAGGGCCGGCCGGGCGTGACGTGCGGCGAGGAAGGCGAGGTCGGGATTCGAGCCGATGCCGACGCGGGCGGAGAGATGCAGGGCCGCCAGCATGCCGACGGTGCGTGTGGCGAGGGCGGACCAGTCCGGCGAGCGCACGGAGCGAAGGTCCGCGGTGACGTAGCCGTCGGCGGTGGCTTCGACTTCCGGCGAGAGTGTGCCGGCGATTTCGAGCAGGGACGATTGCGCGGCGGTTTCCTGCGCGGGCGAGCGGGAAAGCAGCGTGAGCGCGGAGCAGCGCGCCAGGGCCTGCGATGAGGAAAGGCCCGGCACCACGCCCGCCTTCGCCGCGGCTTCGCTGATTTCCAGGACACGCGCTTTCGAGTCGGTTTCATCCGTGATGGCGACGGCCTGCTCGTGCAGTTCTTCGCGGAACCGGAGCGCGGCTTGCAGGCGGAATTGGGGAAGCAGGATGACGGCAAACATCGGGTGTGATCATGCGGGGACGCTCTCGTCCGTCTTTTCAAGGAGCGTGGGATTCTGGCGCGGGAAAACGCGCGCGGGGATTTCCGCTGTCAGTTCCGCGCGCCAGCGGCGCTGCGCGGCGAGGCTCCATCTGCCGCTGGTGGCGATGCGCACGCGGGCGCCTTCGACCGCGGGCTGTGGTGTGAGGACCACGAGGGCGCTGCTCGTTTGCTCCACGAGGCGCTGGAAGCGATGCCAGGTGCTCGCGGGGATGCGGCGGAGTTGCGCGGGCGGCACGGCTTGGAAGTCGAGCAGGACGAGCGAAAGATTGCCGTCGCGGAGCAATAGATCGGCGGCTTTGATGGCTTGCACCGTGTCCGCGCAAAAAACCACGAGCAGGCGTGCGAGTGCGGACGATGGGGTGCCGTCCGGATCGAAGGAGCGCCCGGCGTCGACGAGCGCGGCGAGGCATTTTTCGCGGCAGAGCGCGCGGATCATCGCGTGGAGAAAGAGCGCGCCGTCGCCGGAGGCGCCGGAAAGTTCGGTGACGGCGGCCTTGCGCAAACCGCCCTCGAGCGCATCCACGCAGGCGAGCCCCGTGCGGAGGATGCCGCCGGGTTTTTGTTCGGCGGTGGGATACTTCTCCGCGAGCAGGCGCCGCAAGTCGGAGAGCCGTTCCGCCGTCTCAGGCGCGAGGGCCAACATGGCGGACGACTCCTTTTAACAGCCCTGCGAAATGCACGCGCTCGGCCGGGATGAGCATGTCGGCGAAGGCGGGGTTGGAAGCCTTCAGGCGCACTCGATCGTCTTCGTAAAAGACGCGTTTTAACGTACCTTCTCGCTCGTCTCCCACGCACACCGCGGCGACCGAGCCCTCCGGCACTCGCACATTCGGGCGCAAGAGCACCAGATCCCCATCGAGGATGCCGTCGCCCGTCATCGAATCGCCCCGGACGCGCAGTAAAAAATCTTCCGGTTCGTGCGGCAGGATTTGGGCCGCTTCGACGATTTCACCCGCTTGGGCGATGGCTTCCGAAAGCGGGCCGGCCGGGATGCTGCCGAGCAAAGGCAGCCCGCCGATGCCGAGCGCCTTGCGCCCCTTGGCGGTGAGGCGGACGATGCGCGAGCGGCCCCGGACTCCGGCGCCCTGCACGTCCACGAAGCCGTTGCGCTGCATCTTTTTCAAAGTCGGCGTCAGGCTGCTTTCGCCGGCCAGGCGCAGGGTCTTTGCGAGGTCGGGGACGAATGCGGGACGCTCCTGGCGCGCGAAATTCGCCAGCGCCCGCGCGATGCGCTGCTGGACGGCGGTGAGGTGAAGGGAAAGCGGGCGAGGCATTACATCGTGTAATATCACGATGTAACTGACGCGCAAGTTCCGGCGCTAGAAAAGCTCCTTTTGCGCGTCGTCCTCTTCTTCGAACCACTCGGCGCTGAACAGGGGTAGTTCGATCAGCGGCATCCGAGGGTGTTCGAAACGCACCAACTCTTCCGGCGTGGAAGCGCGGGTGACGATTTTCAAAAGCGGCTTGCCGGCGTTGGGGTCGATGAGGCCGCGGACGACGCTGCCGCAGGCGACATCGTCCCAACGCAATTGCCGGTCGCGCTCGGACCGCTCTGCGAAGCGGGCCGCAGGGACATCCACCATTTCCGCTTCCTTTTTTTTCCACCAGCCGAGCGATTCCTTGCGTGCGAATCCCGCCCAGATGAACTCCGCGTGGCCCGTGGCCCGCCAAACCCGGACGGGTTTTCCGGGGCGAAGAATGCGATTTTTCGTTCCAATTACGGCGCACATGGATGGATGGATACCAGAGTTGCCGACACGGCACCACCTTCGGTCGCGCGGGTTTTGGAAAGCGGTGGAGCCGTCCGGCGAGAGGGTGGGGAGATGGGGGCTTGCGTGTGCGGCGCGAGTTTGGGAGAAGGAACGCTTATGCGTGTGATTTTACCCCTGAGTGCGGTGCTGATGGCGTGGGCGCTGCCTTTTGCCGAGGGCGCGAATAATGTGCTGAGCCTGTCGCATTATGATGAAAACCTGGTGAGCTTCGAGGCGATGAGGCGGGCGGGGATCGATGGGGTGATCCATGAGGCGGTCTATCCGCCTTCGACGGTGGACGAGAAGTATGTGGCGAGGCAAAATGCCGCCGTGAAGGCCGGGGTCCTGTGGGGAGCGTATTGCTTTGGGAACAATACGGATGGCAAACGGCAGGCGGATGTTTTCCTTAGCGCCGTGAGCGCTGCGTGGGCGCGTGCCAGCGGGCCTTCAAAGGGCGCGGGCGTGCTGCTGGTGCTGGATGCGGAGCGGAATACGCATTACCCCGGCGGTTCGATGACGATCCGGGAAGTGGCGAGGTTTGTGGACCGCGTGCAGGAAAGGACGGGGCGTTATCCGGGGATTTACTCCAACGAGAACTGGATCAAGACGCTTTTTCACGGGCCGACGGTGGATGCCGAGGCGGACCGGATGCTGACGAAGTGTTGGCTTTGGATCGCCAATTACCACTACCCGCCGGCCTACACGCTGCCGTGGTCGCGCTGGTCGATGTGGCAATACACAGGCGACGGGACGTGCGAACTGCCGCGGACGAGCTACCCGACCGGGGTCGCGGGGATGAGTAAAATGGAGCGGACGATGTTCAACGGGAGCCGGGGAGGCATCGCGGGATGGTGGGACGCGCACGCGTGGCATCCCGGCGGGGAGTGAGGAGAACAGAATAGGGGTTGAGACGAACGGGGAGGTGCGTTACAGCGTGCCGTTTCCATGGCGCGTTTAAACGATCATTATCTCAAACTCAAAGCTGGCTACCTTTTTCCCGAGATCGGGCGACGGGTGAAGGCATTCTGCGAACACGACCCCGCCGGGGCGGCCCGGATGATCCGGTGCGGGATCGGGGATGTGACGGAGCCTTTGCCACAGGTCGCCATCGACGCGCTGCACAAGGCGGTGGATGAGATGGGCGAGCGCGGCACGTTCCGCGGTTATGGCCCCGAGCAGGGCTACGATTTTTTGCGGAGCGCCATCGCGCAGAACGACTACCGGGACAAGGGCATCGACGTGGCGGATGACGAAATCTTCGTCAGCGACGGCTCGAAGTGCGACTGCGGGGGGATCTTGGACATTCTCGGCGGGGACAACACGATCGCGATCACTGATCCGGTTTATCCGGTGTATGTGGATACGAACGTCATGGCCGGGCACACTGGCGAGGCCGATGATGCAGGCGCGTATGAAGGCATCGTTTATCTGGCGTGCGATGCGTCGAATGGCTTTGTGGCCGCGCCCCCGGCGGCGAGGGTGGATGTCGTGTATCTTTGTTTCCCGAATAACCCGACGGGCGCAGTGGCGACGCGGGCGCAACTGGAGGCATGGGTGTCGTACGCGCTGGCGAATGATGCGCTGATCCTCTTTGACGCCGCGTATGAGGCATACATTTCGGATGGGTCCGTTCCTCACTCGATTTATGAAATCCCGGGTGGTCGCGATTGTGCGATTGAGTTTCGGAGTTTCTCGAAGAATGGCGGATTCACCGGGACGCGGTGTGCGTTTACCGTGGTTCCGAAGACGGTGACGGCGGCGACGGCCTCGGGTGAGCGGAAGGGGCTCCACGCTCTGTGGAATCGGCGGATGAGCACGAAGTTCAACGGAGTTTCCTACATCGTCCAGCGGGCGGCGGAGGCGCTTTATTCCGCCGAAGGCAAGGCGCAGGTGGCGGCCCTCGTCGGGCATTACATGGGAAATGCGGCTGTCCTGCGGGAAGCGGCTGCGGAGATCGGGTTGCAGGTCTTCGGCGGAGTGAATGCGCCGTATATCTGGGTCAGCACACCGAACGGTCTGACGAGTTGGGGAATGTTCGATCGGATGCTCGCGGAGGCGAATGTGGTGATCACGCCAGGGAGTGGGTTCGGATCGCGGGGTGAGGGTTATTTTCGGATCAGCGCCTTTAACTCGCGAGCGAATGTGATCGAGGTGGCTCGGCGCATAAAGGAGATCGCATGGTGAGCCGATGATCGAAGCGACCTTCCCTTTTAATGAGGAGGTGATGACCGAGGCGTATGAGACGCATCGGGACGCCCGCCGATGGCCGCGTTATCAACGGCTGCTGGCGTGGATTGCCGGCGGATGGGGCGGTTATCTGGTGGGAATGGGCGGTGGCCTGTGGCCCGGAGGGACTCTTCTCGCGGGGGCGCTCATCGCCGGATTCTGGCCGCGGCTTTCCTGCCGGCTGTGGTTGAGCGTGCTGAAACTACACCCATTCTGGGATGCCGAAGTGCGTTGCCGCTTCGATACGACGCAGATGGTGATGCTGGCAAAGGGCGAGGGAATGCGTCTGCTTTGGGAGGATACCTACAAGATCGTGCCGGGGACGCATGGGTATCTGATTTATCCCAAGACGGGGGCGTTCTATTACATTCCGGCCCGCGGCTTTTCGACCGAGATCGACGCGGAGCGCGTGCAGGGGTTGTTCCTTTCGGAGAAGATGCGGACGGCGTAACGGAATCGACGATGGCCGCTGTAGCGAACGTGTATACGCCGTCCAAAAAACTGGGGGGCGGACCCGCGGCGGTCCATGTGGGAGGCGCGACGCTGGCGATCTTCGGGGGATTGATCTATTCGCTCCTGGCGGTGCTGATTCCGTGTCCCGGGCTGGCTCCCAGCGTGATGGTTTTCGGGTTTGGCGCGTTGATCGGCTGGGGGATTGGCTGGATCGCGCGCACGGCGCATTGTCGGAACGGGGAGTTTGTGACGCTGGCGGGACTGTTGTGGGGGACGCTGGGGGTATACGTTTCGTGGGTCGTATTCGAGTGGCTGGTCGTGGGTCGGCAGAACGAGGAGTTGCTAACTCCGCTGAATCTTTTCGCGCTCGCGGCTTCACCGCGCGCAGTGTGGGACGTGGCGGTGGCGATCAATGAAAGTGGCTGGTTCACCGTGCGCGGCGTGACGCCGAAGGGTGGAATTTTGTGGGTGATGTGGGCAACGGAGGCGGGGATCGTCGTGGCGCTTTCGACGGTCCTGGCGTGGCGGGGGATTCAGGGGCGGGTTTATTGCGAAACGGTCGGTGAATGGTGCCGTGCGTGGAAACCGATGTGGCTGAGTTTTCCCGAGGAAGAGGGAATGCTGACGGAGATTTGCGCCGGGTCGGTGGAGCCTCTGGCGGCGCTGAAGACGGTGGACGGGTCGGTTTACCCGAGACTGAGCATCGTCGTCCACGAGGGCCCGGGCAGCGGGGCCACGCATGTTTGGCAGGTGTCGGTCGTCCAGACGGCGGGCGAAAAGGCGGGGCCGCGCGGCGAGACGACCATGCCGCTCACGGGCAAGTTTTTCGTCTCCGATGAAGATTTGGAGCGGCTTCGATTGGTGGCGGGACGAACGCCGATGGCCAGTGCCCGGGCGGCAG
>JAYTDO010000449.1:0-2358 GCA_043735935.1 Chthoniobacteraceae bacterium
CTACCTCAACCGCGATTTCACACCGTTCGAGTTATACATCAAATTCCTCATCGAATACTTCGGCTCATCCGTCGAGTTCGATCCCAGCTCCATCAGCGATCTCCCCGAGGGTTTCCTGCGGCTCTCTTACCAGGTCGATGCCGTCAACCAAGGCTTCGATCTCCTCCATCGTCACGGCGGTTTCTTCCTCGCCGATGTCGTCGGCCTTGGAAAAACCATCATCGCCGCGCTGATTGCGAAGAAGTTTTTCTACTTCAACGACTTCCCCGCCCACATCTCGACGACACTCATCATCGTCCCGCCCGCGCTCAAAGATGCTTGGGACCGCACCCTTCGGAAATTCGAGTTGAAGAACTGGAAGATCGTCACCAACGGCAGCGTCCACAAGATCGAGCACCCGGAAGAATTCGATCTCGTGATCGTCGATGAAGCGCACAAGTTCCGCAACGACGAGAGCGGGGCTTACGACGCGCTCCAGCGCCTCTGCAAGACGCCGACGCGCCGCCGGATGCCCGGATGGCTCCTTCGCGAAAAAGCGCGTCATCCTCGTTTCCGCCACGCCGCTGAACAACCGGCCCGAGGACATCCGCAATCTCACCCTCCTTTTTCAAGACGGCAAAGACTCCACTGTCGAGGGGACTTCCAATTTGCAGAACTTCTTCGCGGCGCGCATCAAGGCTTACGACCTCGCGCGCCGCGACCCGGATGTGAAAGCCGGCCTCGCGCGCATCAAGGAAATCTACGAACTGATCCGCACCCGCGTCGTCGAGCAGCTCACTATCCGGCGCACCCGCCGCGACCTGATGGAGCACGACCTTTACAAGGAAGACCTCAAGGCTCAGGGCGTCATCTTCCCCGATGTCCAAAAGCCGCACCCCATTTACTACCAGCTCGATCCCGAACTCGAACTGCTCTACGACCGCACCATGCGGCTACTCTCGCACCCTGATGAGGGGCTGACTTACAACCGCTACCGCGCCATCGGATTCCTCAAGCCGGAAAAAAAACTCCGCTACCAGAACGCCGACCTCATCGCCACGCAGCTCGCGCGCATTATGAAAACGATGCTCGTGAAGCGCATCGACAGCAGCTTTTTCGCGTTCACGGAATCCTTGGGCCGCTTTGCGAAAGGCACGCGCGCCATGTTGCAGATGCTCGAATCTGGCCGCGTTTTCATCGCCCCGAATCTCCCCGTCGCCGATTACATCCTCGACGACCGCGAAGACGAACTCCTGCAACTCGTCCTCGACGCGCAGGCCACCGACCCTCGAATCGAAATCTGCGGCATCGACGATTTCAAGGAGGGCTTCCGCGAGGGATTGGAACGCGACGCCGCCATCCTCGACGAACTCGTCGCCGGATGGGCCGCGATCGACCGCGACCCGAAGCTCGACGAGTTCCTCGTGCATCTTCGAGGCAACTTGTTCGACAAGAAACTCAACCAGGCCAACAAGCTCGTCATTTTCTCCGAGTCCAAGGACACGACGAACTACATCGCCCGCGAACTCAAGAAACACGGCTTCGACAAACTGCTCACCGTCGATTCCACCAACCGCAAAGAGCAGATGCCCGCCGTCCGCGCGAACTTCGACGCGAATATCCCGCTGTCCGAGCGGCGCGACGATTTTCGCATCGTGATCTCCACCGAAGTCCTCGCGGAGGGCGTGAACCTCCACCGCGCCAACGTCATCGTGAACTACGACACGCCTTGGAATTCCACACGCCTCATGCAGCGCATTGGCCGCGTAAACCGCATCGGCACCACCGAGCCCGCGATCCACATTTTCAACTTCTACCCCACCGCACGCGTCGATTCCCATATCGAGCTTCAAAGAAAAGCCATCTTCAAACTCCAGGCGTTCCACTCCGCGCTTGGCGAGGACAGCCAGATTTATTCGCCCGACGAGGAGGTCGATAACTTCGGCCTTTTCGACAAAGCGGTGGAGGAGGAACGCGACGAGCGGCTCCAATGGCTCGGCGAACTCCGCAAATACCGCGCGGCGTTTCCCGATGAGTTCCGCCGCATCCGCAATCTCCCGCTCCGCGCCCGCGTCGGGCGGCTCGACGCCAGCCAGGCCGGCACCACGCTCGTCTTCATTCGCAACCGGCGGCGCGACGCCTTCCACCGCGTCGGCAGCGGCATCGAGGAAATCAGCTTCGTCGAAATGGCGCGCGCCTTCCGTGCGGAAGTCCCGGAAAAAGGCATCCCGCTCCACGACGCCCATCACGATCACGTCAACGCCGCCCTCGCGCACTTCGACACCCAGCTCCAATCCGAAGCCGCGCAGCAGCGCGCCATCGACACCACCCAAAGCCCGCACGAACGCCGCGCGCTCAAATTTCTCGACGAACTTCTCA
>JAYTDO010000450.1:0-2404 GCA_043735935.1 Chthoniobacteraceae bacterium
GTGAGCATGTTCACGACGCCGCCGGGGAGGTCGCTGGTGGCGAGGATTTCGGCGAGGGTGATGGCGACGAGGGGGACGGATTCCGATGCGAGGACGATCGCGGTATTGCCCGAGAGGATGGCGGGGGCGATGAGCGAGACGAGGCTGAGGAGCGGGGGCACGTCGGGGGCGATGACGACGACGACGCCGGTGGGTTCGGGGGCGGTGAAGTTGAAATGGGAGGTGGCGACGGGGTTTACGCTGCCGAAAAGCTGGGTGAATTTGTCCGTCCATCCGGCGTAGTGGACGAGGCGGTCGATGGAGGCGGCCACCTCGGCGGCGGCGCCGCGGACACCTGCGCGGGTGAGCTCATGCGTGAGTTCGGCGGCGCGTTGCTCGGCGATCTCGGCGGCGCGGTAGAGGATCTGGCCGCGGAGATAAGCGCTGGCCTTGGCCCAGCCGGGCTGGGCCTTGCGCGCGGCGACGGCGGCGTCGCGGAAGTCCTTGCGCGAGGCGACGCAAAAGTTGTCGAGCTTGGTTTTGCCGTCGAGGGAGGTGGCGGCGGAGACGCGGCCGCTTTCGCCGCGAGGGAATTTGCCGCCGATGGAAAGTTTGTAGGTCTTGAGGACCGGGATTCGAGTGGGCACGGGATGGATTTAAGCGAGGCGGGCGGGATTTGGAATAGCGAATGATCGCGCGGTTGCGGGGCCGGCGGGGATGCGTCTAGGGTCCGCGCGTGCAAACCTCAGACTCCATCTTTATCGCCGGTCATCGCGGGCTGGCCGGCGGCGCGATCGTGCGGGAACTCCAGCGGGCGGGTTACGCGAATCTGTTGACGCGAGGGCGCGGGGACTTGGATTTGCGCGAACGGGAGGCCGTGCGGGGATTTTTCGCCAAAGAGAAACCGCAGGTCGTGGTGGTGGCGGCGGCGAAGGTCGGCGGGATCAAGGCGAACGCGGATTACCCGGTGGAATTCCTGCTGGAGAATTTGCGGATCCAAAACAACGTGATCGAGGCGGCGAATGATTTCGGCGCGACGAAGCTGCTCTTTTTGGGAAGCTCGTGCATTTACCCGAAATACGCCGCCCAGCCGATCGAGGAGGCTTCGCTACTGACCGGAGCGCTGGAACCGACGAACGAGGCGTATGCGATCGCGAAGATCGCGGGGATCCGGCTGTGCCAGGCGTATGCGCGGGAGTATGGGAGGAATTTTGTGTCGGCGATGCCGACGAATTTATATGGTCCGGGGGATAACTTTGACCTGAACCACTCCCATGTGTTGCCCGCGCTGCTGAGGAAGGTGCATGAGGCGAAGATGAGCAATGCGCCGGAGGTGATCGTGTGGGGAAGCGGGACGCCGCGGAGGGAGTTTCTGCATGTGGACGACCTGGCGGGGGCGTGCCGGTTTTTGCTGGAGCGATACGATTCGGCGGAGGTGATCAATGTGGGTTGCGGGGAGGATGTGACGATCCGGGAACTCGCCGAGACGATTTGCGAGGTCGTGGATTTTAAGGGGGCGCTGAGTTTTGATTTGTCGAAGCCCGACGGCACGCCGCGGAAACTGCTGGATGTGTCGCGGCTGCGGGGCCTGGGCTGGGCGCCGCGCGTTTCGCTGAAGGAAGGAATTCGGGAAACGTACGACTGGTATCTTCGAGAAAAGGCGCTATAAAGCTCCGCACTAACTATGGAGCGCGGAACGGAGGATAAAGACGCCACCCGCAAGGCCATGGCCGTCGGCCGTGGACCGAAGGGGTATGCACGGAAGGAGGACACGGAATGGCTGCGGACGATGGCGCAACTGGTGCCGGTGGGGATCTTCCGCGCGGATGCCGACGGGCGCTGCATCTACGTGAACGCACGATGGTGCGAAATGACCGGGATACCGGTCGAGTCGGCGCTGGGTGTGGGATGGAAGGAGGCGATCCATCCGGATGATCGGGACTGGCTTTTCGAGGCGTGGGAGAAGGCTGCGACGGAGCGGGTGCGATTCGATTGCGAATACCGTTATCTGCGGACGGACGGACGGGTCGTTTGGGTGTTTGGACAGGCGACGGAGGATGTGGATGAAAAGGGCAAGGTCGTGGGCTTCGTCGGCACGGTGACGGATGTGACCGAGCTGCGGCGAATGCGGGAGGCGTTGGCGCGATCGTATGCGGACTTGGAAGTGCATGTGCATGAGAGGACGCAGGAGATCGAGCATATGGCGCTCGTGGTGGAAGGCTCGGACGACGCGATCATCCGATCGAGGATCGACGGGGGCGTCGTCGGATGGAACAAGGCGGCGCAGCGAATTTTTGGTTACACGGCGGAGGAGATGCAGGGACAGACGAGTTTGATCCTGACCCCGCCGCAACTGCGCGATGAGGCGCTGGCCCTCAAGACTCGCTCGCGCGCCGGGGAGGCGATCTACCAGCACGAAACGGTG
>JAYTDO010000451.1:0-12940 GCA_043735935.1 Chthoniobacteraceae bacterium
CGACTCCCGGCCCTTGAGGTTCGGCAGCGGCGTGATGTTCACGCTGGCCTCGGCGTCGCCCTTTTTGATTTTGAAAGAAGCGAGGCTCACGGAATTCGCGGGCGTCTCCTCCCATCCGGGCGGCAGCATGAATTCGAGCTGCGGTTTTTCCTTTGCCGCGGTCGCCGCCGCAGGCGCCGCGGGCGTTTCGGCGGCGGCGACATCCTTCGGCGCGATGTAGCTGCGGATCTCGGTTTTTTTGCATCCGCCCACGCTCAGCACGGCGGTGCTGAAAAGGGTGCAGGCGAGAATCGGACGAAGACGGGAATTCATGAGTGAGCTTGTGACTCGCGGGAAAGGCGAGCCGGGACCAAATACCATTTCAGGCGGCGAGACAACCCGGTTGCCCATGAATCCTTAGCGGACCGGCGGCGGCGGCTACGGCAGCGGCACGGACGAAATCGCCCGGCGGTGAAAGCGCGTGGTGTGGGTGAAACCGGCCTCTTTCGCCAGCGCGACGGCTTGCTCGAAGCCCGCGCCGAGGTCCGCGGGGTCGTGCGCGTCGGAGTTGATGAGCAGCCCGACGTTCGCCGCCTGCGCCAGTTCCAGGAATTGCCGCGCCGGGTATTGCTCGGCGCACTTCTTTCGCCAGCCGGCGGTGTTGATCTCAAAGGGCGTCCGCGTCTCGGCGAGCGCGGCGATCACCGGCTCGTAAAAGCGCCGCAGATCGCCCGCCGGCACGAAGCCGAACTTTTTCGGCAGATCGGGATGCGCCACAAAATCGAACAGCCCGCTTCGGATCGCCCGCTCGTAGGTCGGCCAGTATTCCGCCCAGATCGCCTCGGTCTCGCCGTTGGCGTAGCGTTTCAGCGCCAGGGGATGATCCACCTCCGTGCCGTCGTTCAGGTAGTGGACACTGCCGATGAAATAATCCCAGTCCGCCAGTCCGCGCAGCTCCTCGATCCAGCGTTCGCGGCCGGCGAGGAAATCGCACTCCAGCCCGAGCCGGATGGTGAGCTGCGGGAAAGCCGCGCGCGCCTTCTCCACTTCCTCCAGATACCGCGGCAGATCCTCGCGCAGCATCCGCCAATCGTCGAAGCGCTCCGGCATCGGATTATGATCGGCGATCCCCAGCTCCCCGAGCCCCAGCGCCACCGCGCGGGCGGCGAACTCCGTCGGCCAGCCTTTCGCGTGGTGGCAGAGCGGGGTGTGGACGTGATAGTCGGCGAGCGAGGGGAACATGCGGGTGGGGACTTAATTCGGATGGTCAACTTCAACAACCGCCGATCACCGGAAACCGTTTGGCAATCTTTCACTCATCACTGGACACCCGCACCCCGGCCACTGAAACTCTGCGCCCATGAAGTTCATCGACTCCGTCTTCACGAAGCTGAAGCGTCACCCGAAGCGCATCGTCTTCCCGGAAGGCACCGAACCCCGCGTCCTCCGCGCCGCCGCCCGCTTCGTTCGCCTTCGCCTCGGCGCGCCCATCGTGCTCGGCCGCCGCGAAGACGTGGAGCGCGTCGCGAATGAGGAGAACGTGGACCTCGATCACATCGGCATCATCGACCCGGCCACTTCCACCGAGCTGCCCGCCTTCATCCAGCGCCTGGAGAAACTCAAGCGTTACCACGATCTCGGGCCGAAGGGCGCGGCGGACCTGCTCTCCCGCGCGAATTACTTCGCCGCCATGATGGTCCAGTATGGCCAGGCCGACGGCCTCGTCACCGGCGCCAGCGAGTCCGCGGCCAGTTCCCTGCGTCCGCTCATCCAGCTCATCAAGCCCCTTCCCGACACCAAAAGCATCTCGAGCTGCACCATGCTCGATCTCTCGAACAAACGGTACGGCGAGCGCGGCGTCATGCTCTTCGCCGACTGCGCCGTCATCCCCGATCCCACCATCGACCAGCTCGCCACCATCGCCGTCCATACCGGCCTGCTCTGCCGGCAGCTCACGGGGAATAAACCGCGCATCGCCATGCTCAGCTTTGCCACCAAAAGCGACGGCCATCTTCCTTCCCCGGCCAAAGTCGCCGCCGCCACGGCCCTCGCGAAAAAGAAAGCCACCGACCTCGGCGTCGAGATGGAGATCGACGGGGAAATGCAGGCGGATACCGCCCTTTTGCCCGATCTCGCGGTAAAAAAGGCCACCGACAGCCTCGTCGCCGGCCGGGCGAATGTCTTCGTCTTCCCCGACCTGAACGCCGGCAACATCGGCCTCAAACTCGTCCAGCATCTCGCCGGCGCCGAGACCTACGGCCAGATCCTCCTCGGTCTCTCGAAGCCCTGCGCCGACCTCTCCCGAGGTTCCACCGAGGATGAAATCCTCGGCGTCGCCGCCATCATGGGTCTCCAGGCCATTGAATTCCGCAAACTTTACCCCTCCGAAAGTCCGGCATGAACGTCGCCACGCCCCGCGTCTTCGTCGCCGCCACCGAGCAGAACGCCGGGAAGACCACCACCTCCGTCGGTCTTTTCGCCGCCCTCAGAAAGAAGATCGGGCGCATCGGCTTCATTAAACCGGTCGGCCAGCGCTTCGTCGACATCGACGGCCAGCGGATCGACGAAGACTCCGTGCTCATCGACCAGACCTTCGGCGTTCACACCCCCCTCGACGCCATGAGTCCCATCGCGGTCGAACCAGACTTCACCCGCAAATACATCGAGCATTCCAACAACGAACATCTCGTCCGGCGCATCCAGAACTCCTTTGACCGCGCCGCATGGGAGAAAGACTTCGTCATCATCGAAGGCACCGGCCACGCCGGAGTCGGTAGCGTCTTCGACCTCTCCAACGCCCGCGTCGCCAAACTCCTCCAGAGCAAAGTCATCCTCATCACCAAGGGCGGCATCGGCAAACCCATCGACGAGATCGCCCTGAACAAGGCCCTCTTTGACCAGGAAGGCGTCGAGGTCGTCGGCGTCATCCTCAACAAAATCTTGTCCGAGAAATTCGACTACGTCCGCGACTTCGCCCGACGCGGGCTGGAGCGCCTGGGCATCGAGCTCCTCGGCGCCATTCCCGATGAGCCCCTCCTGGCCAATGCCACCCTCAGCCAGATCGCCAAGACCATCAAAGGCGACTTCATCCACGGCAAATCCAAATGCCGCCGCCGCGTCCAGAAGGTCATCATCGGCGCCATGAATTCCGCCCACGTCATGGAGCACTTCCGCCCCGGCACCCTCGTTATCGTCCCGGGCGACCGGGAGGACGTCATCCTCGCCGCCCTTTCCACGAGCACCCTCAGTGAAAACGACGGCCACTCCATCGCAGGCCTGGTCCTCGCCGGGAACATGACGCCCCACCCCAACGTCCTCGATCTCCTCGAAAGATCCGACGTCCCCACCATCGTCTCACCCCTGGAGAGCTACGTCGTCGCCAGCCAGATCCACTCCATGACCGTGAAGACCCTCCCGGGCGACAACGAGAAGATCGACCGAATCCAGGACCTCATCGAGCGGCACGTCTCCATCGACCGGCTTTTGGAGAAACTCTGAGGTTGGCTCCCGGGGTCATCCCGGGAAAGTCGGACGCCCTTCCGTCTTCATGGAAGGCCACCCCGAAAAGTGGGGATGCCTTTCCAAGTCGTTGGAAGCCCACCCCGAAAAGTTGGGATGCCTTTCCAAGCCGTTGGAAGCCCACCCCGAAAAGTGGGGATGCCTTTCCAAGTCGTTGGAAGCCCACCCCGAAAAGTCGGGATGCCTTTCCAAGTCGTTGGAAGGCCACCCCGAAAAGTTGGGACGAAAAACAACAGTCCCGGTTGCCTCTGATGAACCTTCAGAATGGCTCTTTTTGTCCACTTTTGCCCACCCCCAAAATCCGGCCCGGCCTCTAAGGGCGCCGGATGGGGCCGGTGGAAAGCGGGTCTTCGGGGGAGAGCGTCGTGCCGCCTCTCCCCAAAAGCAGCAGGCTGCTAAAGTCCAAGCCGAACCTCGCCGCGCATTGTTCCTGGATCCGCGAAGCGGCGTCGATGAGGTGCCCGTCAAATCCGGGAAGCGCCGTGGAAAGGTCGATCTCCGGCGCGTCGATCACGAGCGTGCCCTGGACGCCCAGTTCGGACGATGCCGTGATGAGGCTGTCGCTGCTCTGCCGCACGAAGCCGGATACGATAATGTAGTCCCGCGGGTCGCCGAGCACGCCGGTGGCCGGGATTTCCAGGGTAATGATGCCGCCGTCTCCGGCGATGGCACTGGCTGTGACGAGCCCGGTTTCGAGCGTGAGGAACCGCGCCCCGAGAGTCACGTTCCCCCCATTTCCCGCCGCTTGGGCCGTGAGGGAACTGCGGAGCAGGCTCAGGGAATCCGCGCGGACCACCACGTCTCCGGCGTCGGCGAAGGCGGCCAGCACGGTGATGCTCGCGTCTTTCACGGAGATGCTCCCGGCGACCCCGAGGCGGATGCCGCCTGCCGGGCCGAGCCCCAGATTATTACTGGAGACCTGCGCGCCGAGTGAGAGCCGGAGATCGCCCGCGAGGTCGATGGTCACACTTCCCGCGGGGCCGCTGGAGCCGATCGCGCCGCGGGCCAGGATTCCACTGGGGAAACCAAAAGTCGCTCCGGTAGCCGTGAGGTTTTGTGCGAAGACGGTCACGTCGCCCCCGGAGCCGAGGCCTTCCGTCGCGGACTCGATCTCGCCCCGCTCGATGAGGATGATGTTTCCCCCGGAGACGACGCGGATGCTGCCGCCGGTGCCCGTGGCTCCGAGGATGGTGCGCGCGGAGATGGCGGTGGCCAGCGGGAGTCCGGAGGGGAGGAGCGGGGAGCCGTGGCCGTCGAGGAGGATTTCGCCGGCCCGGATGTCGATGGCGCCGCCGGGGTTCGCGCTTCCGGTGGTGGCCTCGATGGTGGCGCCGCCGAGCAGGGTGAGTTTTCCGGCCTCGATAAAGACGCTCCCGGCGGGCCCGTCGCCTTGTTCCTTCGACTGCGCGATGAAGCCGGTGGGCATCGCACTTTCCGAGCGGGTGCCATCGAGGAGCAGGTCGGGCGTTTTCACAAAAATGGAGCCGCCCGCGCCCGTGCCCTGGGTGCCGACGACAAAAACCGCGCGGTCCCGGAGCGTGATGCCGCCCTGCGCGACGATGCGGACTTTCCCCCCAGCCCCCGGGCCGAAGGTGCTGGAAGAGACGAGGCTGCCGCCGGTCGCCTGGATGGTGCCCCGGGAAAAGAGGGAGAGGTTCCCGGCTGCCCCGAGGGCGGGCGCGCCGTTGTCGGGGTCGGGTTCGCTGTCGCTGACGATGCTGCCGTGATCGAGGGAGAGGCTGGCGGCGGCGATGCGGACGTTCCCGGCTCTGCCGAGGCCGAAGGTGCTGGCGGTGATGCGGGCATCGGAAATGAGGGAGAGGCTGCCGGAGAGGTCGAGGGTGAGATTGCCCGCGCGGCTCATGGAGCCGGGGTCCGATTGGGTGGACAGGAATCCTCCTTCGATGAAGACGGAGCCTCCGCGGACGGTGACGTCTCCTCCGCGACCGCGTCCGGAGGTCCTGGAGTAGACCTGGGAATCGTGGGTGAGGCTGAGGGAGCCGGCGAGGATGCTCAGGTTTCCCGCGCGAGCGGGGGTATCCGTCACGGTGGCGATGAAACTAAACGGGCCGTCGATGACGGCGGTGCCGGCGCGGATGGCGACTCCTCCGCCTCGGGAACCAGTGGCGCGGGAAGCGATGTTACTATTGTGGGTGAGGGAAAGGGAGTCGGCGAAGACCTTCAGGGAAGCGCCGGTGGAGGTCGCACCTCCCGAGATTTGCGACCCGTCCAAACTGAGCCGCCCGCCGCGGATGACGATGCGGCCCGGGCCGGGTCCGGCGACATCCAGGACCGACCCATTGCGGATGTCGATTTTTCCACCCGATGAAAAAGCCGCCGAGCCGTAACCCGCGCCGGGTCGGGAGAGGGAAAAAGGCAGCAGACCCGCCGACCCGGCACTGAAGAGGGTGATGGAGTCCGCCGTGGAGACCGGGAAGACAGTGGAGAGCAAGGCGCCGTCGAGGGTGAGATCGCCACCGATGATGTGGAGGCTGGCGCCGGGGTTCGCGAAGAGGAGGGTGCCAAAGATGCCGATGGGGGCAGGGGCTCCGGGGCCGAACCCGAAGGCGGAGACCGGGGCGCTGGCGAGCACGTCGCCCTGGCCGAGTCGGGAGAAGAATTTTCCACCCGCTCCGAGGGTGAGGAAACTTGCGGTGGAGAGGGTGAGGGAGCCCGTGATGTCGAACACATCCGCTTTGGGGCCGAGGACGATGCCCGCGGGGTTGACCAGGAAAAGATTGGCCGGGCAGGAGATGGCGCCGTTGATGGAGGAAGGATCTCCGCCGGTGACGCGGGCGAGCACGGTGTGGATGCCGGAAAGTCCGTCGAAGGAGGCGGCTTCCTTTCCGGTGAGGCTGAAAGTGGAGAAGCTGTGGAAAAGGTTGCCGCCGGCCCGGCTGCCTGCATCGGCCGGGATGCTGTACCGCCCGCCGCTGAACCCGACGACTCCAGAGCCGAGGCTGCCATCCGAAACGACGCCCCCCGCCGCCGGAGCGGGCGCCGGGGCGAGTGCAAGGGCGACCCCAAAACAGATTAGGCGTTGACAGAGCAACTGGAGGGGCGAAGTCATCTAAGGCAATGCAGGTATCCCGCAGGGATGCCGGGCCGTCTAGGTCGAAAGCCCAAAACTCCCGAATATGAAGACACCCCTCCTTTTCATCCCGCTCCTCCTCCTGAGCCTGATCGCACCCGGAAAAGCCGCGGACGGCGACGCGCCGAAATTAATCAACCCCTTTGCAACCCGTACGGCCAACGGCATCCGCCTGACGGCGACCTGGAAACCGAACACGATCCAAGGGAAGGTGCAGGCGACGTTCCAGGTATTCGACGGGAGCCGCACCCGGACGGTGAACGCGGTCCCATTTGTCATCCGGGGCCTCCAGAGGGTGACCGTGTCGGCCGAAGTCACGGGGCTGACGCGGGGGCTGGATTATACGTGGCGCGCAATCGCCGGGCAGACGAACGGGGGACCCATTACCAATGGCGACGACGATCCGAACCCGCTGCGGGCGCTGGTTTCGCCGGGGAGTTATTCCGGGCCAGTGCTGGATAACAGTGGGACGCAGATGGGGAACTGCGTGCTGGGCATCAACGGGCAGGGACAGATCCAGGGGAAAATCAAGATCTACGGATACGAGAGATTTTACGTGAACACGCAATTCGACCCGAGCGGGGTGAGCAAGGGGAACGTCTACGCGATCGCCAGTGGGGGCACGCTGTCAGCGGTATTCACGAGCGATGAATTCTCGGACGTCGTGCATGTGCATGTGAGGTCGGTGGCGAAAGGGATCAACTGGACGTTTGACGTCTTTATGTAGGCCGGAGAATCCGGGGGAGCTACTTGCGGAGCGTGAAGACCTCGAAGGCATCGAGGTCGGTGGAAAAGGTGCCGCGGGAAACGTAGTTGGCTTTGATCCAGGCCTTCGTAGGCGCCGCCCAGACGCTGAAGCGGGAGCCGTCGTGGCCATTGACGTCCCAATCGCTGAGCACGATGACGGCGGGTTTGTATTTGATGAACCGCCCGATGGCCTCCTCATCCCAGTGCCGCGTGCGGGTGGCGTTGTCGACGTAGACGTCTTTCTCATACGTCCGCCGGTTGGTCATGACGTTGATGGTGGGATGGTAGGGATAGGCGACGAGGTAATCGCCCGGGTTCGAGTTTTCGGCGACGACCTTGCAGAGCCCCTGAAGGCCGGGAAGATCTCCACGGCTGACGAAAACATCGACGCCGTTCTCCGCCTCGAAATGCTGGTCGCGCCCCCAACGCGCCTCGATCGTGCCCGTCCAACGATTGGGGATCATGTGGACGAGGAAAAGGGCGGCGTGGGCCACGATGGCGATGAGCAGGAGCCGGGCAAGGGGCCGCCCGCGAGTCCGCCACGAGCCTTCGTGAGCGCCGAGGAGCAGCGCCGATCCGACGACCGCGACCCAATAGCCCGGCGAGAACTCCGACAAATGCGGGGCATCGGGCCGGAAGAAGAAAAACTGCGGGAAGGCTGTGAGGGCGCCACCGATGAGGACGAGGGCGGCGAGCGGCTGCCGGTAGGCGTCGGGATCGGCCGAATGGCGGCCGCCCACGAGGCAAACGAGGGTCCAGCCGAGGACGGCGGCGAGGAGGAGGATGGGAAGGTAGGTGAGCAGGACGAGCGAGCGGGTGTCGAAGTCCTTCGCGTTGGTGAAGTCGCGCCACGCATTGCGCTTGAGGATGTCTTTGTTCCAGAAAACCGGCGTGGATTCGGCGCCCGCGCCTTTCGCGTGGACGGGATTAAGACGCTTGGCCGGGTAACCGAGCCGGGTGCGGACCTCCCGCTCGATCATGTTCGTCCAGCCGCGATATTGTTCGGTGAATGGCTCTTCAAATCCGCGCCGCTCGGCATCGTCGAGGACCGGCGCGTGGACCAGCGCGGCAAGACCGACGGTGAGGACGGTGCCCGTGAGAGCCGCAGCGACCTTCGCCTTTAACCGGACCCCCCGATCGAGCAGCCGAAGCACGTGCAGGCCGAGCCAGAGCAGGGTAAAAAAGAGCCCGAGATCGATGCGGATCAGGTAGGTGATGCCGACGAGGAAACCGCCGAGGCAGACGTATCCGTAGCTGCCACGCGAGCCCGGCGCCTTGAGGGCGGCGAGCATGAGGATGAAGCTGTTCGTGACGACGAGGAACGGGATGTAGTTCTTAAAAATCATGCCCGGCACGAGCACGCACAGCAGCGCCACGCAGAAGCCGATCCAGGGCTGGCGTCCGGCGCGCGTGACGGTGAAGAACGCGATGAAGGCGGCGACGGCGGACAGCGCGAAAAACCAGACGCGCATGAGGACGAAATTGACGCCGAACTCCTTAAACAACCAGACGACCGGGTAATACCAGAGGACGTTGTAATTCAGGATGACCTCGCGGAACGGGCGCTCTCCGGCGAGGAGGCGTTGCGCGCCGAGGGCGATGGTTCCGCCTTCGTCACGGAAACGAAGATCGTGCCGGTAATAGCTGCCGTAATAGGCGACGATGATCGCGCCGAGCAGGAGCAGCCAGAAGACGCGTCGGGGCGCGAGCCAGCGGAGTTTTTCGAGAAGGGCTTTGAGGAATGCCTCGTCCACGGCGTCAGCCTTCGCCGATGCGAGCCTCTCGCGCAACCAACTCCAGATAGGCCCGGTAGTCGCTCTTCGGCAAAGCGTCGATATTCGCCTGCAATCCCGCGCGGCCGATGAAGCCCTGGCCGAACGCGATTTCCTCCAGGCACGCGACCTTCAGACCCTGGCGGTTTTCGATCGCGGCGATGTAGTTGCTCGCTTCGAGCAGGCTGCCCTGCGTCCCGGTATCGAGCCACGCCATGCCGCGTCCGAGCACCTTCACGTGGAGTTGGCCGCGCCGCAGATATTCGAGATTCACGTCGGTGATTTCGTATTCGCCGCGCCCGCTCGGCGCGAGGTTCCGGCTGATCTTCACGACCTCGTTGTCGTAGACGTACAGGCCGGGAACGGCATACGGGCTTTTCGGCTGAGCGGGCTTTTCCTCGAGGCTGAGCACCTTGCCCGTCGAGTCGAACTCGACGACGCCGTAACGCTCCGGATCGCGGACTTGGTAACCGAAGACACACGCGCCTTCCGTGAGCCGCAAGGCCTCGCGGAAGAAGTCGAGTTTCCCGTAGAAAATGTTGTCGCCAAGGATGAGGCAGACCGGCGAGGCGCCGATGAATTTTTCCCCGATGATGAATGCCTGCGCGATGCCCGCGGGCTTCGCCTGCTCCTCGTAGGAAAACTTCATCCCGAGCCGCGAGCCGTCGCCGAGCAGGTCGCGGAACATGGGCAAATCCTTCGGCGTCGAAATGAAGAGCACCTCGCGAATCCCGCCGAGCATCAGCGTCGCGAGCGGGTAATAAATCATCGGCTTGTCGTAGACCGGCAGCAGTTGTTTGCAGGCGATGCGCGTGAGCGGGTAGAGCCGGGTGCCGGCGCCGCCGGCGAGGATGATTGCTTTCATTTTCGGGCTTTCGGCGGGAGTCCGCCGGCTTTCGCGAGGAAGTCGAGCCACTCGGGTTCGATCGGACGCGACGGGCGATTGACGAGGAAGAAGAAGGTCTCCGCGTTCGGGTTGGCGCTCGCCGCCGCGGACATCTGGTGCGCCTTGGAAAAACGCACGCCGTTGCAGTCGCCGATGAGATCCATGATGACCGATTTCGGAAGGTTGCGCCCCTTGTCTTCGAGGGTGACTGAGAGTGTGACGCCCGTGAGCTTCTGGAGCATCCAGCCCCACAGGAACTCCGCCGTAGACATCGCGTGGATGTGCTTCACGCCGTCGCGCTCGATCCATTTTCGCATGTACATCGCGTAGCGCGTCTGCTGCAGGAACCACTCGGAGGAAAGGTCCGGCGTGAACTCGATGCGCGCCGTTTCGAGCCGGTGCGCGAGGTCGCTCTCCTGCCGCCACTCGCCCTCGAGCACCATGCCGTCGGGCAGGAATTCGATGTTGGGGACGACGTCGCGCCACGTTTCCGGCATCGGATCAAACGACGCGAGTGCCGTGTAGAAACGCACGTTCGGGTTGAATTTGCGGAGCAGGTGAATATCCGCCTCCCGATGTTTGTCCCCGGGCCATTCATGCACGAGCACCGCGAATCCCGCCGGCGGCCGCGTCGGCACGACGCTCGGCCGCACGATCGGGTCGTAAGCCGCCTTGATGTCGAGCACGGTCTTTTCGACCGCGAATTCCGTCTCCAACCGGCGCCGGCCCGCCGCGCCGAACTCCGCCCGCAGCTCGGGCGAACGCAGCACTTTCTCCAGCGCATCGGCCAGGCCGACCTCATCATGCGGCTCGCAAATAAAACCCGTCTCGCCATGCACGATCTGCTCCGGCACCCCCGCGATGCGAGTCGAGACGACCGGCTTGCCGGAGGCCATGGATTCCAAAATCACGGTCGGGAAAACATCGCTCGCGCCCTTCCTATCCTTGATGCACGCCAGCGCGAAAATATCGCAGCCCCGCAACGCCTGAAAGACCTGCTCCTGCGGCACCGCGCCCGTCAGGCGCACATGGTCGGCGAGTTTTAATGTGTCGATTTGCTCCTGAAGCTGCGGCCTCCACGGTCCTTCGCCCACGATGTCGCACTCGAACGGAACACCCCGGTCGCGCAGCATTCCGCTCGCGGCGATGAGGTGGTGAAATCCTTTGAACTCGATCAGCCGCCCGATGCTCACGATGCGCGGCACCGGATTATTCACGGGCACGATCGGCGGGAAATTCGACAGGTCCATCCCGTTGAAAACCCGGATCATCTTGTCCTTCGAAGCCGGGCAAAGCTCCTTGAGCAGCTCCTTGCACCACTCCGTTTCGTTCGCGACGAACTCCGCTTCCTTCGCAAATTCCCGGAGCAAATCATCGTTCCCGAGATCCACCATGAAGTCCTGCCCGTGCGTGCTCATGCTGAACGGAATACCGGTCAGATGCTTAACGAAAATCGCGGTGTGCGTCGCCGTGTTGGCAAAATGCACGTGGCAATGCGTGATGCCGCGCCGCTGGAAAATCTCCGCCAGATAGATGGCGTTCCGCGCGCGCAACGACGTTTTGTGTTCCGTGCCGAAGCGAGCGTCGTGATCGGCGATTAACCCCTCGGGCCAGCGCCCGGTCTTCCGCGCTTCCTGCTCGCCGAGCTTCATCAGCGGCTGCGGCGGTGCGTAGAAAATGGGCGCTTTCATCCGCGCATGATGCCCGTGGCGGAAACTCGTGGGCGGCGCGTAGATCGAATAAATCTCGATCTCCACACCCATGCGTTCGAGCGCGAGAATCTCCGTGTCGATGAAGGTCTGCGACAGGACGGGATAACGAGCGAAGAGGTAAGCGATTCTCACGGGGCGCAAAAGTCTGCCGCGAACCCTCCCCTTGAAAAGGAAAAAGACCGGACGCGCCCGAACCTACGCCTTCCATAGTCGGCCCGCGCGCTGCCACTCGATGACGAGCTCCCTGAAGCGCTGCACCGCGGGCGTGTCCTCATCCTCCTGCCACACGAGCACGAGCTGCACGGCGGCGCTCGGCGTGAGCAGACGAAACTCGGCATCGAGGTCCGGCGTGACGACCGACTCCGGCACGATGCCCACGCCCGCGCCCGCCTCGACGTAGCTGAGCACCGTCCCGATGAGGCTCGGCGTGTAGGCGAGCCGCGGGGAAAATCCCGCCTGGCGGCAGCTCGCGAGCATCGCGTCATGCAGGCCGACCCCTTCCCGACGCGCAAGCACGACGAGCGGCTCGGCGGCGAGCAAGCGCCACGGCACGCTCTTTCGCGAAGCCAGCGCATGCGTCGCCGGCACGACGACCCCGAGCCGCTCGTTGCGGAGCAGGAAGGTGCGAAGCCCGAGCGATTCGGTGTTCGGGACCGGGCGGGTGAACGCCGCGGACAACCGGCCTTTCGCCAGCATCTCCCAGACGCGCTCCGGCGTCCGCTCTTCCAGATGGATCGAAACGCGCGGGAAACGGCGCCGGTATTCGGCGAGCAACCGCCCGAGAAAGGGTTGCGTGGGCGGGCCGATGTAACCGAGCCGCAGCTCCCCCTCCTCACCCGCGGCCGTCCGGCGCACCCGGCGCATCGACTCCTCCCAGCGGTCGAACAAAATCGCCGCTTCCCGCAACAGCACCTTGCCCGCCGGGGTCAGGCTCACGGTGCGCCGGTTGCGCTCGAGCAGCGCCGCACCCAGTTCGGCTTCCATCTCTTGCACCGCGCGGCTCAGCGCCGGCTGAGCGATGCGCAGGCGCGTCGCCGCACGCGAGTAGCTGAGCTCTTCCGCCACGGCTTGAAAGTAGCGGAGTTGTCTCAGGTCCATGGGTGAATGAGAGCGGGTGGGTTCATCTGCGCTGATACCGGATCGGCATCACAGTAATCGCGAAGTTGTATTTCCATTACAAGCGATCGGTCCGCTATTGATTCCCCACAACCTCTGAATGTCTCTTCGTAAAACA
>JAYTDO010000452.1:0-4876 GCA_043735935.1 Chthoniobacteraceae bacterium
GCCTTCTTCTTCAAACAATGGGGTGGGGTTCGCAAAGACCTCACGGGACGCCTGCTTAACGGACGAACTTTTGATGAAATGCCTAAAGGGTTCGTCCGCGCTGAGCGCCCTCAAGGGGGTCAGCCGTTACGATCTCTCGCAGGATGAAAGCATTTTCGACCTGATTGCTACCAAGTCATCACCCCGTATATCTCACTACCAAAGCTGCACGATTCCAGAAGGATTCAATACAATCCGCGTGGTGAAGTAACGGAATCTTGCGCTATCTCGAAAACCCGTGTAGTGACTATCTCTCTATGACAACGCAGACTTACGCAAGTTCTGCGGATGCCTTGGGGGATGCAGCGCATGGTTAGGCGTTTCCGGGTGTTTCATTTAGGGCCTGTGGAGGTCGTCCCGCGTATCAAACTGACGATCGGGACCGGCGCTGCGGAGCTCGAAGCGGTGGTTTTCGTCGTCCAACCGGTAGCGGATCGGCGTGCCCCACGGATCGGCGAGGAACTTCCGTTCCGGCAGAAACGTGATCGCGCGTGGATTCACCTCGCGATCGGTCCCCAGCATCGCTTCCCCCCAACGCGCAGCCGCCGGGAGCCGGCCATATTCGAACTCGTATTGGCGGGTCGCCATCTGGGCCATTGTGAGAATGTTATCCGCCTCCCCGCGCTGCGCTCTGCGCCTTGCGCCCTCCAGCGCCGTCCACAGCGAGAAGAAAATGAACGGCCAAGACAGCACGAGCAGAAACGAGAAGACGAGTGGGGGGCGCGGACGTGGCTCGCCTTTGCGCCGGTAGCGCGCATCGACGCCGGCCTGCCGCCACGAGCGCGCCCACGCCGGGAGATAAAAAAGCAGCGTGAGCCCACCGAAAGCGAGCGTTAGCCAAGTCCATCCCCGCTGCCGCACCTCCGGCGGCAGGAGATTGATGGCCAAGCCGAGCAACAGTTCGAGACCGAGTGCGATGAAAAACAGGCCGCGGTCGGTTTCCCAGAAGGGCGTCGCCCAATCCTTCGCCGCGACATGCGCTCGCGCGAAGTCCACTGCCTCCTGCGAGATCTGCGCCGTGCCCGCCGGAATTTGATCGATGATCTCCATCGCGCGAGAGACGAAGTCCTTTTCATCGACGCGCTCGTCGCCGAGATAATCCAAAAGCTGCAGCTGCCCGTGCAACTCGCCGGGAATACCGAGGACTTGGCCGAGCATCGCCCGCCACTCCGGGAGGGCACGCTCGTCACTCACGATGAAGACGCAGCGCTCTGTCCTAAGCGCATAATAGGTCAGGCGTATCTCGTTTTCCACGTGGATCGTGAGATCGCGCACGTCGATGAAAGCGAATCGCGAGTGCGCGTAGGTGGCGAGGAGGCGCGCGATCCAGTCGTGATCCTCCGCTTCCAGGTCGAAGTAGGGCGAACCAAGATAGCGCAGGGCGACGAAGCCGGAGGCGGCGAGGCGGAAGAGCCAGTTGCTGCGCTCGCGCGGAGGGCGGATTCCGCTGAGCCGCAGGCGAGGGCCGAGCGCCGCCTTGAGCAGCCGCCGAAGCCGCACCGCCCGGCGATCGCTGCGAAAGGCGCGCAGATAGATGACTGGCGTCTGCTTCACGCGCCGCACCAGCAGCCAGATGCCGAGGGGCAGCGGCATGCACGCGATCACGGAGATGAGCACCATCAACCCCAAATCCACGAGAGTCGACGGCGCTGAGCTTACGAGCAGCTTGAGCCATGCAAGCGCAAAGCTGATAAAGGACGTCCAGAACAAAATGCTCGCGAAGAAGCGAACGGGATCGCGTAGTGGCCGTGCATCTTGATCTTGCTTGGCGCGACGATCATTCTCTTGGCGGGTGCGGGCAGCCTCAATCGCCTCCTGCTCCAGTTGGGCCACGCGCAGCCGAATGTAGATGACGCGCGCTTTGGTTTGGTCGCCGTTGGCGACGGCAAAAGCTTTTGTCCAGATGCCGGTCTTATGGGTCTGCTGTTCAAGCTCAGTAGCGACAATCTCGTAGAACGCCTCTACGCTGACCGACGGCGGAGCCGTTGGCTGATTGTGAAATTGGGGGCTGGGAACAGATTGTTTCTGAACTACAGGTTCCGGCATCGGTGGTGGTTCTGACTGCTCCGACGAAGCATACTGCTTCTCTAAAGTGTCCCACAGTCGCAGGCCGAACCGATAGCCAACATACACGCACCCGGAAATCATAACCAACATCATGCCGAGAAGACTGTAAATGTTTTGATTGGGTGCCATCCAGAGTTGCATGAACACTCCACCGAATAAAAATGGACCCCCAAACCCGAAAAGCCCGCGTGTGATGACGAAGTGTGTCTTGCCTTCATTGCGAAGGCGAGACCACTTTTCCAATTGTTTTTGTGAAAGCTTCATGTGGCGCGAGCAACGCCTAACATACTCATTAGGCCGACCACGGCGGGGCGGAGGGGGTGGGCGACGGGGAGCGGATTGGGCGCGCGGCGGTTCCGAGGGGTGCGCGGGGCGGGGCTTGGATGTTCGGGGTCGTTCATCGTCCGGGGTGCGTGAGACGGGGCGGACTTTGCCGGAGACCTCAAGGGGACGTCGAGCCGAAATTTTTACCCCCAACGAAGGATGGGTGCTGCGCGGGAGGCGGGGGGATGATGAAGGACGCGGCTTGGCAAGGGGCGCGGGTTTGGTTCACGGTCGGCTTTCCCAATGACTCCCGAGACCCTCACTTTCCTGATCATCCTCGGTGTGTCGGCGGTGCTTTTTGCCACGGAGACGCTGCCAGTGGATGGGGTGGCGCGGCTGGTGCGGGGGGGGATTCCGCGCTCGCCTCGGCGCCGGTGCGCCGCGAGACTTGCGTCACCGGCATGAGTAAACATTCCGCTGACACCCATCCGACCGCGCATAAATCCGGGCACGCGGCCCACCCGAGAAGCCGTCCCGGCCTGCCATATCCGCGTGGGGCGACGCTGACCGCGGAAGGGGTGAATTTCGCCATCTTTTCCGAGCACGCGACGGGGGTGGAGATCTGCCTTTTCGACCACATCGAGGCGCCGTGCGAATCCGCGCGGTTCGTGCTTCACGAGTACACGGACGGGGTGTGGCATGGCTTCCTGCCGGGGCTGAAGGCGGGGCAGCTCTACGGCGTGCGCGCGCAGGGGCCGTATGAGCCGGAGAAGGGGCACCGTTTTAATGCGGCGAAGCTGTTGCTCGATCCGTATGCGCGGGCGATCGCGGGGGATTTCGATTGGGGCCCGGAGATCTTCGGCTACCCGGTGGGCGAGGGCGACGATGTGGACCTGGAGCGGAACGATCTCGACAGCGCAGCGAGCATGCCGCGGTGCGTGATCGTGGACCCGGCGTTCGACTGGGGCGCCGACGAGCCGCCCGGCACGCCCATGGACGCGACGATGATTTACGAAGTCCATGTGAAGGGCTTCACGAAGCTGTGCCCGGATCTGCCGGAGGAACTGCGCGGCACCTACGCGGGCATCGGCAGCGAGGTGGCGATCGCGTATTTCAAGAAGCTGGGTGTGACGGCGGTGGAGCTGCTGCCGGTGCATCAGTTCGTGAACGATGATTTCCTGCTGAAGAAGGGGCTGGGGAATTACTGGGGCTACAATTCGATCGGGTTCTTCGCGCCGCACGCGGCGTATGCGTCGGACCCGACGCCGGGCGGGCAGGTGCGAGAGTTCAAGGCGATGGTGCGCGCGCTGCACGCGGCGGGGATCGAGGTGATCCTAGATGTGGTGTACAACCACACGGCGGAGGGGAATCACCTCGGGCCGACGTTGTGTTTCCGCGGGCTCGACAACTCGGCGTATTACCGCCTCGTGGCTGATTCGCAGCGGCACTGCATGGATTACACGGGATGCGGAAACTCGGTGAACCTGCATCACCCGCGCACGCTGCAAATGGTGGCCGACAGCTTGCGTTATTGGGTGCAGGAGATGCACGTGGACGGCTTCCGATTCGACCTCGCGACGACGCTCGGCCGAGGCGCACTCGGCTTCGATCGGGCGACGGGATTTTTCGACATCCTGCTCCAGGACCCGGTGCTCTCGCGCGCGAAGCTGATCGCGGAACCGTGGGACATCGGCGACTACGGTTATCAGGTCGGCGGCTTCCCGCCGGGTTGGTCCGAGTGGAATGGAAAATATCGCGATTGCATCCGCGCGTACTGGAAAGGCGACGACGGGATGATCGGGGAGTTCGCCGCGCGCTTCGCGGGGAGCGCGGACATCTATCAGCACGGCGGACGGCGGCCCACGGCGAGCGTGAATTTCGTGACGGCGCATGATGGCTTCACGCTGAACGATCTCGTGAGCTACGACGAAAAGCACAACGAGGCGAACGGCGAGAAAAACCGCGACGGCGACAGTCACAACCGCTCATGGAACTGTGGCGCGGAGGGTCCGACGGACGTGGAGGAAATCCAAGCGCTGCGCCGCCGCCAGCGCCGCAATTTTCTGACGACGCTCTTCCTTTCCCAAGGCGTGCCGATGCTGTGCGGCGGCGATGAGTTTGGCCGTTCTCAAAACGGCAACAACAACAGCTATTGTCAGGACAACGTGCTGAATTGGTTCCCGTGGAATCCCGCCGCGACGGACCAGACGCTGGCGGAATTCACCGGGCGTCTCATCGCCTTCCGTCGCGCGCACCCGATCTTCCGGCGGCCGAAGTTTTTCACGGGCCGCAAGGTGCGCGGGCATGAATTCCGCGACCTCGTGTGGGTGAATCCCGGGGGCACGGCGATGCACGCGGATGAATGGCACAGCGGCTTCGGGCGCTGCCTCGGCGCGATCCTCACCGGCGACGCCAGCGACGTCCACGATGCCGAAGGCGCGCCGGTTCACGACGACACGTTCATGGTCCTCTTCAACGCGCACCACGAACCGATGACCTTCAAGCT
>JAYTDO010000453.1:0-2512 GCA_043735935.1 Chthoniobacteraceae bacterium
GAGCATGGCTTGAAGCGGCGGGGGAAAGCCTTCGGACGTTGCAGGAAGATGCTCGGGGTGGAGCATGTGTCGGCGGTTTACGAGGTGGATCAATCGCCGATCGGAAAGACTTCCCGTTCGACGCCCGCGACGTACCTCGGGGTCTTTGACGACATCCGCAAACTCTACGCGCAGATGCCGCTGGCGCGGATGCGAGGCTGGTCGGCGAGCCGGTTCTCTTTTAATACGGACGGCGGTCGATGCGAGACGTGTGCGGGGCAGGGGGTGATCAAGGTGGAGATGAGTTTCCTACCCACGAGCTGGCTTCCGTGTGCCGACTGCCGTGGAAAACGCTATAACCCGGCCACGCTGGAGGTGCTGTACAACGAGCGGAGCATCGGCGACGTGATGGAGATGCCGATCGAGCAGGCGGCGGAATTCTTCGCCGCGCAGCCGCGGATCGGGCAGCCGCTCGCGTTGTTGTGCGAGACCGGCCTCGGTTACTTGAAGCTGGGCCAGCCGAGCCCGACGCTCAGTGGTGGCGAGGCCCAGCGCTTAAAGCTGGTGAGCGAATTGACGCGCGGGATTTCCCGGACGGCGACCGCGCGCTTGCGGCAGAATCGGCAACTGAAGTCCACGTTGTACCTACTCGAGGAGCCGACGATCGGGTTGCACATGGCCGACGTGGGCGAGTTGCTGAAAGTGCTCCATCGCCTCGTCGATGACGGACACACCGTCCTTGTGATCGAGCACAACCTGAGCGTCATCGCCGATGCCGATTACGTGGTGGATATCGGGCCCGGAGCTGGAGAGGCCGGGGGTGAAATCGTGGCGGCCGGCACCCCCGAGGAGGTGGCGCGATGCAAACGGAGTCGGACGGCGCCTTTCCTGCGTGCGGCGATCCGAGGCAAGCGGGCGCGCTAACTCTGCGGGCGGCGTGGTTCGAGCGAGGCACGCACGACGTTCAGGAGCGCCTCGGCTTTGTAGGGTTTTCGCAGGAGCTCCATGTGAGCCGTCGAGAGTTGGTGGTCAGTGATGACCTGATCGGTGTAACCGGTGGTCAGGATGACGGGAAGTTCGGGACGCTCCTTGCGCAACTGGCTGGCGAGGGCTGTGCCGCTGAGGACTCCGGGCATCACGATGTCGGTCAGCAGCAGGTCGATTTCATCCTTACGCTGGTTCCAAATCTCGAGAGCGGCGTCCCCGCTCACGGCCTCGATCACCGAGTAACCAAAATGCGCGAGCACTCCGCGGACGACGGCGCGTACCGGTGGTTCATCTTCGACGACCAGGATGGTTTCGGTGCCCCGCAGGGCAGGCTTGGCGAGCGGCGCGGTTTCCTGCGGGGCGGGGCTCGCGATGGGTTTGCCGCTCGGGAGCACGATGCGGAAGATCGTACCTCGATCGATCTCGGTGGCGACGTCGATCCAGCCGTGGTGCTGTTTGACGATCCCGTAGGCAGTGGCGAGGCCCAGGCCGGTGCCCTTGCCCTGTTCCTTGGTGGTGAAGAAGGGCTCGAAGAGGTGAGCAAGGACGTCGCCACTCATGCCGGTGCCGCTGTCGGCGACGCTGATTTCGATGAATTCGCCGGGCTCAACATCGGGATGCTGGGCGAGGTCGGCGGTGGTGAGCGAACAGCTTTTCGCGCCGATGCTGAGCGTGCCTCCGGAGGGCATGGCGTCGCGCGCGTTGACGGCGAGGTTGATGAGGACTTGCTCGAGCTGTTGTTCGTCGGCGAACAACGGCGGCAGGTCGGCCGCGCAATTGATATTCAACGCGACATTCTCACCGAGGACTCGGGCGAAGAGGGCGTGGAGCTGGCGGAGGGTGGCGGCGAGATCAAAAGCCTTTGGGTTCAGGCGTTGTTTGCGACTAAAGGCGAGAAGCTGGCCGGTGAGCGAGGCTGCCCGTTCGCCCGCGCGGGAGATTTCGCGGAGTGATTCGCTGACTTCGGGATCGAGATGGCGAATGGCGAGGCTGAGGCTCGCATGACCCTGGACGATGGTGAGGATGTTGTTGAAGTCGTGCGCGATCCCGGCCGCGAGCTGGCCGATGGCTTCCATTTTTTGGGATTGCAGGAGGGCGGACTCAGCTCGGGCGCGTTCGGCGATTTCTGCGCGCAGGCGTTCGTTGGCCGTGCGCAATTCGCGGGTGCGGCGCTCGACGACGGCATCGAGATCGGCGATGTGACTGGCGACCTCGCGGGCGAGAGTCCACTTCTGGGAGAGGGCGTGGACGAGTTGGAGGACCTCGATGGTGTCGAAGGGTTTTTTGAGGATGACGACGTTGTCGGTCGGGCCGAGCTCTCGGCGGATCGCGGGCCAGGAATAGTCCGAGTAGGCTGTGCAGATGATGAACTGCATGTCGGGATCGACATCGCGGAGTCTCGCGATGGTCTCGATGCCGTTCCAGCCGGGAGGCATTCGGATATCGACGAAGGCGAGCGTGTAGGGGTGTCCGTCCGCGAGGGATCGTGTGACTTTGATGAGGCCCTCCTGGCCTTGGAGGGCGGAGTCCATCTGGTAGCGATCCG
>JAYTDO010000454.1:0-7228 GCA_043735935.1 Chthoniobacteraceae bacterium
CGTCGGCGCCCGCCGCCACGGCGCTCGACCGGATGCGAGCGAGACGACCGCTCGGTGGCGTGGCGTCGAAAAAATGGGCGGACGCGATCAATTTCACTCCGGCCGCGCGGGCGGCATCGATGGTTCGGGCGAGCGGCCGCATCGAGCGCAGCTCGATGTCGATGAAGGCGGCCACGGGCATGAACTCCGCGAACAGCGCCCGCCGCTGTGCCAGCGTTAGCTTTCCCTGACCGCCCTCGTCGGGATGCCGCACGGTCACGATGAGCGGGGCGGAAAGCATCGGCGCGGCGCGCAGAAGCGTGGCGGGATCGGCGGCGAAATGATCGACACGCAGCTCGAACAAATCGACGGCGCCGGGCTCGAGTTTCAGGGCGAGTTCGAGCGCGGCGGGAGTCGGGATCGTGGCGACGACGTTTGCGGAGTTCAGTAAATCACTCGTCTTTTTGCTGGCGCTCATAGGTGGTCTGGCGCGAATCAATCCCGCGCGTCCCCCGCAGCGAACCCGATGCTCGGTCGAAAACAAGAACTCAATCTCCAATTCCAACAGATCCTCGACGGTCTGCTGATGGTGCTCGCCTTTTGGTTCGCACACACGCTGCGTTTTGTCGGAACGAACTGGTTTCTTTTCGACAAGCCCATCGGGCCGTTCTCCGAGTTCCAGTGGATCCTTTTCGTCATCATGCCCGGCGGCCCGATCATCCTCGAGCTGCACGGCTACTATTGCCATCCGCTTCAGAAGACCCTGCGCCGCACGCTCGAGCAGCTCGCCCGCACCGCGTTCTGGATCGGGCTGCTCATCGCGGCGTCCTCGTATTTCCTGCGCTTGAACGTGCCGAGCCGGGCCGTCATGCCGCTCTTCGCCCTGTTCGCGCTTGCGCTGCTCCTCCTCCGGGAGCGCGTCTCCATCCTGCGTTATCGCGAGGGGGTGAAGAGGGGCGATTTGCGCGAGCCCGTCGTCCTCGCCGGGACGCCGGCAGACATGCACGCGCTCCGGCATTCCTTCACGCCGGCACAGGTCATGGAGACTGAGATCGTCGCGGAGATCGACCTCGAAACGCAGCCGACGAGCGACCTCGTCGACGCGCTCCACAAACACTCGGTGAGCCGCGTCATCTTCGCCGGCGGCCACAGCCAGCTCAATCTTCTCCAGGAGGCGATCGCCGCCTGCGAGATCGAAGGCGTCGAAGCCTGGATGGTCGCCGACTTTATCCGCACCTCGATCGCCCGACCAGATTTCGACGTCTTTGGGACGCGCCCCATGCTCGTCTTCCGCACCACGCCCGATCTCTCGTGGGCGCTGTTGGTGAAAGACTTTGTCGACCGCCTCGGGGCCCTGCTGGGGCTCATCCTCGCCGCGCCGATCTTTTTTCTCGCCGCGCTCCTCATTCGTTTCACCTCGCCCGGCCCGATCGTCTTCCGCCAGGCCCGCAGCGGCAAGAACGGCAAACCTTTCACCATGTATAAATTCCGCTCGATGCGCTCGGACGCGGAAATGCAGCGCGACGAGCTCGTTCGTTTCAACGTCATGAGCGGCCCGGTCTTTAAGCTCGACGCAGACCCGCGCGTCACGCCGATCGGGAAGATCCTTCGCAAGACGAGCTTCGACGAACTTCCCCAACTCCTGAACGTGCTCAAAGGCGAGATGAGCCTCGTCGGCCCGCGACCGCTTCCGATTTACGAGGTCGAAAAATTTGAAAGCACCGCACAGCGCCGGCGCCTTTCGATGAAGCCCGGCCTCACGTGCCTCTGGCAGGTCAGCGGTCGCAACGACGTAAAAAATTTCGACCAGTGGGTGAAACTCGACCTCGACTACATCGACCATTGGTCGCTGTGGCTGGATTTGAAAATCCTGCTTAAGACCATCCCGGTCGTCCTCTTCGGCTGGGGCGCACGCTAAGCCCGCCCGCCGCGACTCGATCTCAGGCGACGCAAAGCGCCCTGCGCCGCAGGGCGGGAATGACGGCGAGACCGATGGCGAAAAGGAGCGCGCTCGTCGGCTCGGGGACACCGACGGCGAAAAGGGTGGCTTTGTTGATGGCGTAGACGGTGCCGTCGGGGCCGATGACGGTGGGGGTGTAGGCTTCGAGCGTGCCGAGGGCCTGGAGCTCGATGCTTTCGGCGAACGTGTTGGTGGCGAGATTCCAACGGTAAAGGGTGCCGTCTTCGGAATTGACGAGGATGCTGCCGGTGGCGGGGTCCACGGCCGCCGTGTTGATGCACCATTCGCGGACGTACGGGAATACAGGATCAGGTGTGACGCCGGCGATCGTGAGCACTTCGCGCATGACGTTCTGGCCAGCGAGCGGGTCAAATTGGGTATCGTTCGGGTCGAGGATGGCGAGCTTGTTCACGCCGGTGCCCCCGATGTCCTTGTAGTCGTTATATTTTACCATCAGGAGGTAACTGGAAGTCCCGTGGTAACTCGGGACCATGCTGGCCGGAACGATGGAGGGGGTGTCGTCCCAGCCGAACGAACCGGAGGTGAGAGTCTGGGAAAGATCGGCGGTGAAATGCTGGAGGATGCCGCGGAAATGGTATCCGTACAAAACGCCGAAATAGACATGGCCGTCAGGGCCGATGGTCGGGGACGCGGTGGAGACGTCCGCGATGATGCCGCCGAGAGCGGTGTGATGTTGTGGCGCGAGGGTGGCAGCGTCGATGGCGGCGAGGTAGTCGCCATTGCCGTGGATGGCGACGTAGAGCGTCGATCCGTCGAGCGAAAGCGCGGGAGCGCTGTTGGTGCCCATTCGCAGGTTCAAAGCGCCGGCGATGCCGGATGCGGCGTTGGCGGATGTCGTCGTCGCTGTGCCGTCCGGGGCGATGCGAGCGATGCCGCTGGTCAGGGCGCCGGGAGCGCTGCCGGAGACTTCGTAGCCGAAATAGATATTGCCCGCGGCGTCGGAGGTGATCGGGGTGCTGATGAAGACGGTGGTGTCGTAGGCGGCTTTGTTTGCGGTGTAGTCCGGGAGAAAGCTGATCTGGACGGGACTGATCGCGGAGGAATTCGGGTCGGCGATTCGCCAGACCGTGCCGCCGATGCCCTGGTAATATAAGCTTCCACCCGGAGTCAGCGTCGGGGAAAAACTGGGCACCCATCCGCCAGTGGTCGGAGTGATGACGTAATCGGTCATGGTTTCCCAAAGAAGCGACCCGTCGGCCCCGGCATGGGCGTCGATGCAGTAGGCGCCGCCGGCGGCTCGGACCGGGACGACGACGGTATTGGCGGCAGTGATGACCGGGGAGCCGTAGTGGATGTAGATGGTGCCTGCTGGCGGGGCTTCGTCGACCGGCGTAGACCAACGGATGGTGGTGAGCGGGCTGGCGGCGACGGCGGAGATGGCGGTATGCTGAGGATCGCCAGCGTAGCCGTTCCACTGGGCGTGTGAAGGAGAAGCAAAAAATGCGGCGGCGGCGATTGCGGCGACGCTGAAGACTCGGAGGAAGTGCATCTTGGGCGAACCGGTTAGCATGATTGGGCGGATTTTGCTCGCGCAAATCTCTGGTGGGTGCGGGCCGTCGAGTTTTCGGGATTCAGTATTGCCACGGGGCTGACCGCGCTTTACATACCGCCCCCGCATGTTTACCCGCGCTACTTCACACCCGATTTCCGTAGTCACCGGAGGGGCGGGATTTCTCGGGTCGCACCTCACGGATCGTCTCCTTTCTGAGGGGCATCGGGTCATTGGGATCGACAATTTCATCACGGGAAATGTCGCCAACATCGAGCACCTAGCGGGCAACGAGAACTACAAGTTCATCAAGCACGATGTGTCGAACTACATCTTCCTGCCAGATGATGTGGATTACATTTTTCACTTCGCATCGCCCGCGTCCCCGATCGACTACCTGGAGCATCCGATCCCGACGCTAAAGGTCGGCTCGCTGGGCACGCACAACGCGCTCGGGCTGGCCAAAGCAAAAGGCGCGGGCTTTTTGCTCGCGAGCACGAGCGAGTGTTACGGCGATCCGCTGGTCCATCCGCAGCGGGAGGATTATTGGGGAAATGTGAACCCGATCGGACCGCGCGGCGTCTATGATGAGGCGAAGCGATTCGCGGAGGCGATCACGATGGCCTACCACCGTTTTCACGGCGTAAATACGCACATCGTGCGCATCTTCAACACCTACGGGCCGCGGATGCGGCTGCGCGACGGGCGCGTGGTGCCGGCGTTCATCGGGCAGGCGCTGACCGGGACGCCGCTGACGATTTTTGGGGACGGCTCGCAGACGCGCTCATTTTGCTATTGCTCGGATTTGATCGACGGGATTTTCCGGCTCTCGCAGTCGGATTTTCATGAACCGGTGAACATCGGAAACCCGCGGGAAATGACGATCAAGCAGTTCGCCGAGGAGATTATTCGGATCACCGGAACCGCATCCCAGATCGAGTTTCGAGACCTCCCCGTGGACGATCCGAAAGTGCGTCAGCCGGACATCGGTCGGGCGCGCGCCGTGCTGGAATGGGAGCCGAAAGTGGAGTTCGACGCTGGGATTCGGCAGACGATTGAATACTTCCGAACCCGCATAAATTAAGCGTTCGAGCACTTTTTTTCTTCCCAACACGAAACAAATCCTAGACATACTCCGACCGCTATCGGAAACGAATCCACCTAAGATTTCCCCCTCATGAAAACCGCCACGCTCTCCATCCTCGCGACGCTCGCACTCGGGCTGCAATCTTTCGCCCAGGCGCCAGTAGGGCCCGGCTCGGTCAAGCTCGGCAAGGTCTCGCCCGCCGCGGTGAAGACGCCCGAATACAATTTAACGAGTGGCCCGACCAAACGCTCCCGGGCGGCGGACTGGCTGGAGATCGAGGTGGATTACGAGACGAAGCCTGATGATATCGAAGAGCTGACGTTCAAATTCACGATCAGCTTTGAAAAGAAGCTGCTGGATGGAGAGGCGACTTACGTGACGATCGCGAAAGCCCGCGAGCACTTCGCGGTGGTATACATTTCCCCGAAAACGATCGAAAAGCTCACGGGAGGCAAGGCCTTCACGGCGTCGGCGATCGAAAACGTCTGGGTCGAGGTCTCCAAATCGGGACTGGTCCTCGACAAAGCGTCCTGGAAGCCAGGCGTGATACCGAATGCCGCACACATTCCCGGGATGGTCTTGAACAAGGACGAGACGCCGTTCGCTCCGCTATTTTACGATCGTTACGAAGCGCTCAAGAAGGCGCGCTGAGGCTCGACTCCATCTTCATGGCTGCAACAAATCGCATCCTAAGCCTGAATCTCGGCACCCAGACCGTGGGTGTTGCCGAATTTAGGACAGGGCAAAACGGGGGACTCGTCCTCACAAACTACAAGACGAGTGAACTGCTCGCGGACCCGGCATTGCCGGATGCGACGCGGCTCGCGCAGACCAAGCTGACGCTCTCGGAGATGATCGGCGCACTGGGCTACAGCGGCCAAAAGATCAATTACGCCATCTCGTCGCAGGCGATTTTCACCCGATTTGTGAAGCTCCCGTCCGTCGGGGAAGAGCAGGTCGATCAGATCGTCACGTTCGAGGCTCAGCAAAACGTGCCGTATCCGATCCACGAGGTGGTTTGGGATTATCAGCTCGTCGACAGCGGCGATCCGGCGCAAGTGGAGGTCGTGATCGTGGCGATCAAGGCCGATCTGCTGGATGAAATCAACGACGCAGTCGAGACGTCCGGGATCAAGACACAGACGGTCGACGTCGCGCCGATGGCGATCTACAATGCCTATCGCTACAATTACAGTGATGAGACAGGGTGCTCGCTCATCATCGATATCGGGGCCCGGACGACGAACCTGATTTTCATCGAGCCGCACAAGGTTTTCAGCCGCAGCATCCTCAATCAGGGAGGAAACACCGTGACGCAGGCGATCGGCAAGGATTTCGGCGAACCGTTCGTCGCGGCCGAGGAGCGCAAGAAACGCGACGGCTTTGTGAGCCTTGGCGGCTCTTACGCGGACCCGGACGATCCGGATGTCGCCCGCGTCTCCAAGATCGTGCGTAACACGATGACGCGCCTGCACGCTGAGATCGCACGATCGATCAGTTTTTACCGCTCTCAACAGCACGGCCAGGCGCCAACCCGCGTCCTCCTGTGCGGCGGCACGGCGAGCCTGCCTTACATGCGGGAGTTCTTCCACGAGAAGCTCCAGCTCCCGGTCGAGTTTTTCAATCCGCTGCGGAATGTGACCGTCGATTCTGCACACCTCAATCTCGAGGCCGTCGGCGCGCACGCGCACACGCTCGGTGAGCTTGTCGGGCTCGCGCTTCGCGGGACGAGCAGTTGCCCGATGGAGTTTAACCTTCGACCGGCAAGCGTCGTGCAACGGCATCGGATGGCGGAGCAAATTCCGTTCATCGTCATGGCCGGCGTCTGCGCGCTGCTCGCGATGGCGGGCTGGTATCTTTACTACACACAAGCCGCCGTAATCACCGCGGGAGTCGTCGAGAAAGTGGAGGCGAAGATTCGGCCGTTGAAGGATGTCGAAGCCAAGATGAACGCGGCGCGTTCGGAGATAAAGAAACAGGAAGAGACTGCGACGCCGCTGCTGCGCGCAGTGCGGGAGCGCGACTACTGGACGACGATCATCAACGACATCAATGGCCGCCTGCCTGCGGAATCGATCTGGATTACCTCCTTTGGACCCGACACCGCCACCGGCGACAATAACCCTGCTCCGGTCCAACCGGGTCCAGGCGGTGGGCAAGGCGCCAAGAAGGAGCCCGTTCGCATCATTATTCGCGGACTCTACTGCGACAATCCCCGCGGGACGGCGGTGGTCGACGACTTCCTGACGAACCTCGAGCAGTCACCGCATTACGAAATCAAGAAAGACGAGTTGAAACGCACCGTCCCCGACGAGAACACATGGGGCTGGGACTACGAGGTCCCGCTCGTCCTGAAAGACCCGATTAAATTTCCGAAGGTCACGAAATGAACTGGATCAAACAGAACAAATTCCTCACCGGGTTCATCGTGTTCATGGGGGTAAGCCTCGTTGCGCTCGGGTATCTTCTTTTCGCCGCGAAGGGAAAATACGAGGAAGTGCAGGGCGACTACGCCACCAAAACAGCGGAGTTGAATCGCCTCGAGACGCTCAATCCTTATCCTGAGGCGGCGAATCTCAAGCAATTTGACGCCCAGAAAAAGGACCACGCCGACGCGATCGTCGCCTTGCAGAAAAACCTCGCGGTGACCGAAATTCCAATCGAACCCCTGACGCCGGAACAGTTTCAGGAC
>JAYTDO010000455.1:0-3243 GCA_043735935.1 Chthoniobacteraceae bacterium
TGATGACGTCTTCGATGGAATCAAACTGCGGAGCGGTAGGCATGGCGATGTCGCGTGAATCAATCACGCGGAGCGATAGGAAGGGAAGGAATAGATGCAGGCCTTTGGTCGTGCGGAACTCCCCCGGCAGGGTTTGCCGCTTGCAGTTCCCGACGGCGCGGAGTCAGCTTCCACGAAAGATGCCCGATTCAATACAAACCACCGCTGCGCCCCAAGCGGATCCGGTGTTGCTCGTTCTCCGCGAAGATTACGAGCAAGCCGTTCTCGACTTGTTTGAGGCCGATCAGGAAGCCAAAGAGGTCCGTCCCGCGCTGGATGTCGTCGGACACACGTCCAACTTTCTCAACAACATGCGGCTGCCGATTCACCGGTGGTTTCGTTACAGCGCGGGTTTTTCGGCGGAGTGGGTGAAGTGGTTGCTCGCTGAACGAGGTGGCAGCGACCTTCGGGTGCTTGACCCGTTCGTCGGTTCGGGAACGACTTGTCTGGCGTGCGATGAAATGGGTGTCCCGTCCTATGGTATCGAAGCGCATCCGTTCGTGTATCGAGTGGCGCAAGCCAAGTTGAGTTACGCCACCGACCCAGAGCGGTTTATTTCCAAAGCAGACAGAGCATTCGGATTTGCCCGGAATGCGATAGCACAAACGGAGCATTACCCGGAAATCATCGGGAAGTGTTACGGACTTGAGACGCTTGGTTATTTGGATCGTTTCCGTCAGGCCGTCGCGGCCGAGCAAGACGGTTCTCCCGAAGCCGGACTGCTCTGGATGGCGCTCGTGTCATCACTGCGCGTGGTTTCCGAAGCGGGCACGGCACCGTGGCAATATGTGCTGCCAGGCCGGCGCAAGACCGTGCCGCCGCCGCCCGAAGTTACGCTGCGCAAGGTGGTGCAAATGATTGCCGCCGACATCCGTTTCATGGCGCACCGCGCCAAGCCGCTGGCAAAGTTGCGTGTGGATGACGCGCGCAAGTGTGCGACCGTGCCGGACGGTTGGGCTACGCTGGTTATCACCTCACCGCCCTACGCGAACAATTACGACTATGCCGATGCCACGCGATTGGAGATGGCGTTCATGGGTGAGATTCGCGGCTGGGGCGATCTTCAGGAAACGGTTCGGCGACACTTGGTGCGCGCGTGCTCCCAGCACGTCCCACCCAATTCCGTGAATCTCGACGAAGTGCTGGCTGCGCCGGAGCTTGCGCCCATTCGCGATGAAATCGTGCCGGTTTGCCGCGAGCTTTCGTCCGTTCGGTTGGAGCGTGGCGGCAAGAAGACTTACAACAACATGATTGCTTGTTACTTTCTCGACATGGCGCAGACGTGGCAGGCGCTCCGACGAGCTTGTGCGTCGCCTTCGGAGGTCTGTTTCGTCATCGGCGATTCCGCACCCTATGGCGTTTACGTGCCGGTCATCGAATGGCTCGGCAAACTGGCGCTAGCCGCTGGTTTTGAATCATGGAACTTCGAGAAACTTCGCGACCGAAACAACAAGTGGAAAAACCGCAAGCATCGCGTGCCACTTTGCGAAGGCCATCTTTGGGTTCGCGGATAACCTATGGCTGAATCGCACGCGCATCGTTGGGGACAGATGATCGGCGACATCTTTGAGCAATTCGTCCTCGATATGCTCAGGAGCATCGCTGGGAAACACGGGCTTTACCTCGATTACAAAAAACCCCGCCGTGCGCGAGCAAAACAGGGCGGCAAAGATTTGTCGAAAGTGACCTGGCAGGATTCTTACGGCAATCGCCACGATCTTGATTACGTGCTCGAACGAGGTGGCACTGACGACGCGGTCGGTGTGCCGGTGGCATTCGTAGAATCAGCGTGGCGCAGATACACCAAGCACTCGAAGAATAAGGTCCAAGAGATTGAATCGGCGGTGATACCCGTCGCACTGACGTTCGCGCGCCATCAACCATTCTGCGGTGCCGTGCTTTCCGGCGAGTTCACCCGCAATGCCTTGGCTCAACTGGAGTCGAAAGGATTCTCGGTTCTTCACATCCCATACGACTCAATCATCGAAGCATTCCACGAAGTCGGAATTGATGCGGCATCGGTGGACAGCGTCACGACCGAGGACGAGTTCCAGCGGAAGATCACGCAATGGGAGACGCTGCCCCAACCGGCGACAACTGAACGTTTTTTGAAGTCACTCTATCGACTTCATGCAGCTCAGGTTGCCGAGTTCCAAGCGCGGCTGGAAGCATCGCTGCTCCGCGGCGTCATTTCAGTCCGCCTGGCAATTCTCCGCGGCCACTCGACTGAATACGCGGATGTCGAGAGCGCGATTGCCTACTTGATCGAGGAAGAGAGGTCGTCTCGCGTCCGAGAAGATGCCGAACAGCGGGAAATGTTCGAAATCGTTGTTCGATTCAACAACGGGGCGAAGATCGAAGCCACATTCCCAACGCGTCAGGAGGCAATCGGATTTCTTCGCACGTTTGGTAAGGCATGAACTCGCACCAGACAGGCAGCCGTTGACCCCTCGCTGCCAAGTCGAGGACTCAGCAACGCCGTATTTGCACGGGGAAGCTGACCTTTGTGGCGGGGCGAGACAGCCTGGAACTAGAGGTGGTTCACCCCTCGTTGCCAAATTGAGGACTTGGCAACGCCGTTTTGCGTGGGGAAGCTGAGCTTCGTGGTGAGGGCCGCGATTGCCTGGAGCCAGCGCGGTGGTGAAGCAGCGTCACGCTACCGGCGCTCCGCGCAGCGTGGCGAGAAAGGCGAGCGGTTCGCAGATGGCGAAGGAGCAATCCGCCGCGATCTCTGAAAAGCCGCTGTCGTAAGTGACTAGGTGGGAGGCGCGGCCATTGATGGCGCAGAGCAGAAACGCAATGTCGTCCGCATCCGCGGGATACCGGCGGAGATGAAAGAAAACAATCGCCACCCTTTCGCCAAGGACGCCGACGGAGCGGACGAACTCCCGCAGCTTTTCGTCCGGGACGCCAAACTCGATGAGCTTCTCGACGTATTCGAGAAGGACGTCTTCCAAATAAAGCAGGGTGAAATCACCCGCCGCCCAGCATGCGAGGATTTCCCGATTCGGGCTGGCCGCGCCGCCGCTCCGATGGGCGGCGATGACGACGTTGGTATCCAGAACCCCGCGGACGGCGGTCATCAGCTCTGCGGTGCGATTTCATCGACGACCGCGAACAACCGCCGGAACATTTCCTCCCGCGAAACGCCCGCTGCTCTCTTGTGCTCCGCGTCGCCCAAGCCCTCGCGGACGATGCTCCGCG
>JAYTDO010000456.1:0-4716 GCA_043735935.1 Chthoniobacteraceae bacterium
GCGCGCGAGCGTCGGCGCACTCGCATTATTACTCGTCAGCGGAGCCGATCCGAAAAACTGCTCCGCGATATTTGTGATCCCGTCCGCGTCCGGATCGGCGTTTGGACCGGCGATGTTGAAGTCCACGCGTTGTGCGGCCGTGAACTTGGTCGACTGCCATGTGCCGAACGGTGTCAGGGTGAAAGTGACTTGATCCACGATCCCGCGCCCGGCAATGCCGCTCCCGGCGCTGCCCGCGTAGTAAGTCCACGAGAGCGTGTGCAAGCCGTTCGGGACCGAAGCGGTCGCCTGCGTCCACCCGCCCGTGCTGGTGGTGTAATCGGCCTCGACGCCATCCAGATTAAACCCGAGCACGTCCTCGTCGATCGTACCATCGCTGCGCCACCAAAATGAAACCGTTCCAGGGCCGACGACCGTCGTCGAAATCGTGGTGCTCGCGCCGGGGAAAAGGCCTGTGGCGATGGCACTGTCGACGTTGTCGTGCGTGTTCGAGAGGAGCGTCGTTCTCGTGAATTGCGGCGTATTCCCGCTCTTCGCCCAGGCCAGCGTGGTCGTGTCCACCGCCGTCGCGATGTTCGCATCGGCGGTCGGCACTGTGAGCGCTGCTGTCAGGCTGGTGGTCGAGCCGTAGCTGTTGGTGGCCACGCACGTGTAATTGCCCGCCTGCGTCGTCAGCACCGACGTGATCGTGTAGGTGCGCGCATACGCGCCGCTGATGTTCGTCCCGTTGCGTTGCCACTGATACGTGATCGGCCCGGGTCCGCCCGTATTGCTCACGAGCGCGGCGATGCCGCCGGCAGCCACGGTAAGCGCCGACGGTTCCGTCGTGAAGACCGGTCGCGAAGTCGCGAAGGGCGTCAACGTGACTTCATCCACCCAAGCTGCATCGCTGCCCGCGTTGCCGCTTACGTCTTTGTCATACGTCCAGCGCAGCTCATGCGAGCCAGACGGGATGACGATTCCACGTTGCTGCCAGTCCACCGTGCCGCTAATGGCCGCCTGGTCTGCGCCATCGAGGAGAAAGTGGAGAAAATCGAATCTTTGTTCGGAAGAAACCTTCCACCAAAAGCGCAACACTTGCGGGCCGACGACGATGACGGAAAACGAAGTGCTGCCGTTGTCGGCGATCGTTGCGCTGCGCGCCGCATCGGACCCGTCGTGCGAGGTTGGCGCGGCTCCGGCGACTCGCGTCCACGGGTTTGAAAGGTCGAGGTCCCAGGGGAACGTCGGCTGATCGAGCGCGTCCGCGAGGTTCGCGATGAGATTGGCAGTCAATATGATCGTGAGAGAACCCGTTCCCGTTCCGTAGGCATTGGTCGCGCTGACGGTGACGGGATACGAACCGGCGGACGAGAGCACCCCGCTGATCAACCCGGTCGTTGCATTGACGCTGAGGCCCGCCGGCAAGCCCGTCGCGGAGAAAATCGTCGGCGCGTTGTTGGCGGTGATTTGAAAGGAAAATCCAATCCCGGCATTGCTGCTGCCGCTGGTCGCGCTGGTGATCGTCGGCGCGGTCGTCCCGGTCGCGCTGCTCCCGGAAAGCTGGAGTGTCACGCGGTTCAGCGTGCCCGTGGTGCCGAGCACTTTGTCCCGCACAGTGACGGTCCATGTGCCGACCGCGCTCTCCCCCCAGTGGCGCACGGTGGAAAACGTCCAGTTCAAGTCCGCGCCACTGTCGAGCACGCGCTGGGTTGCCAGCCGGCTGACTGTGCCGCTCGGCGAGGTGAGATCGATCTCGAGCGTGCCGCGTGCCGCGTGCGTGATGCTCACCGCGACGCTCGCGCGTTCCACTCGGAGCCCGTCGCTCGCGCCGAAGACGAACGTCTTTGCGACGCCATTGGAAGGCGCGTCCGGGATGTTGGTTGGGATCACGTCCAACTTCCGCAACGTCGTGAGCGGGCCGAGATTTGTCCAACCTTGGGCGAGAGCGACAGCCGCCGCGGCATCGAGCAGTCCGGCACCGTATTTGTGGTTGAAGTGGAGCCCAGCTCCGTTGTTGATCCAGTCGCTGTCGGTCGGTGCGTTCTTCCTCGCAGAACGGATGAGAATCTCCTGCACGTCGCGCCAGCCCAGGGCCGGATTTGCCTGGAGCACCAGCGCGGCGACTCCCGCGGCCAGAGGCGCAGCGGCGGATGTGCCGCCGAAGTTGTCGGTGTAGTTTGCGTCTGCGTAGTTGCCCGCCTTGTGTCCGTTGTTGTAGCCGGCCGCATCGCGGAGGTCGGTCGTGGTGATCTGCTGGCTGCCGCCGTCCGAGGGGACGACCCCGGTCAGATTCGCTCCTTGTTCGCTATAGCTGGCGAGGGTGCCTGCGTCCGTCACGGCGCCAAACGCGAGGGTGAAAACGCTGTTGGCGTAACCGTCGAAGTTGGAATTGTCGCCGACACCGCCATTGCCGCTCGCCCAGCAGAAGACAGCGCCCTTTCCCGCGCGCCCAGTGGCGATCGCGTCTCCGATCGCGGCGCTGGCGAGGATGCCCGGACCGGCGATCGTCGCGCCGTCATCATTCGGTCCCCATGAGTTGCTTTTGATCGCGATCACGTCGTTCCTCCACGCAAAAGCGGCAGCGTCGCCGGCATCCGATTGCGGCCCACCCAGCAGGCGCAGGCCGACGAGAGTGGCCTCAGGTGCGACGCCGCAACCGCCGCTCCCGTTGTTTGCCCGCGCGGCGGCCAACCCGGCGACCGCCGTGCCGTGGATGTCGGCCGCAGCGGGCGAGGGATCATTGTCGCCGTCGTTAAAATCGTGGCTGAGCGAAGCGTCGACGTTTGGGAGAATATCCGGGTGGAGTAGATCGAGTCCGTCATCAATGATCCCGATGCGCACGCCTGCTCCGCGAAAGCTGTCCCACGCGGTCATCACGTTGAGGTCGACGCCGGTTGAGCCTCCGCGCGTCCCGACATTGTTGAGATGCCATTGGTAGCCCGCATTTGCCGCAGTGTCCGAAAAGAGCGGATCGTTTGGCGTGAAGCGCTTCTTTGCCTGGCGAGCCAGCAGGGGTTCGACGTATTCCACGCCGGCTTGCTCGCGGAGCAGTTCCACCAGGGCGAGCGCATTGCCTGCTCCGGCAGGCGCGTCGAAAATGGCCATGGCCGGAGCGTAGCCGGGCCGCTCGACCCGCACCGCGCCGACGGCGGCAGCGATCGCATTGGCGTCCACGCCTTCAGCGAGGCGCGCCAGCACACGCGGAGTCAGCCAACGACGCGTGTATTCCGTCCGGGGTCTCCCGATCTCGTACAGCAAAAGGTCGCGACCTGCGCCCGCCCTCTGGCGGACGCCTTCGGCGTGTGGCTGTGGCGCGATCTTGTGCACGTTTCCGCGACCGGCGGTGCCGATGCTCCCGACTTCATCGGTCGCCACCGCGAACGAGCGAAGGACCCCTTCGTCGCGAATCGAAAAGGTGGAGCCGTTCAGCGCGCGTTCGTGCGATCCGGCCCCGAGCCCGGTCGATCCGAACACAAGGAACAGCATGACGATGGCGAGAGGGCGGAACATGTTTTGGGGGACGCGACTGGCGGAAAACGCGGATGACGTTTCGTTCAAATGGATATTGAGCGGAGAACGGGCGTGGAAAATCAGCGAAGCGCGCGTCGGTCGATATTACCTGAACGGGTAGTATACAGCGATGCACTTCACTGCCATAAGGATCACTTTTCCAAAGACAAACGATCCCCAGACCCGCCCGCATTTATGAAACGTACCCCCATCCTTCTCACCGCGCTCGCAGCCGCAGGGCTAGTCACTAGTGCTCACGCTGCCAAGCGCGCTACCGCACCTGTCCCGACGGATAACAACATCGCCAAAGTCGTAAATTACTTTGCCGCCGTCCGCGCACACTACGACGCGAATGGCGATGGCACGATCGACGATGCCGAACGCGCGGCCTGGGAGGCAGACGTGCAAGCCGGAACCTTTCCGCCGCCGCCCGCCCCAGTCTTTCCGCTTCCCAAGGATCTGAAAAAATATGACACCGACGGGAATGGGAAGCTGAGTCCCGATGAGGCACGTGTTCTCCGCGCCGATCTCGCCGCCGGAAATGTGGAATTACCCAAGTGCGACGGGAAGCTCCCCGATGCGTTAAAAAGCTTCGATGCCAACGGCGATGGACGGCTCGATCTGGCCGAACGTACCGCGGCGCGAAAGGCGATGAAGAATGGGAAACTATTACCTCCGTGGGGCTTTGACGCCACGCTGCCTGATCAGTTGAAGCCGTATGACCTCGATGGAGACGGAAAGCTGAATGCCGCAGAACTTGCTGCGGTGAAGGCGGACATCGAAAGTGGGAAACTTCAGCCGGTAGGATCCGTCGGAAAACTGCCCGACATCCTCAAGCCCTACGACCTCGATGGCGATGGTCGTCTGAATGCGGCCGAAATCGAAGCGGTGAAGGCAGCGATCGCGGCTGGAACGCTGGTCCTTCCGACACCCCACACGCCTCCGGCTCCGCCAGAACTCCCGTCCTGGCTGAAGCCGTATGATCTCAATCACAACAACATCATTGATCCGGCTGAAAACCTCGCGATCCAGGCGGACATTCAGAGTGGCGTCCTGGTCCCGCCCGGACCGACAGCGCCTCCGCTTCCCGAGTGGCTCCGACCGTACGACGTGGATGGCAACGGCATCCTTGATCCGATCGAATGCGCGGCGCTGCGTGCCGACATCGAAAGTGGCAAGCTCGTCCCGCCGGGAGGTGGGACGCCACCACCACCACCGCCACTC